>JBBIJZ010000003.1:10987-87791 GCA_037445715.1 Verrucomicrobiales bacterium | reverse complement strand
GCCGCGAGCGGGGCGGCGGCCAGCGCGCGGGCGGCCGTTTGGGCGGCCGGGCCGAGGCGGCCGCGGGCCAGATCGGGTTGCAAGCCGAGGGCGGTGAGCAGTTTCAACTCGAAGGCCAGGGTCAGCGGAACCAGCGGCATCGTGGCGGCGCGGAGAAAATCGCGCAGCAGGACGTAAAGCTCCGGTACGGGGGCCTCGGGTTCGGTGGTGCGTTCCAGGAGCCGGGTGACGTAGGCGGCGGCGCGCAGGCGGGCGAGGTCGGTGCGCAGGGCGGGGTGGAGGTCGCGTACCACGACCTCGCGAAGCGTGTGGAGATCGGAGCGACGGCTGCGCTGGAAACTGAGGTCGGCCTCGTAATAGAGGTCCAGCTTGCCGCGGAAAGGGGATTTGGGGCGACGGGCGCCCTTGGCCACGGTGGCCAGCCGTCCCAGGTGTTCGGTCAGCCAGTGGACGATGAGGCTGGTCTCGGTCAGCGGCCGCACGCGCAGGACAATGCCCGGGGTGCGCTCGGCGTTCATGAGACCGGCGCCGGGGTCGGGGGAGGTGGGACGCGGGGCGGCTCCGTGGCGGGCGGGGTGGGGAGCCGGCCGGTGAGCCGGGCCGACGCCGCCACGGTCGGCGGCACGATTGATCCCAGGCTGATGACGTACTTGATGCCATCGGCCACGGACATATTGAGCCGGATGACGTCTTCGTCCGGCACCATGATCAGGAAGCCGCTGGTCGGGTTGGGGGTGGTGGGGACAAAAATACCGTCCAGGGCGCGTCCCACCCGCTGTTCCGGTTCGGGCAGTTCCTCGCTGGTCAGAAAGCCGATGGTGTAGATGCCCTGGCGGGGGTACTGGATGAGCACGACCTGCTTGAAGGAAGAACGGGTGCTCGAGGTGAAGGCCTGGTTGACCTGTTGGATGGTGGTGTAGATCTTGTTCAGCAGGGGCACGCGCCGGAGCAGTTGGTCCACCCAGTAAATGACCCGTTTGCCGACGTAATAGCGCGTGGCCCGACCCACCGCGGCAATCAGGACCACCGCCAGCGCGAAGGAGGCCAGGCTCCAGTACCAGTAGGTGGGACCGCGGCCGCCGTCGGCATGCGTAATTTCCTTCGACACGAAGAACAGCAGCGTGTCGGTGATGCCGGTGATGGTGCCGAATCCCCACTTGAGAATGATCAGGGTGAGCACCACCGGCAGTACCACCGCCAGGCCGGTGAAAAAGTTGGCCCGCCAGATTTGGAGCTGCGATTTCACGCGCGGCGGGAAGGGTGGTCCGCCAGCCGGGCGAAGTCAAACCGCGCGGCCAGCCGCCGTACCAGCCGGTCTTCCACCCGCTTCATGCGCCGGCGCGCGGCGGGGGTCAGGTCGTCCTGTCCCGCCAGATGCAGCAGACCGTGGACAAGGTAGCGCACCAGCTCGGCGGGTCCGCTGGTGCGGAAGCGGCGGGCCTGGCGATAGGCCTCGGGCACGCCCAGGAACAACTCCGCGCAGCGTGGGCCGGGGGCGGGACCCCCGGCCGGGGCGGGGCCGTAGTCGAGGGTGATCACGTCGGTGGGCCCCCCGTGGCCGAGGAGGCGCTGGTTGAGCCGTGCGATGGAGGTGTCGCCGACCAGGTGCACGGTCACCTCGACCTCGGTGGCCAGCGGGGCGAGTTCGGGTTGGGCCAGGGCGGCCCGGCCGAGGGTGCCCAGGAGCCGGCCGTCGAGCCGGACGGCGCGCTGGTGATTGCAGACCCGCAGGCGGGGGCGGCTCATTCGCGGCTGCCGCGGTGTTCCTCGTAGGCGGCCAGGATGCGGCGGACCAGGGGGTGGCGGACGACGTCCTTGCGGCCCAGTTCGATGATGGCGATGCCCTCGACGTTGCGCAGGGCCTGGCGGGCCTCGAGCAGGCCGGAGGGTTTGCTCTTGGGCAGGTCAATCTGGGTGAGGTCGCCGGTGATGACCGCCTTCGAGTTGAAGCCCAGCCGGGTGAGGAACATGAACATCTGCTCGCCGGTCGAGTTCTGGGCCTCGTCGAAGATGATAAAGGCGTTGTTGAGGGTGCGGCCGCGCATGTAGGCCAGGGGGGCGATTTCGATGACGCCCCGTTCCATGTGCCGCTGGATGTCCTCGGCCGGGAGCATGTCATGCAGGGCGTCGTAGAGCGGGCGCAGGTAGGGGGCGAGTTTTTCCTGGAGGTCGCCGGGCAGGAAGCCGAGGGCTTCGCCGGCCTCGACCGCCGGGCGGGTCAGCAACAGCCGGTTGACCTGGCCGGCGCGCAGGGCGGCGGCGGCCATGGCCATGGCCAGGTAGGTCTTGCCGGTACCGGCCGGGCCCAGGCCGAAGGTGATGTCGTGGCGGCGGATGGCCTCGATGTAGCGGCGCTGGCCGGGGGTCTTGGGGCTGACGACGGCCTTGCGCGGGGAGGTCTGGATGCGCTCGGTCTGGAGGGCCTCGAGGGCGGCGGCGCCTTCGTCCTTGAGGATGCCCAGGGCCAGGAGGAAGTCCTGGTTGCGCACGACGCCGCCGGCCCTGACCCGGCCCTCGAGCATCTGGAAGAGGCGGCGGGCGTGGGCAACTTTTTCGGCCTCACCGTCGAGGCGGATCCAGGTGTCGCGGGCGACGGCCTTGACGCCGAGCTCGGCCTCGAGGGCGGCGAGGTTGCGGACGTCGTGATTGAAGAGTTCGGAGGTGAGCCGGGGGTTGTCGAAATGCAGGGTCTCGGTGGGCATGTCAGGCGGCGGGGGCCGGGGCGGGGTCTTCGGCCAGGGCGGCGCGGAGGCGGGCGGCGACTTCTTGGAGGGCTTCCGGGATCACGGAGGTGTCGGCCAGCACGGGCATGAAATTGGTGTCGCCGTTCCAGCGGGGGACGACGTGGAGGTGGAGGTGCTCCTCGATCCCGGCGCCGGCCACGCGGCCCAGGTTGATGCCGAGGTTGAAGCCGTCGGGGTTCATGGTGCGCTTGAGGGCGTTGAGGCAGCGGCGGGCCAGGTGCCAGAGTTCGAGCAGTTCCTGATCGTTCAGGTCGTTGAAGTCCGCCGTTTGCTTGTAGGGCACGACCATGAGGTGGCCGCCGTTGTAGGGGTAGGTGTTGAGCACGGCAAAGCAGGTCCGGCCGCGGGCCAGGACGTGGTTGCCCACGTCATCGTCCGACTGGGCGATGCGGGTGAAGAGCGACCGGTCCTGCTTCGGCTTGGGCGCCAGGATGTATTCGATCCGCCACGGGGCGTGGAGATGTTCCATGCTCGACACGCTAAAGAGGCGGCCGCGGCTTGTCAAAGGGGTGGCCGGGCGGGCCGGCGGGGCAGGGGAGGGCAGGCCGGAAACCACGGTTCAACTCCGCCAGGGGCGGGGGCGGTTGAGGCTGGCCAGAATTTCCCGGGTCAGGCGCGCATCTTCCTCGATCTGCCAGTCGAACATGCCCACCAGGATGAAGTCCGCCCCGTTCTCGAAGGCATACCGGAAGCCGCGCGCGGGCGGGATGGCCCCGGCGGCCAGGACCTTGAAGGCGATCCAGGGCACCCGGACGTTGAACATGACCTCGGCCACCTCCTCCGGGTCCTTGCACCAGGAGTTGTCGTACCGGCCCAGGTCACCGGTCTCGTCGGGCCGGGGCGCGGTGTAGTAGTCGTGGGAGTGGAAGGTCTTCAGGTAAAAGTCCGGCTTCAGGCCGGCCTTTTCGCAGGCCACAATGGTGCCCAGGCCGTGCGCGCCGATGCCTGCCAGGCACTTGCGGGCGCGGATGACCTCCAGGGTTTTGGCCAGCGTGTCCAGGTCGCCCCGCTGGACCAGAGCGTCGGCGGTGTCGCCGGTGGCGTGAATGGCCACCGCGCCCAGGTCGGCAGCTTGGAGGAACTGGTCCATGCCCTTGTCGCCGGTCAGCCGGGCCTGGGCGATCCACTGCATTTTGCCGCCGCGCTTCCAGTGGCGCTCGAAGTGCTCCGCGCCGTCGCGGACCCAACTGTTGACGGCGTTGATGCCGTGCGTCTCGGCCAGCTCGAGCGTCTCCGCGATCTTGGCGTCGGTGTTGTAACGCTTCATCAGGTGGGAGACGTAGGTCAGATCGCGCGCGTGGGCGTAGCCGCCGATGAGGTTGCCGCCCAGCATCAGGCGGCTGAAGGTCCGCGCGCCGATGCGGCCCTGGGGCAGGCTGGCGCGGGGCGGCGGCAACGGGTCCGTGGGCAGATTGAGCACCGGGTCCGCGTGCAAGGCCGTGGGCGCGGCGGCGGTGGCGGCCAGCGCGGTTACCTTGAGGAACTCGCGGCGGTTCAGGGCTTCGCTCATGGCAACAAGGTGGGATGAGAACGTTTTGGCTCCGAGCCTGCCCAAATTTGCGCCGCGGCGGTTTGAAAGGCAATCCTTTTCCCGGCGGCACCGGGCGCCGGCCCGCGCCGGCGCCCCGGGTAGCGACCGACGGGCTGTTCGAGAAATGTGCTGCAAAACCGGGCCCTCGGGCCTAGCGTTCCGGCATGGATCCGCTCCTGAAACTCCTGCACGAAGACGGTCGGCTGCGCCCGGCCCAAATCGCCACCCTGCTCGGGCTCAGCGAGGCCGAGGTCATCGCGAAAATCCGGGCCTACGAGCGCGAGGGCATCATCCTGGGTTACCGGGCGGTGCTCAACGAGGAGAAGCTGGGGGTGGACACCGTGCGCGCGGTGATCGAGGTCAAGATCACCCCCGAGCGCGAGGGCGGGTTTGACCGCATCGCCGAACGCATCGCCCGGTTCAACGAGGTGCGCTGTTGCTACCTGATGTCCGGGGCCTACGACCTGCTCGTCGAGGTGGAGGGCGAGGACCTGCGCCAGGTGGCGATGTTTGTGTCGGAAAAACTGGCGACCATCCAGGGCGTGCTCTCGACCGCCACCCACTTCATCCTCAAACCCTACAAGGAACAGGGCGTGCTCATGAAGCCCGAGCGCCACGAGGAACGCCTGGCCGTCACCCCGTGAACCACCGGGCCGACCCGAAGGCAGCGCACGGGCACTTGCAGTCCTGCGCCGGCGGGTGGAGTTTGTCGCCATGACCTTCCGAAACTCCCTGACCCGGACCGTCGCCCTGCTCGCCGGGACGGCGACGTTGCTGGCACAACCCTGGACCGGCGGGACCGGGTACGGCGGCGGTGCCGCGTCCGGTTGGGGCGGTGGGTACGGCGGGCCGACGCTCGCGCGCGTGAACGTGGCGCCGCTGGCCGGCAGCGGGATCGCGGTGGGCATGGGGGCGGGCGGCATCGGCACCCCCACCGCCGGGGCTGGCGGCTTGTTCGGCGTGACGCGGCCCACGTTCATGGGCGAGGCCAACGCCGTGGCCGGACAGTTCTTCAGCAGCGCGGGCGTGCCCCTCAACGGCGTGGCCGGCGGTGCCCGCACCGCGGCGGCTCCGTTTCCCGCTTACGCCGGCCCGGGCCGTGCCTTACCCGGGGCGTTGGCGCTCCGGACGCGCAGGCCGGCGTTCCCGGCCCGGCCACCCTCCCGGGCGGAAACGGTCGCAAAGGCGGCCACGCCATCCGCCTCCACGGAGCCCGTCCCGGCCGTGGCGTCCCTTCCCAACGCCACTGCTGCTTCAGCGCCCCAACCGCGAATCGGCCTGGCCGGCACCCTTCCGGGCATGACCGGGTCCGGCCGCGCCGAGCGGTCGAAGGCCGACCCGTCTCGCTCCGGTCAGCGAATCGAGCGTTGAAGATGGCTTCCGCCCGCGTTCCGGGCGTGTGCCGGCCCGGGGAATGACGTGAATCAAGGTTTGGCGGGCTGCCGGCTGGACAAGCCCGCGCGCGCCGGCAAGGCTCCCGGCCCATGCACCTCCGGGGATTCTGGCTGGCCCTGGCGCTGCCGGTGGCGTGGGCGCAAGGCCCTGCCGAGTACGAGCAGCCGCCCTTGCGGTACTCCGCCACGCCGGCGAGCAACGCCGTGAGCGCGTTGCAGGCGCGCCTGACCGCGGGCACGTGGTCGCCGCCGGGGACCACCGAGCGCGACCGGCTGCGCGCGGTGCTGGACGTCTTGGGGGTCCCGGTTGAGTCGCAGGTGCTGGTGTTTTCCAAGACCAGCCTGCAGCGCGCGTTGATCGGCCCGCGCCGGCCGCGCGCCGTCTATTTCTCCGAGGATTGCTACGTCGGCTGGGTGCCGGGCGGGTTGATCGAGGTGGCCGTGACCGACCCGGTGCTCGGGGTGGCGTTTTACCGGGTGGACCCGCGGGATCGCGCAGGAATGCGCATCGAGCGCGACCCGGATTGCCTGTCGTGCCACGGGGCGGCGCTGACCCGCCACTGGCCCGGGTTGATTGTGCGTTCCGTGTTCCCCGACGCCACGGGCGAACCGTTGACCGCGGCGGGCAGTTTCCTCATCGGCCACGAAAGCCCCCTGGCCGAACGCTGGGGCGGGTGGTACGTGACCGGCCTGAGCGGGTCGCTCCGGCACCTGGGCAACGTGACCGCGCACCTGCAGGGCCGCGACGCCGTGCTGGACCGCGCAGCGGGGGCGAACCTCACCAACCTGAGCCGCTTCTTTCCGGTCACCGATTACCTGCGGCCGGACAGCGACATCGTGGCGCTGCTGGTGCTCGAACATCAAACAGGCATGATGAACCGGCTGGTGACCGGCACCCTGCGGGTCCGCCAGTGGCTTGCCTATCAGCAAAACCTCCAGCGCGAGCGGGGCGAGCCGGTGAGCGACGAACCGGTCGGTGCGGCCCGGCGGGTGGTCGAAAGCGAGGCCCGGCGCATCCTCGAGTACCTGCTGTTTTGCGGCGAGGCCGCCTTTCCGCCGGAGGGCATCCGCGGCGGAAGCGCCTTTGCCGAGGCGTTTCTCCGCCACCGCCGCCCCGACGCCCACGGCCGCAGCCTCAAGGACTTTGACCTGCGCACCCGGCTGTTCACCTGGCGGTGCAGCTACATGATCTATTCGCAGGCCTTCGCGGCGCTCCCGCCGGCCTTGTACGCGGCCGTGGCCCGGGGGCTGGGCGAAGTGTTGAACGCGGCCGCGCCGCCGCCGGCCTTCCGGCACCTGCCGGCCGAAGAGCGCGCCGTGATTCGCGAAATCCTGGCGGCCACCAAGCCCGACTTGACGCGCTTCTGGTAAGGCCGCCGACGCGGGCGCGATGTGGTCGCTGCAGTTGCGCCGTGTTCACGCCGGCGCGACCGGCGGCGTTCAGGTTCATGCCGGTGCGTTCGGCGGCCGCCGCGGGCTATTCCGCCTCGAACGCAAACAGCGTCACGCTGCACGGGGCGACGGTCAGCGTGTCTCCGAAGGTCGCCGCGGCTTCCTCGATGACGACCTTCGGCGGCTGGTCGGGGTCGTTGTAGGCCCGGGGATCGGTGCCGGCGATCTGCCAGCGGCGGCCCGGCCCCTTGAGTTTGGCCCCGGTAAGCGTGAGCGGGATGGTCTGGGGCTGGAGGGAGGCGTTGACGACGCCGAGGGTGAGCGTCCTGCGGTCGTTGCTCCAGGCGGCCTGGGCGTCAATCAGCCCCTCGGTCCGCGTCTCGGCCGGCAGTTCGCCGAAGTGGTGCCGGTACAGCTTGAGCACCAGGCCGGTGGTCTCGAAGGCGGCGTTGCGGCGGCTGGTCTTGATGGCGCCGATGACGTTGACGGTCTGCGCGTAGAAGGCCGAGTGGATGAGGTCGCTCTGCCGGGCGTACTCGTGCACGCCGGCGGCGATGCCCAGGGCGTCCTTGAGGAAGTACCGAGTGCCCAGCTCGCCGAAGACGTGCGGGCCGTACCAGTAGTTCCACTCGGTCATGGCAATGCGGATGTCCTTGCCCTTGAGGTGGGCCATCTGCGCGCGCATCCGGCGGTGGAAGTCCGCCTTGGCCCGGATGTTGTCCGGGATCTGCCGCACGTGGGCCATGAGGCCGGGCCGCTCCTGGCAGTAGAAGTGTTCGGCGATGGCGTCCATGTGGTCGGCGCAGCGGCGCAGCAGGCCCTCGCTCCACGGGCCGGCGTTGCCGGAGGAGATGCAGAAGATGTGCGGGTCCACCTCGCGCA
The DNA here is from genome assembly GCA_037445715.1 of Verrucomicrobiales bacterium. Classification (GTDB taxonomy): domain Bacteria; phylum Verrucomicrobiota; class Verrucomicrobiia; order Limisphaerales; family J093; genus DSVZ01. The sequence continues at coordinate 79,848 of JBBIJZ010000003.1, read as the reverse complement.
TCTTGTCCACCACCCAGTTCTGCTTGAGGATGTAATGGTCCAGGGACATGTACCCGAGCTGCCAGGGGCCCCACATTTCGTTGCCAATGCCCCAGAAGCGGATGCCGAAGGGCTGTGGCGCGCCGTTCTTCACGCGGCGTGCGCCCCAGTAGGTGTCGGGGCCGCCGTTGCAGTACTCGAGCTGGGCGGCGGCGGAGTAGGCGTCGCCAAAGCCGGTGTTGACGGTGATCCACGGCTCGGCGCCGACCAGTTGGCAAAAGCGGACGAATTCATGCATGCCGAAGTCGTTGTGCTCGACGCCGGTCCAAGCGGGGTTGGTGCGCGGCGGGCGGCGGTCGCGGTCACCGATGCCGTCGCGCCAGTCGTAGCCGCTGACAAAGTTGCCGCCCGGCCAGCGGTAGATGGGGGCCTTGAGTTCGCGCAGCAACGCCAGGGTGTCGGCGCGCATCCCCTCCACGTTGTCCCCCGGCATGAGCGAGGCGGTGCCGATGAACACCGCTCCCTGATCCACCTTCAACTCGACCCAGGCCTTGTCCGAGGTGCGCGTGGCGGTGAAGTCGAAGGGGTAGCGGCGGTACTCGCCGTCCAGGGCGGACAAGGTCATGGAATCGCCCGGCCCGCGTTCGTCGCCCCAGCTCAAGGTCACCCGGGCGTCGGCGCCGGCCGCCGGATCGGCCTTCAGCCAGACGTAGCCGGTGTAGGATTTGCCCTCGGTGAGACCGAGGTCGTTTTGCCGCAGCCCGCTGCCGGCCTGCACGCGGGGCGAGTGGCGGCCCACGAAAGGCTTGTTCGTGCGCATGGTGACGCCGGCCGTGTCGCCGGTGATCTGCCACGGGGACCGGCCCACCACCGGGAACGGGGTGTCGCGCAGCGAGGTGTACGGCCGGTATTCCGGGGTGATGGGATGGTAAAACTTGCGGTCCTCCAGCATCTCCGCCCAGATGCCGCCGTAGATGCAGCGGCCCAGGTGTTCGATGAACTGGCTGTACACGTAGGCGGAAAGCGGCTCGCCCACCCGCGCGGCGTCCACCGTGATCCGCGGCGTGGGCGGCTCGCGCTGGGAGAGCTTTTCGAGGCTGACGTCGTCAAACCAGGCCCGGCCCGTGGCACGGCCCCAGCCGCCCAGCAGACAGTTCAACTGCACGCTGGTCTGGTCCTCGGTCTCGAATTCGGTCTCCACCCGCGTCCAGTCGCGCGTGCCGGTGACCGCCGGTGTGGCCACGCCCTGGAGGTTGTGCAGGTTGAAGAGCGCCCCGCGCGCGTCGCCCAGCGGCGTGACGTTCTCGGTCTTGATCCAGCCGGACAGGCGGTAGCGGGAGTACGGCTCGACCGGGACGTTGGCCGCCCACGCGATGTCCGCACCCGACTGGGAGGCCAGCTCCACGCTCCGGTTGCCAGTACGTCCCACGTTGGCGTGGGAGAAGGTGCCCTCGCCGCCCCAGGTCTCCGTCCGCCAGCCGCGCGGCCGCCGGCTCTCGCGGCCTTCGGCCTGCTCGAAGGAGGGATTGGGCACGGGGTTCTGGGCCAGGGCGGCCACGGCGGTGACCAGGGCCAGGGACGGGCCAAGGAGGCGTCGAAGCGGAGTGTGCATGGCTGAATTGGAACGGTTGCGGCGGGGACGGGTCAAGCCCCGCCTGCCGTAGGTCGCGGCTTCCAGCGTAGCCGCGGCTACGGGGCCGTGGGGGCGGGTCTGCCGGCCGGTGGCGGTGTGGCGACACGGTCGGCGGGTGGGGCCGGCCCGCGGATAGGCAACGCCACGGCCACGGCGGGGACACCTGCGGCCGCGCGCGAGGGGGTACACCACCGGCGTCGTCTCGGCGGCAGGTTGCCGCCGACAACGGCTTGGTAGGCCGTTCCACCCGGGGGCAAGGTGGGGGCAAATTGCCGCCGCAGACGGCCCGGTTGCTCCGCGGCGCCGTTTTGGCTGCTGCGCTGAAAATGATTGTCAGCCGGCAGGACGGGGGCGGCAGGGCCTTAACTTTGCCGCCGCCGGACCGCCTCTTTTTTGCATTCGAGTTCTTCCTGAAGTTTGCGGCGCTCGGCGGCGAATTCCTGTCGGGCCTTTTCCGCGGCCTCGAAATCCCCCTGCGCTTCGGCGCGGGCGATGGCTTCGCGCGCGCTGATTTCCCGCTCGGCCAGACGTGCCTTGTAGCGCGATTCCAGTTCGGCGATTTCCTGTTTTTGCTCCGGGGTGAGGGTGACGATGGGGTCTTGTTTGGCCAGGCGTTCCATGGCCAGTTCGTAGGCGGTTTTCATGGGGTGAGTTTGGAGTTGGAGGCCGCGGTCCGGTCCGGCGTCGCCTCCGGTGCGGGGGACGCTCCCGCGGCCGGAGCCTGCGGGGCCGGGGGCTTTTTCTTCCACGGCATTTCGGGGAAATGTTCGGGCACCGGCGGCGGCGGGGTGTCCGGGGCGGCTCCCGGGGTGGGCGTAGCCGGCGGGCCCTGGCGGAGCTGGTCGCGCCAGGAGGCGACGCGGGCACGGGCGCCGTGATGCTCGGCACGGGCTTTGTCGCCGGCCCTGAGGTAAAAGAGCGAGAGGTTGGTGTGCACCCGCGGTTCGTTGGGCTGCAATTGTTCGGCTTTGTGGCCTTCGGCGATGGCGCGGGCGGCGTCACCCAGCCGGTAGTAAGCCAGACCCAGCGCCAGCCGCGCCTCGAAGTGGTCCGGTTCGCTGGCCAGCAGGGTCTCGAGACAGGCGGCGGCTTCGGCGAAGTCGCCTCGGCTGAAGGCCAGGAGGGCCTCGTCGTACTGGGCTTGTGCGGACGCCATGAGTCGCTTGCCCGAGGCTACCGCAAGGTGTCGCCGCTGCAAGTGCCCACGGCGGGAAGGGGCAGGGGAAGGCCGCGCCCCCGGGGCAACTGCCCTTGGGGGTGTTGGGAAAGACCGCTGTTCGCCGGCCGGCCCGGCGGCGGTGACAATTTTTTAGGCGCGGAGTTCGGCCAGGGGCGGAAAAAAAGCTGGCGTTCTTGCGGGAGCCCGCCTTGAATCCACCCGGAAACAGGAGGTGAAACAATGAATCCGTGGGAAGTCTCTGCTGAAGAGTTTCCGGCTGATGGCTACGCCAGCGACCAGCTTGAATACCTGTTGAGCTATGCCGTTCTGGCGCCGTCCCGACTCAACACGCAACCCTGGCTGTTCCGCATCGGCGTGACCGATCTGGCGGTGTACGCCGACCGCCGCCGCGCGCTGCGCGTGGCGGACCCCCGGGATCGCGAGTTGACCCTCAGTGTCGGGGCGGTGGTCTTCAACCTGCGCGTGGCGGCCGAGTACTTCGGCCACGCCTACCGGGTCGAACTGCAACCCGACCCCGCCGAGGCCAATCTCCTGGCCCGGTTCCACCTGGGTCTGCGCGCGGACACCGGCGCGGAGGATGTGCTGCTCTTTCACGCCCTGCCCCGGCGCCATTCCAATCGCCTGCCGTTTCTGCCCGACCCGCTGCCGGATGACCTTTGCCTGCGCCTGCAAAACGCCGCCGCCCAGGAGGGGGCCTGGCTGACGTGCCTCCGGGACGAGCCCCGGCGCCTCGAAGTAGCCGACCTCCTCGCCCAGGCCCACCGGGTCCAATGGACGGACGGCCACTTTCGCCAGGAACTGGCCGCGTGGGTGCGGAACCGGCCCGCCTTTACCGACGGCGTGGCACTTCGCGAATTGGGTCTCCCGGACTGGGCAACCCTGGCCGGCCCGCTGGGCCTGCGCGCCCTGAACCTCGGCAAGCAAAAGGCCGCGCGCGACCGCGAACTGGTGTTGCAAAGCCCGATGCTGGCCGTGCTGGGCACGGAGGCCGACACCCCGCTGGCCTGGCTCAAGGCCGGACAGGCGTTGCAACGCGTCTTGCTGACCGCCCGGGCGGAAAACGTCTGGGCCACGATTCTCAATGCGCCCATCCAGGTGCCCGAACTGCGCGCCGCCCTGGGAACCTTGACCGGCCAACTGGGCTGGCCGCAGGTGCTCCTGCGCCTGGGCTACGGCCCGGAAGTGCCGCCCACCCCGCGGCGGCCGCCCCGCCAGATGCTGCTCATCCACCACCACGGCCACGCCTGAGCGCAAGGGGCCACAGGCAGCCCTTGCACTCGGCGCCCCGTCACGGCGGCCCGGCCTCAACGGATTACCCCGGCGATTCAATTCCGGGCTGGTCAGCCCGGGGCGCGGAGCTTGAATCAGCGCGTGTCACGCGAGTACGTGCTGCAACCGTTCCGGAGCGAGGGCCGCCTGCAGATTGATTACGCGGCCGAGCTCAATCCCCAGCAACTGGCGGCCGTCACCGCCCCGCCGGGACCGGCGCTGGTGCTGGCCGGAGCCGGGGCCGGCAAGACCCGCACGCTGGTCTATCGCGTGGCGTGGCTCATCGAGCACGGCGTGGCCCCCGAGCGCCTCCTCTTGCTGACCTTCACCAACAAGGCGGCCCGCGAGATGATGCGCCGGGTGGCCGAGCTGCTGGGCCGCGACCTGGGCGGCCTGTGGGGCGGCACCTTTCACGCCATCGGCCACCGCATCCTGCGGCGTCACGCCGAGCTGCTGGGGTACCGGCGCGATTTCACCATCCTGGACCGCGAGGACGCCCGGGACCTGTTGAACGCCTGCCTGGGCGAGGCCCCCATTGACGTGAAGGCCACCCGCTTTCCCAAGGCGGACGTGCTGGGCGACCTGTTTTCCCTGGCGGTCAACACCGCCCAACCGCTGGCCCGGGTCATCGAGCGGCACTACCCGTACTTCGCCGGGCTCCTCGAACCCCTCGCCGACCTGGCCCGCCGGTACACCGAACGCAAGCGCGCCACCAACGTGATGGACTTCGACGACCTGCTGGCGCTCTGGCTGCGGTTGCTCCAGGAACACGCCCCGGTGCGCGAGTTGTACCAGCGCCGCTTCCAGCACGTGCTCGTGGACGAATACCAGGACACCAACCAGCTCCAGAGCGACCTGGTGGACCTGCTGGTGGCCCCGCACCAAAACGTCATGGCCGTGGGGGACGACGCCCAGAGCATCTACTCCTGGCGCGGCGCCAACTTCCACAACATCCTCCGCTTTCCCGAGCGCCACCCGGGCGCGGCGGTGTATCGCATCGAGACCAATTACCGCAGCACCCCGGAAATCCTGCACCTGGCCAACGCCGCCATCGCCGCCAACATACATCAGCACAAGAAGGAGCTGCGCGCGGTGCGCCGCAGCGGCACCCGCCCGGCCCTGGTGGCCTGCGGCGACGCGCACACGCAGGCCGCGTTTGTGGCCCAGCGCGTCCTCGAGCGGCACGAAGAAGGCGTGGCGCTGGACCGCATGGCGGTGCTCTACCGCTCGCATTTCCACGCCCTCGAGCTGCAACTGGAACTGACCCGGCGCCACATCCCCTTCAGCATCACCAGCGGCATCCGGTTCTTCGAGCAGGCCCACGTGAAGGACGTGGCCGCGTACCTCAAGCTGGTGTGCAACCCGCGCGACGAAATGGCCTTCAAACGCCTGGTGAAGCTCCTGCCCGGCATCGGCCCCAAGGCCGCCGACAAGTTGTGGACCGCCTTCGCCGCGCACGATTTCCCCCCGCCGCCCCCGCCCGCGGCAGGTACCGAACCCTCCGTGGACGAAGTCTGGAATCCGGAAGGCACGGCCGGACCGGGTGCGGCGGGCGGGGCGGCCCCGGCATACGCGGCGTCTCCCGCGCCGCCGGCCGGCGCGCCCGTGGTGGCGACGGCGCTGCAGGGGCTCGCCGCCCAGGTGCCCAAGAAGGCGCAGGGGGCCTGGGCGCAGTTCACCGCCACGATGGCGCAGTTGGAAACGCCGCCCGCGCGCGGCGCCGCGGTGGAAATGATCCGGCTGGTCCTCGAGGCGGGTTATGCGGAACACCTCGAGGAACATTACGCCAACGCCCGGGCGCGGCTCGAGGACCTGGAACAACTCGCCGACTTCGCCCGGCAGTTTGCCGGCCCCGAGGAGTTCCTGGCCCAACTGGCCCTGCTGACCAACCTCGAGGCCGAGGCCGAGGCCGCCCCCGCCCAGGCCCAGGAACGGTTGCGCCTGTCCACCATTCACCAGGCCAAGGGCCTCGAGTTCGACGTGGTCTTTGTGATCATGCTCTGCGAAGGCCTGTTTCCCTCCGCGCGTTCGCTGGCGGACGGGGAGAACGAGGAGGAGGAGCGCCGGCTGTTTTACGTGGCCATCACTCGCGCCCGCGACGAGCTGTACCTGACCTATCCATTGATCCGCACCGCCGGCGGGGCTTACGGGGGCGACGTGATGCAGCAACCCTCGCGTTTCCTGGGGGAATTGCCGCGCGACCTGGTCGAGGAATGGAGCCTGCAACTGCCCGGCGGCGGCCTTGCCTGAGCCGGGGTCTCGGGGGCGACCGTGCAATCCCGGAGAAGGGCGCGGCCCGGAGCGGGCCGTTCTCAAAGGCCGGTCCCGACCGCTTCCACCAGCGCGCGCAACTGCGGGTGCAGGGCGGGCGCCGCCGCCAGCACGGTGTGCGTGCGCGTGGCCGCCTCCGCGCCCACGCGGAAATCCGGCGCGCGCCCGGCCAGGTCGGTGACCACGCCGCCGGCCTCGCGAATCAGCAGGGTGGGGGCGGCCAGGTCCCACAGCTTGCAGTTGAAGTTGATGGTGCCGCCCAGGTGCCCCTCGGCGGTGTAGCAGAAGTCCACCAGCGAATTGGTGGCCCGCACGTTGCGGCAGTGCTGCGCGACCGCGGCCAACAAGAGCCCCTGGCGGCGCAGGGTCGCCGCGTCCGCCGTGCCGTCCAGCCCGAAACCGATCAGCACCCGGGCCAGGTCCGCGTCCGGGCTCACCGTCAGGGGCGCGTCGTTGCGCCGGGCGCCCCGGCCTTCTTGCGCGGTGTACGTGGCCCCGAGGGCGGGCAGGTACAACACCGCTTCGCGGGGCTCTCCCGCCTCGACCGCGGCGATCATCACCCCGAACCACGGCAGCCCGGCCACGAAGTTCGAGGTGCCGTCCAGCGGGTCCACCACCCACACCCGGTCCGAACGGCCGGGATGGAAGCCGGTTTCTTCCCCCAGGAAACCGTCTTCGGGGAAACGGGAACGGATGCGCGCGAAGAGGCAGCGTTCCGCAGCCAGGTCGGCCTCGGTGACCACGCTGGCCGCGCTCTCCTTGGTGCGGACGGAGGTGAGCCGGCCAAAGTGGGTTTCGAGCACCGCCCCGGCGGCCCGGGCGCTTACCACCAGGAATTCGAGCATGAGGGTCAGACGCCGGTGGGCGAGGTGGTCTTGCCGGAGGGCTTCAGGTAGGGCGAGTGGAGGTTGAAGTAAATGCCGCACTGGGGCCGGTCGCCCTCGGTCTGACTCAGGATGATGGTGAGGTGCCGGTCCAGCGCGATGCCGTGCCGCAGGCCGGGGCCGCGTTCCTGGTAGGCCTTGATGGCCTTGCGCAGCAGCGACTCGAGCGAGACCCGGACCTGGTCCGGCGTCTTTTCGAGGCACACCACATGGCGCTCGTACCTTTGGAGCGCCTGGCGCACTTCGTCCTTGAACCACTCAACGGTCACGGCGGCAGGGTAGGGCCCGGCACGCGCGGGCTTCAAGCCTTGTGGAGCAGGCGTCCCGCCTGCATTTGCCGGGGCCCCGCGCGGGCTTCAATGCAAGTCCGGCGCGGCGGCCGGCGGGCGCGCGGGCCGCGGCCCAAACAACGCGGTGCCGATGCGGATGAGCGTGGCGCCCTCCTCGATGGCCACCTCGAAGTCGCCGCTCATGCCCATGCTCAGGTGCGCCAGCGGGGCGCCCAGCCGCTGTTCGCACTCGGCCTTCAACTCGCGCAGGCGTCGAAAGACCGGCCGCACTTTTTCCGGGTCGGGCGTCCACGGCGCCAGGGTCATCAGGCCCTGGATGTCGAGGCGGGGAAAGGCGTTGAGGTCCCGCAGTTCGGCCAGCAGTTGCTCGGGACGGTAGCCGAACTTGCTGGCTTCGCCGGCGACGTTGACCTCGAGGAGCACCGGCACTTTCTTGGCCGCCTTTTCGGCCTGTTTCTGCAATTCCGCCGCCAGCGCCAGGCGGTCCAGGCTCTGGATCATCTCGAACCATTGCACCGCGTCGCGGGCCTTGTTGGACTGGAGGTGGCCCACCAGGTGCCAATGCAGACGGCCGGGACAGAGCGGGATTTTGGCCCGGGCCTCCTGGACCTTGTTTTCGCCAAACAAGGTCAACCCCAGGTCGGCCGCGGCCCGCACCACCTCCGGCGGCTGGCCCTTGCTGACGGCCAACAGCGTGACCGCGGCCGGGTCGCGCCCGGCCCGCGCGCAGGCGGTGGCGATGCGGCGGCGCAGGTGTTCCAGATTGGCAGCGAGGTCCACGCGGCCACGCTAGCGCAGCGCGTGCCGGCCAACAAGATCACCGGTGACCGGGCCGCCGGTTGACGGGCGGGCGAGCCGTGCTTCTTTGCGCGGGTGTACCGACCCGTTGACACCCCGTTGCCGGTGCGGCCCGCCAGGTCTGCCGAGGACGCACTCGCGGCCTACCATGCCTTCTTTGCCTGCTTCAATGCAGGGCGGTACTTCGAGGCGCACGAGGTGCTCGAGCCGCTGTGGCTGGCGGTGCGGGGTGGGGCGGAGGCGCGCTTTTACCAGGGGCTGATCCAATTGGCGGGTGCGTTTGTGCACTTGCAGCAGGGCCGTGCGGGGCCGGCCCGGGCCTTGTTGCGCCGGTGTGGGGAGCAGTGGGAGGGCTATCCCGCCCGCTACGCGGGCCTGGACCTGACCCGGCTGCGCAGGCAGGTGGCGGATTGGCTGGCAGCGGTCGAAGCGCGGCAGTTGGAGCGGTTCACTGCGGCGGCCCCGCGGCTGGAACCGCCGCGCCCTTGAGCCAACTCGCCCGGTTCATCCGCGAGAGGGGCTCTCCTGCCGATCCCTTGCCACGCGGACCCAACATTTTTTTGATGGCGGCGGGCAAACGCGGCGGAGCCTGAACTCTAAAAATCTCCTTGCACATCAGATGGAAAGGCGGAATAGGTTGAAACGGTCACCATGACGGTAAAACCGCAAGCAACCCTGTAAGGCTCGGAAACCATGAAGACTCAAAACATCCTGTACCCCCTGGCAGCCCTGGGCTGCGCCGTGGCGTGGGGCCAGGCCATCCCTGGCGCCCCGCAAGACAACGGGCTGACTCCCAAGACCGACACCATCTACATCAACCGCAAAACCCTCGAGATTGACGAGATCAACAACGGCAACACCGAAAGCCTCGGCGTGGCCATCGCCAACAACGGCAATGTCATCATCGGCTGGGAAGACGATGGCGACGGCGTGGCCAATCTCGGCGCCGTGTGGACCATCTATGATTCGGCCGGTGCGCTGGTGACGCCGCCAACCGAGACCACCTCCCTGGCCCCCGACAGCGCCGGGACCATCACCACGCGCTTCCTGTCCTACTTCCGCAGCAACGGCAGCGCGGTGGGGGGCGGGCATTCCTGGGGGCCGAAGATCAAGGCCAACCTGTTCGGGGACGGCGTGGGCATGGGCGCCACGTCATGGCAGTTGGACCTCGAAGTTTCGGAACTGGCCGCCTACGACGGCAACAACACGGGCGACTACCCAACCGTGCAGTTGCTCGGCAACGCCGGGCAGCCGGTCAAAATCCTGACCGGGGTGAGCGTGGATTACGCCAGCCGCTCCGGGGACATCCGGATTGGCGACTGGGACTACCTGTCCAACGGCAACATCCTCATCGTGGGCGAGAGCCGGCAAAGCCAGGATCTGATTGACGTCTTTGGCGGCGACTCCGCCTTCCGCCACGTGATCTTCCGCATCCTGGACCCGCAGGGCAACGTGGTGAAGCAGGAGACGCTGGTCAGCGAGTCGCCCAACTTCGTCGGCAACGCCGAGATGTGGCACGGCTCGGGCGTGGTCAGCAACGGCTTCGCCATCCGTTACAAGGCCCACGACGGCCCGGTGGTGGTCCGCATGTTTGACAACGCCGGCAACCCCACCACGGGCGACCTGGTGCTGGCCGACATCACCGGTCATCCCGAGGCGGGCGGCGGTGGCCGCGGGGACGGCGCCGGGTTCCACGGCAATGGCAAGGACGCCTACGTGGCGGTCAGCTCGTACGGGCCCGGGGCCTGGGTGACCGTGCTCAACGCTGACGGCACCGTCCGCTGGTCCAAGAACGTGGCCGATGACCTGCCGGACATGACCTCCGTCGGCCGGGCGGACGCGGCCATTGATCCGGACGGCAACGTCATTGTGATCTTCAGCGGCAAGTATTCGCCGGACAACGTCTATGACTCGGTCATGGGACGCCGCTTCGATTCCGCGGGCAACCCGGTGGGCGGCACCTTCTACATCAGCGAAAAGGAGTCGCCGGACCTGCTCCCCTTGCAGGCCAACAACCCGCGGGTGGCCTGGCGCAACGGCCAGGTGGCCGTGGTGTGGGAAAGCCGCAACGATCTGGAGACGCTCGACCCCTTCTCGGGCGAGCCGCTGCGGGTGGTTGCGCTGCGCATCTTCTCGACCTTCACCCCGGGCAGCATCGAGGCCGAGGGCCTCACGCGCATCGTCCCGGACACGCCCATCGTGAAGCATGACCAGAACGCCCTGGGCAACTGGGAGCCCTACGCCAGCACGCTGGGGACCAGTACGTTCCTGATCGAGGGCAACACCTTCGCCGACGACGGGACCTTCTCGAACCAGCGGTTTGTCGTGGCGTTGCAGCCGGTCACCGGCGGCCTCATGAAACTGGCGGAAGGCTTCTACACCGACGCCGGCCAGCCGTTCAAAGGCCAGATCAACCTCTCCCGCCAGAACGGCAACCCCGGTCGCGTGGCGGGTGACATGCGCCCCGGGGCCGTGAACTACATGGTCGGCGCCGAAGCCTCCCCGCACGGCATCCCCGAGTTCCAGTCCGACAACCGCTGGAACCTCGGCTTTGACCGCCTGCCTGACGGCCGTTACGGCACCATCCAAATCTATCGCCTCGACACGGCCACCCTGACGCCCACGCCGCTGAGCAAGGCGCTGGATTCGGCCAACGGCCGGCTCACCTCCGGCGTGGCCCCGGGCAACCAGATCACCCGATTCGGCGGCGAAATCGTCGCTCTGGACAACGGCAACTTCGTGTCGGTGGTCGAGGACAAGTCGCTGACCCGGAATCCGGAGGGCGACTGCGTGGCGGCCACGATCTTCGCCCCGGATGGCAGCGTGGTGAAGGAGACCTTCATCGTGGCCAAGGGCGACATCTGGTCCAACGTGGCGCCGTTCAAGGGCGGCTTCGCCGTGCGCGCCCGTCCCGAAGACGGCACCAGCGGCGTGCGCCTGATCCACTTCTTCGACAACGAGGGCAACCGCCTCGGCACCGTGGACCAGGCCGCCTCCGGCATTGCCTTTGACACCGGTCGCGGCGACGGCACCCGCTTGCTGGGCCACATCAACAGCCCCTACGTGTACATCGCCGGCCGGCCGCTCAACACCCAGATTGTCAAGGTGGCGGCCTTCGACGCGCGCACCCGGCAGTTCGTGGCCGCGGCAGACGTCAACGAAGGCGCCTTCACCGGTAACTTCGACCGCGTGAACGGCGCGGTGGACGCCCTCAACCGTCTGACCATCGCCTGGGTGTCGCAGCCGGCGGGGTACGAGAAACAGCAGGTCGCCGCGCGCGTGCTGGCCTTCGACGGCACCAAGTTCACCCCGCTGACGCGGAGCTTCTTCCCCTTCATCAACAATGCCAAGACGGGCATCCGCACATACCAGATGACCGTGGCCATGACCACCAAGCAGATCTGCGTGGCGGCCAAGGGTGAGATCAACTACGAGAACCGGCCCGAGGAGGGCCCGAACTCGCCCAACGAGGTCAACTTCTACACCGTGTTCAGCCACCCGGCGCCGGCCGAGGACCCCACCACCCCGGTGGGCGGCGGCGAAGCGCCGGCCCTGAGCATCAGCCGCACGGGCAACAACGTGACCATCGGCTGGGCCCCGGCCGGCTCCGGCTGGACGCTCGAATCCGCGCCGGCCATCACCGGCCCGTGGACGACCGTGGGCACGCAGAACCCCACCACCGTGGCCATCGGCGCGGGCAACCAGTTCTTCCGGCTGAAGAAGTGAGCCGGTCCCGGCTGTCGGAGTCGCCGGGTTAAAATCCGCAACGCCCGGGGCGGCAGCACGCCGTCCCGGGCGTTTGTGTCTTCACCGCAGGCCCTGAACCGGGCCGCAATCTCCAGCACGGGTGCCGGGCAGGGCCGGGCCGGCGCAAATGGCCGGGCGATTTCGCGTCGGCGGGAATGCGGCGCCGGCCCGCGCGGCCGGCCGCCTACTCCGTGACCGTGTCGTAGAAGTGCAGGATGTCGCCCTTCTCGCCGGAGAGTTCGGCCTCCTTGAACTTGATGGCCGCGCGCGGATGCTGGTTGAGATAGCCGGTCAGCAGGTAGGGCAGGTCGAAGCCCCAGAGCAGCCGGGCCCGCAACGGTTCGATGTGATTTTGCACGCAGCCCAGCACGGGCCGCAGGTCGTACTTGGGGTTGTGCAGGAAGGCCAGCAGCAGCTCCATCGGGCAATTGCCGGCCCCGCGGCCCAGGCCCGCCAGCGTGGCATCGAGGAAGTTCGCCCCCTGGATGATGCCCTCGATGGTGTTGGCGAAGGCCAGTTGGAGATTGTTGTGCATGTGCACGCCCACCTCCTTGCCGGCCGGTTTGCAATGGCTGAGGTATTTGCGGACGAGGTAATTGACCTGCTCGCTGTACAGGGAGCCGAAGCTGTCCACCACGTAGATTGCCCGCGCCTCGGATTGTGCCATCAGCTCGAGGCCCTCGGCCAGCTCGCGGTCCGGGACGGTCGAGACGGCCATGAGGTTGAGGGTGGTCTCGTAGCCCTTGTCATGGGCGTCCTTGACCATGTCCAGCGCGGTGGGGATTTGGTTGATGTACGTGGCCACACGCACCATGTCCACCACGCTGTCCTTCTTGGGCGGGATGTCTTCCTTGTAGTCGCACTTCTCGGCATCGGCCATGACCGAGAGCTTCAGCGGGGTGGGGTTGTCGCCCACGATGCGGCGGATGTCTTCCTCCCGGCAGTACTTCCAGGCTCCGTAATCGCCCACCTTGAGGCCCTTGCGGGAGGCCTTGTAGCCGATCTCCATGTAGTCAATGCCCGCCGCCACGCAGGTCTCGTACACGGCCTTGACGATCTCGTCCGGGAACTGGTGGTTGTTCATCAGACCGCCGTCCCGGATGGTGCAATCGAGCACCTTGATCTCCGGGCGATACGAGAGCCAGCGACCCACTGGGCTGTCCTTGGCCCGGGGCCGGGCGGCGGTTTTGTCCGTTCCAGCATTCATCGGCCCCACTGTGCCCCAAATCCGGTTCCCGGCTCAATGGCAGAAACGGCCGACGCAGGGAGCAGCCGCGTTTCACCACCAGGGTCATCCTGGTGGCGACACCGCCGGCGGCGTCCACCAGCGCGGGAAGTTGTGCAATGCCCCCGGGATGCCGCCTCAAACGTCCAGCGCCATCGTGTCCGCAAAAACCGCCCGGTTCAGTCGCGCCCCGGCTTCGGCGGCACAAAGTTCCGGGAGTGCGGGTGTCACTGCGTGACCGGCGGCGGGGGCAGAGATGTTCAGGCCCTCCACGCGACCCGGGCGTTCGGCCAGTGCCCGCCGGAGCACCTGCGCCAGCACCCCCGTCAACGCGTCGCGGTGCAGGCGGCGGAACCGGCGTATGGCCGCGGCACTCAGCGGCACACCGCGCCCCAGGTAGCGCAAGCCCGGATCGGTTTCGAGCGCCTCCTCGACCTGCTCGGAGCTTTCCAGACCGCACAGATAGGCATAGGCCAGCGTGGCCAGCGTCTGGTTGAAGTTGAACACTTCGCCCGCATGATGGAACCCGTGCCCGCGCGCCCCTGGCTCCAGGTGGCTCACGGCTTCCAGCACCCGCGTCAGCAGCCACGCGGCACCCAACCACTCCCGCAGATCGGCCGGGAAACGCAACGCGGCGGAGCTGGTGCGACTGGCTGCTTCTGTCGGGACCGTCATCCGTGTGTCGGACCAAGTCTTCATCACGTCCGCAACGTGCCCCCGTCCTGTGACAAACCGATGACACGCCGGTGACAATTCCGGGGCGCCGCTACTCTGATATCAACGAATCCAGATTCGTTGATTTCCAAATTGCCAGCGCCGCGTTTTCCTGACAGATTCCAGGCGCGCCCGCTCCGTGCCGGCTGGCGCCCGACCATGAAACGTGTGCAACTTGCCCCGCTGGAGATCGAGAAGTGCCTTCGCCGGCGCATCGTCCTCCTGGACGGCGCGATGGGCACGCTCATCCAGGCCCGGCGGCTCGGGGAGGCGGACTACCGCGGCGACCGGTTTGCCGATTGGTCCGGCAAACCGCTCAAGGGCAACAACGAACTGCTGGTCCTGACCCGCCCGGACCTGATCCGCGACCTCCACCGCCAATACCTCTTGGCCGGGGCGGATATCATCGAGACCAACACCTTCTCCGCCACCACCATCGGCCAGCACGATTTCTTTTTCAGCCGGCCCACCCCCGGCCGCAAGGACCCGGCCTTCTTTGACGAGGTGATCAACGACGCCCGCCTGCGGGAACTGGTGGTGGAAATGAACCTCGCCGCCGCCCATCTCGCCCGGGAAGCCGCCGACCGCGTGGCCGAGGAGACCGGCCAGCCGCGGTTCGTCGCGGGCGCCATCGGGCCGATGCCCGTGACCGCCTCGCTCTCGCCGGATGTCAACGACCCGGGCTTTCGCTCCGTGACCTTCCGCCAGTTGCGTCAGGCGTACGCCGAACAGGTGCGCGCCCTGATCGAGGGCGGGGTGGACGTGTTGCTGGTGGAAACCATCTTCGACACCCTCAACGCCAAGGCCGCGCTGTTTGCCATCCTGGAAGTGCTCGACGAACTCGGGGACGCGGCACCCGCCTCGGCCCCGTTGCCGCTGATGATCTCGGGCACCATTACCGACCGCTCCGGCCGCACGCTCACCGGCCAGACGGTCGAGGCGTTTTGGAACTCGGTGGCGCACGCCCGGCCGCTCACCATCGGCCTGAACTGCGCCCTCGGCCCCCGCGAGATGCGCCCCTTCGCCGGGGAACTCGCCGGCCGGGCACCGGCCTACACCTGCTTCTATCCCAACGCCGGCCTGCCCGATCCGCTTTCGCCCACCGGATTTCCCGAAACCCCGGAGTCCCTCGCCCCCCAACTGGCCGAATGGGCCCGCGCCGGCTGGGTCAACATCCTCGGCGGCTGCTGCGGCACCACCCCCGACCACATCCGCGCCCTGGCCGCCGCCGTGCGCGACCTGCCCCCGCGCCGCCCGCCCGTGGTGCCGCCCGAACTGCGCCTGAGCGGGCTGGAACCGCTCACCGTGCGGCTCAACCGGCCCGTGGCCGAAAATGGCGAGGGGCCCGGTCCCGGTTCGGCGGCGCAGAATTTCATCGTCATCGGCGAGCGCACCAACGTGACCGGCTCCCCCCGGTTCGCCAAGCTGATCCTGGCGGGGAAATTCGACGAAGCGGTGGCCGTCGCCCGCCAGCAGGTCGAAAACGGCGCCCACCTCATTGACGTGAACTTCGACGAGGGGATGCTCGACGGCGCGGCCGCCATGCGGCGGTTTCTCCAGCTCATCGCCGTCGAGCCGGACGTGGCGCGCGTGCCGGTGATGATTGACTCCTCGAAATGGGCGGTGATCGAGGCCGGGCTCGAGTGCCTCCAGGGGCGGGGCGTGGTCAACTCGATCTCGCTCAAGGAGGGCGAGGCCCGCTTCCTCGAACAGGCCCGGCGCATCCACCGGTACGGCGCGGCGATGGTGGTGATGGCCTTCGACGAGCGCGGCCAGGCCGACACCTTCGAGCGGCGCATCGAGGTCTGCGCCCGCGCCTATCGCCTGCTCACCGAGCAGGCCGCCCTTCCGCCCGAGGACCTCATCTTCGACCCCAATGTCCTGACCGTGGGCACGGGCATCGAGGAACACGCCAACTACGCCGTGGACTTCCTGCGGGCCACCCGCTGGATC
This sequence comes from Verrucomicrobiales bacterium, assembly GCA_037445715.1. Lineage (GTDB taxonomy): Bacteria > Verrucomicrobiota > Verrucomicrobiia > Limisphaerales > J093 > DSVZ01. The sequence continues at coordinate 63,905 of JBBIJZ010000003.1, read as the reverse complement.
AAGGACCACCTGCCGCGTGCGCGCGTCAGCGGCGGCATCAGCAACATCAGCTTCAGCTTCCGCGGTCACACCGCCGTGCGCGAAGCCATGCACAGCGTCTTCCTCTACCACGCCCTGCGGGCCGGCCTGGACATGGCCATCGTCAACGCCGGCATGTTGGCCGTGTACGAGGAGATCGAGCCCGAGCTGCGCGAGCGGGTGGAAGACCTCCTGCTCAACCGCCGCCCCGACGCCACCGAGCGCCTGCTCGCCTGGGCCGAGGCCCACAAGCCCCGGACCCCCGCGCCCGGCGCGGACCCCGCCGCCGCCCCGGTCGCGGAGGCCGCCTGGCGGCAGGGGCCGGTCGAGGAACGCATCACCCACGCCCTGGTCAAGGGCATCGCCGACTTCATCGAGACCGACGTCGAGGAGGCCCGCCGCAAGTACGGCCGTCCCCTGGCGGTCATCGAGGGGCCGCTCATGGCCGGCATGAACGTGGTGGGCGACCTGTTCGGCGCCGGCAAGATGTTCCTGCCCCAGGTCGTCAAGGCCGCCCGCGTCATGAAGAAAGCCGTCGCCTACCTCCAGCCCTTCATGGAGGCGGAGAAGCAGGCCGCCCCCCGTGCGGCCGGCCGCGTGCTGCTGGCCACCGTCAAGGGGGACGTGCACGACATCGGCAAGAACATCGTGGGCGTGGTGCTGGCCTGCAACGGCTATGACGTGCTGGACCTGGGCGTGATGGTCCCCGCCGAGAAAATCCTCGAAACCGCCCGCCAGCGGCAGGTGGACGTGATCGGCCTCAGCGGCCTCATCACCCCGTCGCTGGACGAGATGGTGCACGTGGCGCGCGAGCTGGACCGACAGGACTTTCAACAGCCCCTGCTCATCGGCGGCGCCACCACCAGCAAGGCCCACACGGCGGTCAAAATCGCCCCGGCCTACCGCCAGCCGGTCATCCATGTGCTGGATGCCAGCCGGGCCGTCCCGGTGGTGTCCGCGCTGCTCAGTGCCGACCACAAGCCGGCGCTGGTCCAGCAAGTGCGCGCCGAGTACGAGCGGCTGCGGCAACAGCACACGAAACGCCCCACCCGGCTCCTGAGCCTGGCCGAGGCCCGGGCGCGCGCGCCCCGCCTGGATTGGGCCGCCTACGTGTCGCCGCGACCGGAGTTCCTGGGCGTGCGGGTGTTGACCTCGGACCCCCTGGTCGCGCCGGACGAACCGGCACCGACCCGGACCGGGCCCGCCGGTTCGCCGGCCTTCGAGTGCCTGCCCCTCAGCCTGGCCGACCTGGTGCCGTTCATTGACTGGTCGCCGTTCTTCCACGCCTGGGAATTGCGCGGGGTGTTTCCCAAAATCCTCGACCACCCCCAATACGGCGAGCAGGCCCGCAAGCTTTACGAGGATGCCGGCCGGCTGCTCGAGGACCTCGTGCGCGGGCGCCGCCTGACCGCGCGCGGCGTGTACGGCTTCTTCCCGGCCCACGCGGTGGGCGACGACGTGGAGGTGTACGCGGACGAATCCCGCACGCGTCCGCTGGCCCGTTTCCATTTCCTGCGCCAGCAGCTCGACAAGGGCGACACCACCCCGCACTGGTGCCTGGCGGATTTTGTCGCGCCCCGGCCCGACGCCGCCGGGCCCGGCGCCGCGCCGCCGGTGCGCGATTACCTGGGCGCCTTTGCCGTCACCACGGGGCACGGCCTGCGCGAACTGGTCGAGGCCTTCCGCGCCGACCACGACGATTACCATGCCCTCCTGGCCGAGGCGCTGGCCGACCGGCTGGCCGAGGCCTTCGCCGAATACCTCCACAAGCGCGCCCGTGAAGACTGGGGCTTCGGCCGGGGGGAAAACCTCGCCCCCCAGGACCTCATCGCGGAAAAGTACCGCGGCATCCGGCCGGCCGCCGGCTATCCCGCCTGCCCGGACCACACGGAGAAGGCCACGCTCTGGCAACTGCTCGATGTCGAGCGCCGGACCGGCATCCGCCTGACCGAGAGCTTCGCCATGTGGCCGGGCAGCAGCGTCAGCGGCCTGTACTTCAGCCACCCGGAGTCCCGGTACTTTGCCGTGGGGCCGCTGGGGCGCGACCAGTTGGAGGATTACGCCCGCCGCAAGGGCGTGGCCCGGCGCGAGGTCGAGCGCTGGTTGGGACCTTATCTGGGTTACGAACCTGCGCCGGAATAACCCGGGGCCGCCGCGGGCGGGTCGGCAAGCGTCCCGCGGGCCGCGGGCGTTTCTCACGGGGCCAGCCGGTCAATCTGCCAGGTGCCGTCGGGCCGGGGCGTGTACAGGAAGCGGTCGTGGAGGCGGCTGGGCCGGCCCTGCCAGAACTCGAAGTCGCGCGGGTGCACGCGGTAGCCGCCCCAGAAGGAGGGCAGGGGCACCTGGCCTTCGCGGAACTTGCGTTTCATCTCCGCCCACTTGGCCTCGAGCAACGCGCGGGCGGAAATGACGCGGCTCTGGGGCGAGGCCCAGGCGGCCAGTTGGCTGGTGAAGGGCCGGGTGGCGAAGTACGCCAGGACCTCGGCGGTCGAAAGGCGTTCGGCCGTGCCGTTGATGGCCACCTGCCGCTCGAGCGCCAGCCAGGGAAACAACAGCGCCACGTGCGGGTTTTCGGCGATCTGCCGCGCCTTGCGGCTTTCGAGGTTGGTGAAGAACACGAAGCCGTCGCGGTCCCATTTCTTGAGCAGCACGGTGCGCAGGGTGGGGCGGCCGTCCGCGCCCACCGTGGCCAGGCTCATGGCGTTGGGCTCGATGAGGCCGCTGGCGCAGGCCTGCTCGAACCACAGGCCGAACTGGTCGAACGGGTCCGGCTTCAGGTCGCGGCGGTGGAGCGGCTCGCGCGTGTAGTCCCGGCGCATGTCGGCGATGTTCATGGCGCAAAAAGCGGCCGTCAGACTCGACACAAATCCCCGCGCTCGCAAGCGTGGTCTGGGCGCGCTCCGGGGTCGCAAGGGGAAGGTGCCGCCGCGTGGGGTCCGCCCGGGGCAACGTCGGTCCGGGGCGCGGCCCCGGCTCACCACGCGCCGGTGCGCAGGTACTGGTCAATGGCCCGGGCGGCGCGGCGGCCGGCGCCCATGGCCAGGATCACCGTGGCGCCGCCGGTCACGATGTCGCCCCCGGCGAAGACCCCGCGCTTGGAGGTCTTGAGGGTCTGGGGGTCGGCCTCGATGTAGCCGAGCGGGTTGGTTTTGAGGTCGGGCGTGGTGGACTGGACCAGCGGGTTGCCGCGGTTGCCCACGGCCACGATGGCGACCTGCGCGGGAATCTCGAATTCGGAGCCGGGCACGGGGTGCGGGCGGCGGCGGCCGGAGGCGTCCGGCTCCCCCAGGGCCATGCGTTGGCAGCGAATCCCGGTGAGCCAGCCGCGGGCGTCGCCCAGGAATTCGACCGGGTTGGCCAGGGTGAGGAATTGCACGCCTTCCTCGCGGGCGTGTTTGATCTCTTCGGCGCGGGCGGGCATTTCGACCTCCGAGCGGCGGTACACGATCGTGGCCGTGGCGGCGCCCAGGCGCAGGGCGGTGCGGACCGCGTCCATGGCGGTGTTGCCGCCGCCGATGACGGCCACGGCCCGGCCGCGGCAGTCGTAGATCGGTTCGTCCCAGGCGGGAAACTCGTTGGCCTTCATCAGATTCACCCGGGTGAGGAATTCGTTGGCCGAGTACACGCCGCAGAGGTGTTCGCCGGGGATGTTCAGGAAGACCGGCAGGCCGGCGCCGGTGGCGATGAACACGGCGTGGTAGCCCTCGCGGCCCAGCAGCTCATCCACCGTGACGGTGCGGCCCACCACCACGTTGGTGCGGAACTCGACGCCCATGCGGCGGAGATTCTCGATCTCCTCGTGCACGATGTGCTTGGGCAGACGGAACTCCGGGATGCCGTAGATCAACACCCCGCCCAGTTCGTGCAACGCCTCGAACACGGTGACCTGGTGCCCGCGCTGCACGAGATCGCCCGCCGCACTCAGGCCGGCCGGGCCGGAGCCGATGACGGCCACGCGCCGGCCGGTGGGCGGGGCGTTTGGGGGCAGTCCCACCTGACCCACGCGGCGTTCGTAGTCGGCCACGAACCGTTCCAGGTAGCCGATGGCCAGCGGTTGGCCGTGCTTGCCCAGGATGCACTGGCCTTCGCACTGGTCCTCTTGGGGGCAGACGCGGCCGGTGATGGCCGGAAGCACGTTGTCCTCGCGAATCTTGGCCGCGGCGGCCAGGTAATCCCCGCGCAGGATCAGCTCGACAAAGTCCTTGATCTTCACGCCCACCGGGCAGCCGGTGAAGCAGTGGTGGCTTTGGCAGTGCAGGCAGCGCAGGGCCTCCTGACGGGCCAGCGCGGCATCCAGCCCGAGGTTGACCTCGGCGAAGTTGGCGCGGCGGTCGGCGGGCGGTTGCTCGGGCATCCGCTGGCGCGGGATGCGCATCCGTTCCTTCGGGGGCAGCGGGTTGCTCGAGTTCATGACGCGGGGACCGGTGGAAGCAGGAGTTCCGGGTGCGCCCGGGTGAGCCGGCACTGGTCGGGCGGGTGGGGGTGCTGCGCCTGGAACTCCGCCAGGGCGCGCTGTTCGGCCTCGCGGTACATGGCGTTGCGGGCGGCCAGGATTTGGAAATCCACCTGGTGGGCGTCGAACTCCGGCCCGTCCACACAGGCGAAAAACGTTTTGCCCCCCACCACCACGCGGCAGCCGCCGCACATGCCGGTGCCGTCCACCATGATCGGGTTGAGGCTGACCATCGTCTGGATGCCGTGCGGGCGGGTGACCTCGGCCACGGCGCGCATCATGGGAATGGGACCGATGGCCAGCACAAAATCCGGCCGCTCCGGGCCGGTGACCAGGGCCCGGAGGCGGTCGGTCACCAGTCCCTTCTCGCCGTAGGAACCGTCGTCGGTGGTCACGTACACGGCGTCGCAAAAGGCGCGCATCTCCGGCTCGAGGATCACCAGCGCGCGGGTGCGGCCGCCGAGGATGGCCAGCACCCGGTTGCCGGCCTGTTTCAACGCCCGGGCGGTGGGATAGGCGATGGCCGTGCCCACGCCCCCGCCGATGACCACGACCGTGCCGTAGCGGCGGATTTCCGAGGGCCGGCCCAGCGGACCCACCACGTCCCGCACGGCCTGACCGGCCTCGAGGGTGTTGAGCAGTTTGGTGGTCTTGCCCACGCCCTGCACGATGAGGGTGATGGTCTCGGTGTCCGCGCCGGCGATGGTCAACGGAATGCGTTCGCCGCGCTCGTGCACGCGCACGATCACGAACTGGCCGGGCTGTTGTTTGCGGGCGATGAGCGGGGCCCGGATCCGGAACCACTTTACGTCCGGCGCCAGCCAGCGGGCTTCGACAATGGGAAACATGATTTGCCACGGCGCACCGGCCGCGCGGGCGGGGCCACCGGACCCCGCGGGCCGCGCTCCCCGGGCACCGGCGCAAGCATTACGGCGGCACGGCCGGGCGCGCAACGCTGCGTTCACGTCCCGGACGGTCCGGCCGGGGCGGCGGGCGCGAACGGCCAGCGGCGGTTGTGCCGCGCCCAGACCAGAAACGCCAGCACCCCCAGGGTCAGCGACCCCGCCCCGTAAAGCAGCACCCGGGGGTCGGTCGTGGCCAGCACAAACAGCCAGCCCGCCAGGGCCACGAAACAGGGCAGGGGATAGAGCCACATCCGGAACGGCCGGGCCAGGTCGGGCCGGTGCCGGCGCAACAGCACCAGCGCCCCGATCTGGCCGAGGAACTGCACGACGATCCGCGTGGTCAGCAGCGCGGCGATCACCACGTCCAGCGGGAAAAAGCTGCATCCGATGGCCAGCGCACCCACCGTCAGGAGCGAGACGTGCGGGAAATGCCGCGTGGGATGCAGCCGGGCAAAGGCGCGGAAAAAGCCGCCGTCCAGCGCCGCCGCGTAAGGGATGCGCGAGTACCCGAGCAACAGGGCAAACACCGAGCCAAACGCCGTCCAGCAAATCAGCGCCGTGAAGAGCTTGGCGACCGTGCTGCCATAAAGCCGTTCCATGAAGACCGACACGATGAACCGGGCCGCCGGATGATCTTCCGCCGGCACAAATTCCCGCCACGAAATCACCCCGAGGATGGCGAGGTTGATCAGCAGATAAATCAGGGCCACCCCCACCAGGCTGATGAGGATCGAGCGGGGAATGGTGCGCCCGGGCGCACGCACCTCCGCGCCGATGTAGCACACGTCGTAGTAGCCCAGATAGTCGTAGATGCCGATGGCCGCCGCCGCGCCCAGGCCGTGCAAAAACCCCAGCGAAAATCGGAACGCGCCCTCCGGCAGGTCAAACGCCCGGGCCGCATCGAAGTGCGCCGCGCCGCTCCCAATCACTGTCCCCACGGTCAGCAGCGTGCCGACCCACAGCGTGACCGTGATCCAGCCGATCGAACCGATGCGCCGGTACAGCAGCGCGATGGTCAGCACCCCCAGGAGCACGCAAATCAGTCGCTCGTGTGCCGCCGTCATGCCCGGCCACACATAGGTCAGGTAGTTGGCGGTACCGATGTAGCCGGAAGCGATCTCCAGCGGTCCGCTCAGGATGAACTGCCAGATGAACAAAAACCCCATCAGACGGCCCCAGCGCTCGCGCCCGTACCCCTCGCGCAAATACACGTAACTGCCGCCCGCGCCGGGCAGTGCCGCGCCCAGTTCGCTCCACACCAGCCCGTCGGGGATGGTGATCAGCAGTGCCACCAACCAGCCCAGCAACGCCTGCGGGCCGCCCAGTGCCGACATGAGCAGCGGGATGGTGATAAACGGCCCCATGCCGATCATGTTGCTCATGTTCAGCGCCGTGGCCTGGAGAAGCCCGAAACGGCGCTCGAGGTGGGGCGGGGCGGTGTCCGGGACGGGGTTCACGGCGCCCAAAGGAAGGGGAACCGGCGCCCGGGGTCAATGGTGGAATCACCGGCACCGGCCGTTGAGGTATCCCGATGGATTGCCGCGGTGGAAACGCCGATTCCCCAACGGCGGCGCGGCGCGCGTCGAGTGCGGTGGCTTGCCGCCGTTGTGCCGCTCCGGGGGGAACGGACAACCGGCCCGTCCTGCCGGGCTACCAGCCTGGCGGGCCGTTTGCATCCCGGCTCGCGGGATGAACCTTGGCGCCAGGGCAGCGGGACTATTGAGTTCACAGCTCGCCGCGGCTGCCATGCCCCGCGCCGCCCTGACAGCGCCAGCAAGCTGGCGCACTCCAAACGCTGGCGCGCGGTGCGTGGGACCCAACGGCGGCGCGGGGCGCGTCGAGTGCGGTGGCTTGCCGCCGTTGTGCCGCTCCGGGGGGGAACGGGCAACCGGCCCGTCCTGCCGGGCTACCAGCCCGGCGGCCAGCCCGGCGCATTCGCCCGCGGCGGCTCAGTGCGGGGGTTGGCCGTGGGCCACGCGTTCGCTGACGAGGTCAAACACCCCGTAGGCCAGCACCACCAGGAAGCACACCAGCGGCACCACGTAGGACAACGCCGGCGTGCTCAGGTCCACGATCCGCGCCTGCAACAGCGGCAACAAGGCCCCGCCCAGGATCGCCATCACCAGTCCCGCCCCGCCGAACTTGGTGTCTTCGCCCAGGCCGTGCAGGGCGATGCCGTAAATGGTGGGAAACATCAGCGACATGCAGGCCGAAATCGAAATCAGGCACAACACGCCGGTCAGGTTCACCGACATCATCACCACCACGGTCAGCAGCGTCGCCACGGCCGCAAACGCCGCCAACAGCAGGCTGGGCCGAAAGACCCGCATCAACGCCGTGCAGATGAACCGGAAGCCCAGAAACAGCAGCATCGCGCAGATGTGGTAAATGCCGGCCACCGTCAGCCCGGTCATTTCCCGGCCCGGCTCGACCAGCCGGATGGCCCGCACGAAGCGGTTGATGCCCGAGGATTCCAGCAGGTCAATCAGGGGTTGGCCGCGGCCGTCCTCCACGATCTTCGCGATGTAGTGGATGGTGAAGGTCCACACGCAAATCTGCGCGGCGACGTAGAAAAACTGGGCCACCACGCCGAAGGCGTAATGCCGGTTGCGCAGCAGGCGTCCCAGCGTGGGCAGGAAATCAATGCGCGGCCCGGCGTCGGAGGCCCGGGGCATGCGCGTCAGGGCGAGGGCCAGCCAGAGCCCCCCCAGCGCGAACGCCGTGCCCACGTAGGGCGTCATCACCGCGGCCAGTTCCCCGGTCTGGATTTGCCGCAGCAGCTCCGGCGCCATGGCCTTGCGCTCGGCTTCCGTGGCCGGGTTCATCCGGGGCAGGATCAGGAATCCCGCCAACATCATGCCGATGACCGAGCCGACCGGGTTGAACGACTGGGCCAGGTTCAGCCGCCGCGTGCCGGTGGCCTCCGGGCCCAGGGCGATGATGTACGGGTTGCAACTGGTCTCCAAAATGGACAGCCCGCCGGCCAGCACGAAGATCGCCCCCAGAAACGACCCGAACCGCATCGCCAGGCTGGCCGGGTAAAACAGCAGCGCGCCAAGCGTGAACAGGCCCAGCCCCACCAGCACGCCGGTCTTGTAGCTGAAACGCTTGATCAAAAACGCCGCCGGCAGCGCCAGCACGAAGTACGCGCCGTAAAACGCAAACTGCACCAGCGCCGACTCCGTGTTGGTCAGGTCCGTGAAAATGCCCTTGAACGCGCGCACCAACGGGTCGGTCATGTTGTTGGCCAAACCCCACGCGGCAAAGCAGGTGGTCAGCAGCACAAACGCCAGGCGATGTTCGCGCGGCACCAAGGGCGGCGCAGACGCCGGGGAGGACGGAGCAGGGGCGGAGTTCATGGGTCGGGACAGACCGGCCTACGCCCGGCTCGCGGCCGGCGCGACGCACGGACGGCGTATGAGCGGCGGGCCGCCGGGGGCTTGGTCATCGGGCGCGATAGATAAAGACCCCCGGGCCGGGGCGTCAAGGTGCATGGCAACCCACCGCGGCCCCAATCCGGGATTTGAGCCGGGGAATTTGGACGGGCGAATGAAGGGCGAGGGCCCCCGAAGTCAGAAGTCCGAAATCCGAAATCCGAAGGCCGAAGCCCGAAGCCCGAAGGCAGAGCGGGCGGGGCCCATCCGCAATCGTCAATCGTCAATTCTCCGGCCGTTTTACTGGAACGCGCGCCAGGCCGCGGCCACCAGGGCGCAGACCGTCATGCCCAGGGCTACCGGCAGCAACGTCGCCAGCGCCGTCCAGCGCGCGCTGCCGGTCTCCTTGTAGATGGTGTAGATGGTGGTGCTGCAGGGATTGTGCAGCAGGCTGAAAAGCATCAGGTTCACCGCGGTCAGGGTGGTCCAGCCGCCCTGGGTCAGCAGGTCCTTCAGCGAGCGGGCGTCTTCCAGCTCGAACATCACCCCCGCGCCGGCGCCCACGCCGGTCAGGCCGTTCACCGTCACCGTGAGCATGAGGATGGTGGGGATGACGATTTCGTTGGCCGGGATGGCGATGAGGTAGGCCAGGAGGATGACGCCGTTGAGGCCCAGCCAGAAGCCCAGGGGGTCCAGAAACCCGACCACGTGCTCGGCCAGGGTGGCGTCGCCCCAGCGCACGTTGCCCGTGAGCCAGATCACCGCGCCGGCCGGCAGGGCGAAGACCATCGCCCGCCCCAGCACGATGAGGGTGCGGTCCAGCAACGAGGTGTACAGCGTCTGCCACAGCCGCGGCGGCCGGTAGGGCGGCAGTTCCAGGCTGAAGGTGGAGACTTCCCCGCGCAGCAGCGTGCGGGACAGCAGCCAGGAGACGCCCAGGGCAAAGGCCACCCCCAGGCCGGCCACGCCCGCGACGGCGGCGGCGGCCACCACCCCCTCGAGGTGCGCCGGGGCCAGCGCGCCCAGGAAGAGCGTGGCCAGGAGGATTTGGGTGGGCCAGCGGCCGTTGCAGAGGGAGAAGTTGTTGGTGAGGATGGCCAGCAGCCGCTCGCGCGGGCTGTCAATGATGCGGGTGGCCACCACGCCGGCGGCGTTGCAGCCGAAGCCCATCATCAGGCTCATGGCCTGTTTGCCGTGGGCGCCGGCCTTCTGGAACAGGGCGTCGAGGTTGAACGCCACCCGGGGCAGGTAGCCGAAATCCTCGAGCAAGGTCAGCAGCGGGAAGAAAATCGCCATCGGCGGCAGCATCACGCTCACCACCCAGGCGGTGCCCAGGTAGGCGCCGTCCACCAGGAGGCCGCGCAGCCACCACGGCCAGCCGGCGGTTAACGCCCGCAGCCAGGGATGGATCGTGTCCACCAACAGGCCGGCCAGCGCCTGGGAGGGCACGTTGGCGCCGCTGATGGTGACCCAGAACATGAGCGTGAACAGCGCGGCCATGAGGGGGAACCCCCACACGCGGCTGGTCACGATGCGGTCCAACCGCTGTTCCCACGTGGGGCGCGCCGCGGCCCGGCCGGACCGGCTCACGGCGCGGCCGGCAATGCGCGCGGCCTCGGCGTAGATGGCCTCGACCACGTGCTCGTGGAGGTCGCCGGGGATGCGTTCCCGCCACTGGCGGGCGGCGGTCAGCAGGGTTTCGGGGGAGGGGGAGGCAGCGGCGGTGTTCATGTCCCGGGTGCGGTTGCGGGGGCGGGCGGCGCCGCCACGGGCGGTTCGGTCAACTGGCCCAGTTCGCCGCCGCGCACGGCCCGGGTGATGGATTCATCGCCGGCCAGCAGCCGCAGGGCCACCCAGCGGGCGTTGGGCAGACCGGGAAAGGCCGCCTGCACGCGGGCGACGAGGTCCTGCAGGGCGGGCTGCAACGCGGGCGGGTCGGCCATCAGGCGGTGCGGCCGGCAGGCGACCCGGCCGGTGGCGATGTCGGCGATGGCGCGGAGCAGTTCGGGCAGGCCCTCGCCGCGGCGGGCGGCGGTGAGCACCACTGGCACGCCCAGGTCGCGGGCCAGTTGGCGGTCGTCCACGGACAGGCCCAGCCGGCGGGCTTCGTCCATGAGGTTCACGCAGACCACGGCGCGGGGGGTGATTTCGAGCACCTGGAGCACCAGGTTCAGGTTGCGCTCCAGGCGCGTGGCGTCGGCCACGATCACCGTCACGTCCGGCTGGCCGAAAAGGATGAAGTCGCGCGCGATTTGCTCGTCGGTGCTGGTCGAGAGCAGCGAGTAGGTGCCGGGCAGGTCCACCAGCTTGAAGCGGCGGCCCGCGTACTCGAAGCCGCCCTCGGCACGGGCGACGGTCTTGCCGGGCCAGTTGCCGGTGTGCTGGCGCAGGCCGGTGAGGGCGTTGAAGACGGTGCTCTTGCCGGTGTTGGGGTTGCCGGCCAGGGCCACCACGTGGTCCCAGCGGTCCAGCTTGAGGCCCAGCTTGCGCAGGCGGGCGGCGCGGTACACGTCGCAGTGCGCGCAGGCCTCGGCGGCGGTGGGGTCGGGAGCGGTGCGGGCGAGGGAGGAAGGGGCGTTCATGCGGCAAGGGGTTGTTCGGTGGGTTTTTCGATGCGCACGCGGATCTGGGCGGCTTGGTTGCGACGCAGGGCCACGACGGCGCCGCGCACGCGATAGGCCACGGGATCGCCCAGGGGGCTGGCCATTTCGGCCACCACTTCGCTGCCCGGGACGAAGCCCAGGTCCAACAGCCGGCGGCGTTCGGGGCCGCGGCAGGCCGGGGAAAGTCCCAACACCACCGCCCGCTGGCCGGGTCGGAGCTGGACGAGATATTCCTCGGCCAACAGCTCCCGGGGGCGGACGTCCTCGAGCGGACTGACGGCGATGTTTTGGGCCGGGAGCGGTTCGAGGAAGTGCTCGGTGCCTTCGGCCCAGAGGCGGAGGCCGGCGGGCGACTTGTCCAGCACGCACGCGCGCACCCCCGGCCGGAGTCCGGCGGCAGACAGTTGCCGGTACAGCTCGGGCGGTTCGTCCTCGACGTGGGTGATGGTCACCGTTTGCCCCGCGGGCACGTCGCTCAACCGCTGCACCGGCTCGGCCGGCAACTCCTCCCCGGCCGGGGGGATGGCGTCGCCGTGCGGGTCGCGCGTGGGGTGTCCCAGCGCCGCCTCCAGCTCGCGGGTCTGCTGCGGAGAGAGCTGGTGTTCCTGCCGTTCGGCCTGACGATGCCACTCGGCCTCGCCCCAGCCGGTCTTTTCGGCCAGGTAGCTTTCCCAGAGCCGGTGGGCGCGGATGATGTGGAGGGCCAGCTCGCGGGCGGCCCGGGTAAGCCGGAACCGGCCGCCGCGGAATTCCAACAGCCGCCGGTGCTCCAGGTCCGCCAGCACGCCGGCGGTGCGGCGCGGGCCCAGGTGCAGGGCCCCGGCCACGCTGGCCAGGTTCGAGGCCTCGCCGTTGGCCTCGGCCTTGAGCAGGTGCTTGAGGGCGTCCTCGCGCAATACCCGGGCGGCGCGCTCGCGTGAGGCCCGCGCGCGCGCCAGCAACCCGCGTCGCGGCCAGCACACCGCCGCGACCAGCGCGACGGCCAACAGAATCCAGAGCCAGGAGGTCATAAGGGAGAAGTCAGGAGTCAGGAGTCAGAAGCCGGAAATCCGAAGGCCGAAATCCGAAGGCCGAAGGCGGTGTTGGGCGACATCGGCGTGGTCCCGACCGGGAACAGGGCTTGTTCTGTCGTGGTGGTCATTTTCGGTTGGGTGGTTTTCATCTTCGCCAGGACAGCCCCACAAAGGGCTCCCAGTCCGGCGCGGCGTCGGTCAGGCCGAAGTTCACGCCGGCGTCCAGTTTGAGGTTCTCACTGACTAGAAAGTTCAAGCCGAAGTCGAAGGTACCCTGCCAGGTGGCCGGGTCGGAGGCGTCCACCTGCGACCAGAATTCGAGGTAGCCGCTCCAGCGCCGGCCCAGGTCCACGCCCAGGGTGACCGAGTTCACCGCCTCGAAGTGGTGCCCGCGACCATCGGCGTCGCCCGCCCAGACGAAGCCGGTTTGGGCGCCCAGTTCGAAGCCGCGGCCCAGTTCGAGGACGAAAGGCAGAAACAAGGTCGGCTCGACGGCGCCGGAGTCCAGGTCGTCCTGGCCGGTGGGCAGCTTGACCTCGGTCAACAGGGCCAGGGCGCTGCGGCTGCCGTCGTTGCCCCAGAGGTTCCACTTCAGGCGCAGGCTCAGCGGCCCGAAACCCTCCTGGCGAGTGACGCGGCGCCCGGGAAAGTCCGCGCCTTCCGCCGGCGCGCTTTCCCGCACCTGCTGGTAGGGCTCGATGCCCACGCCGGCGTCTAGGGCCGGCAGGAGCCCGAGTTTGACCAGCGTTGGACCCACCGCCCACTCCTCGCGGGTGAGGGGGCCGTCGGCGGTGGACCGGTCCTCGCGGGCGAAGCGGAACAGCTCGGTCTCGACCTGCACGTGGCCGGGGTCCACGGTGTGGGGCGACTCGGTTTTGTCCGGGCGGTCGGTGGCCAGAGGGCGCAGCCGGTCGCGTGGCGCCGGGTGGCGCAGGGAGGGGGCCTCGGCCCGGGCGGGAAGGGGGTCCGGGCCCAGGGCCGGCCCGGCCAGGAGCGTGGCGGCGGCCAGGCGGCGGAGGGCGGCGGGCCGCGATTTGTTAGCCATGACTAACATGGACTCCTCTGTAGTCCCGCTTCCGGCCGTTGTCAAGGGACCGCCAGCCCGGGCTTGAGAAAAGCCGGGGACATCATGCGCCTTCGGTGATGAAGCTCCGGGGTGATGCGCCCTTGGGCTTCGGGAGGGCCGTGCGGTCGGCACAGCGGCGCCGGCACAGCGGCGCCCTACCGGGAGCGCATCGGGGTTTCTTGTCCTGGCCGGGGTGGCTGCAGCACGCGACTGCCCGGTCGGCTGGAACGTGGGTTTCCCATCCCGCCGATCCTCCGCGTTGACCCGCGCCGCAATGGGGAGATGGATGATTCCGCAGGTGCGGAAACCGGTGCGACGACCCCGGTCATCCGGGGTGAGGCGTCTCGGAGGGATCCGCCCGCACTTTGAGACTGACGCCCGCGGCCGGCGACGCCAGTCTGGGGCCGAGTTGTTTATGGCTTCCCGTCCCCGCCAGCAACGGCGCTCCCCCACGCGCGCGGCTCCCGGCCGACGCCCCAGCATCAGCACCGAGGATTACCTCGAACGGATCGGCGAGTTGATGGACCGCACCGGCGGCGCGCGCATGGTGGACATTGCGCGGGTGCTGGGGGTCAGCCGGCCTTCGGTGACGGCCATGGTCAAGCGCCTGGCGGCGGCGGGCTATGTGGATTACACGCGCTACCGGGGGCTGTTGTTGACCCCCAAGGGCCGGAGCGTGGCGGTGCAAATGAAGAACCGGCACGCCACCCTCAAGCGGTTCCTGGCCCTGCTGGGCACGGACGAGGAAACCCAGGAGCGCGACATCGAGGGCTGGGAGCATTGCCTGAGCCCGCAGACGCTGGCACAGATCGAGGCGCTGGCGCAATTTTTGGAGGCCCGCCCCGCCTTGCTGCGCGAATTCCGTCAGACCTGAGCCTTCATGCGCGCTGGCGCTGGCGGCCGGGAACGTGCGGCCCCGGGGCTTCAGCGCGCGGGAGTGGCGGCGGCGTCCGAGGCGGCGGGCGCGTTGGTGGAGTTGTCCGGTGGACGCCGTTGGAGGCCGCGTAATTGGGCGCGCACCAGACGCGTGGTGAAATCCAGCTCCAACCGGGAAAGCCCCGCGGCGCTCGGGTCCACGGCGAAGGCCGTCAGCCAGCGGTCCTCGGCCGGCTGGTAACCCAGGCCTCGGCAGAGGCGGTATTCGAGGTCGGCCATGTGGCCGGCGCCATAAAAGACCGCCACCGTGGCGGGCGGGGGACGGCGGGCCAGCGCCGCGCGGGCGTCGCGCACGACGGCTTCGTTGCGTTCCTCGACCAGCGCCCGCATCAGGCGCTGGAGGCCGGGGGGCAGGCCTTCGATCTGGGTCAGGTCGTTGGGCAACTGGCCGAGCATTTCGATCATGGCCACCTTCGTGGCCGCTTGCAGGCGCGGACTGGCCGCCAGCACGGAGACCCCCAGCCGGGCCAGTCCGCCAAACAACCCTTCGCCGTTCAGGGCCTGGACCAGCGCGCCGAATTCGACCGCACCCGCCGACGGCGCAACCCCGGAGGCGCCGGCCGGGGTCGCGGTCGGCGCATTGGTGTTGACCGCAAAAAACCAGGCCAGGTCGTCGTAGCTCAGGTCGCTGTTTTTGAAGTGCGGCCGGTCGTAACGGATGGCGTCCAGTTGAAAGGTCAGGCCCAGCACCCGGGCCAGGTCGGCCTGGAGCGAGTAACCCTCGCGCGGGCCGGGCGGTTCGTCGGGGTCGCGCCGCACCGCCTCGTAAAGCACCAGGGCCTGGGCGTCGAGGAACCGCTGGAGTTCTGCGTAGTAATTGCTGGTGCCCAGGTGCGTCACCGCCGCCAGCCACAGGTCCGGACCGCGTCCGCGCACCGGCTCCAGCCGGCGCAGGGCCACCTCGAGTGCGACCGTGCCGTTGGGGTCGCGGACGGTGCGCAAGTAAGGGCGGACCTCTTCGAGACTGCCCGGCTGGCCGGCGAGGAGCGCGGCAAGCGCGGCCGCCGCCAGGGGGGCGGTCCACCAGCGTCGGACGCACGCGGGTTTCATGCTCGTGGAATCATGCACGGAGACGCGGCGTTTGGCCAGTGCGGCCCGGCGGCTTCGGCCACGGTTGAACGCGGTCGCCTCAGAAGCGTGCCCGCGCGTTTTTGGCCCAGGACACTTTTACCAGGAGCGAGTGATATGTCTCCCGCGGGTGAGCCGGCTCGACCACCCCTGAGCGTCTCCGCGCAGAAAGGACACGCCCGCCGGGCCTGACCGGAGGGGGCTTCCGGTGGGGGCATCAGTCCGCCGGCTCTTTGGGCATCAGGAACCACAGCAGCAGATAAACCAGGATGCCGGGGAAGGCGACGCTCAGGATCGAGACCAGCACATAGGCCACCCGCACCCGGAACGGCGACCAGCCCAGGTAACGGGCCAGGCCGCCGCACACCCCGGCGAGGAGGCGATCCTGACGTGAGCGGGTCAGTTTCATGGCGGTTCCGGGCTCGGTTCGGGCAATCCGGCCCAACCGCGCCGGCGCCGGGCCGGGCCGTTGAGCACGGTTTTCCGAGCGAGCCTGAGCGGAGGATGTCGGGACGCGCGCCGGCCGGCCAGTACAAGTTCGCGGCCGGTTGGCAACCGGTCCGGACCGGCCGGCGGCGCCTCAGCTACGGGGATGGAACCGGCGGTGGACCTCCCGCAGGCGTGTGCCGGTGACGTGGGTGTACACCTCGGTGGTGCCGAGGTTCGCGTGGCCGAGCAGCTCCTGGATCACCCGCAGGTCCGCGCCGTGTTCGAGCAGGTGCGTGGCGAAGCTGTGCCGGAGCATGTGCGGGGTGACGTTGCGAGTGATGCCCGCCCGGCGCGCGCGTCGTTTGATGCGCCACCAGAGCGTGACCTGGGCGAAGGGGGTACCGCGCCGGGTCAGAAACACCGTGCCGGGCGAACGCGGTCGGACCAGTTGCGGGCGCCCCGCTTCGAGATAACGGCGCAGGGCCGCCACGGCCGGGCGCCCCACCGGCACCACGCGTTCCTTGTGGCCCTTGCCGAGGACGGTGACAAAGCCGGCCTCGAGGTGCAGTTGCTCGAGCCGCAGATGGCGCAGCTCGGCCAGGCGCAGGCCGGAGGCGTAGGCCAGTTCGAGCACGGCCTGATCGCACAGGTCCGCCGGGGTGGGGTCGGGCGGAAGCTGGAGCAGGCGGGCGATTTCCTCGTCGGTGAGCGCCTTGGGCATGCGCTGCCAGCGGCGTGGCAGGCTGAGGTGCTCGGCGGGGTTGGCCGGCAGCAGGCGTTCTCGCTCGCAAAAGCGGAAGAAGGCCCGCAGGGCGGCGATTTGGAGGTACAGGCTTTCCCCGCTGAGGCGGCGGGCGGGCCGGGTCGGCGGCCTGGCCAGGGGGCGTTGGCGCTCGTGTTGCAGGAAGGCGGTCAGGTGGGCGAGGTCCACGGCGCGCCAATCTCGGATTCCCCGCGTCCCGGCCCAGGCAATGAAGCGGTCCAACAGGGCCTTGTAGGTGCGCTGGGTGTGCTCGGCCTGCCCGCGCTCGTGGCGCAGGTATTGCAGGAAGTCTTCCACCAGGGCGTGCATGGGCCGGGGCGCGCTGTTGTGGCGCTGATTGTCCGGGCGCCCGGGCGGGGTGCAAGCCCTCCGCTAGCGCGGCCGATCGGGAAATCTGCTTGTCAGTCCGGCGCCTGCTCGCAAGCCTAGGCGCCTGCCGTTAAGGTGGGTTTCTGCCGGCCGGCCACGTCTGTCGGGTCTGCCCGGGTTCAGCACGAACTGGTTATGGATGTCAAATTGCCGAAGTTGGGGGAAGGCGCCGAATCCGGCGTCGTGGTCAGCGTCTTTGTCAAACCCGGCGATACCATCGCCAAGGACCAGCCCATCCTGGAGTTGGAAAACGAAAAGGCCGTGGCCAGCATCCCCGCCCCCGCCGGCGGCACGGTCAGCGCCGTCTTCGTAAAGCCCGGCGACAAGGTCAGCGTGGGGCAGAAGCTGATCAGCCTCGACGGCGCATCCGGCGCCGCCGCTCCGGCTCCGGCCGCCGCGAAGGCCGCCCCGGTTTCGGCCCCCGCTCCGAAGGCCCCCGCCGCGGCGCAGGTACCCGCCCCGGAGGCGGAAGCAGTACCCGAGCCCGAGCCGGGCGAAGAACCTCCCGCCGGAGGGCCACCGCCGGCGGCATCGCCCACGCTCCGCCGCCTGGCCAGGGACCTGGGCATCGAGCTGAGTCGCCTCCGGGGCACCGGCCGGGGTGGGCGCATTGAGATGGCCGACCTGCGGGCGTACATCCAGCGCCTGCAACGGCTGGCCGCCCGGGCCGCCGCCGTCGCGGGTCGTCCGCCGCGCACCGCGCCCGAGCCCCGCGATTACGCCAAGTGGGGGCCGGTCACCATCAAGCCGTTGTCCCCGTTGCGGCAGACCATCGCCCGGCGGATGAGCGAAAGCTGGGAAACCGTGCCCCGGGTCACGCAGTTCGACGAAGCCGATCTCACCCGGCTCAACGAATTGCGCCAGGCGTGGCAGGCGGCCTACGCCGAACGGGGGGTGAAATTGACCGTGACCCCGCTCCTGCTCAAGGCGCTGACCGGCGTGCTGCAAAAACATCCCGTTTTCAACACCAGTCTGGATGACACCGGCGAGAACCTGGTGTTCAAGAGCTACATCAGCCTGGGCCTGGCGGTGGACACCGAGGCCGGGCTGATGGTGCCGGTGTTGCGCGACGCGGACAAAAAATCCGTCCTCGAGCTGGCGCGCGAGGTCGAAGAACTGGCCCGCAAGGCCCGCGAGCGCAAGCTCTCGGCCGAGGACATGAAGGGCGGCACCTTCACCGTGTCCAACCAGGGCGGCATCGGCGGCGCTCATTTCACGCCCATCATCAACCTGCCCGAGGTGGCCATCCTGGGCGTGGGCCGCGCGGCGGTGAAACCGGTCTGGCGCGACGGCCAGGTCACCGGCCGGCCGCTGTTGCCCCTGGCGCTGTCCTACGACCACCGGGTCATTGACGGCGGCAGCGCGGCGCGGTTCATCACCGACCTGGTGCGGGCCATCGAGCAGTTCGAGGAACATCTGGTGCGTTTGTAAGCATGGAACCCATCCAAACGGACATCGTCGTCGTCGGGGCCGGCCCCGGCGGATACGCGGCGGCCTTTTACGCGGCCGACCACGGCCGCAAGGTGATCCTGGTCGAGCGCGAGCCGCGCCTGGGCGGCGTGTGCCTGAACCGCGGCTGCATCCCCTCCAAGGCCCTGCTCAACGCGGCGCACGTCATCAATGTGGCCCGCGAGGCCGAGCACTGGGGGTTGCGCTTCGCCCCGCCGGAGGTGGACCTGGCCCGCCTGCGCGCCTGGAAAGAGTCCATCCTGCAAAAGCTCGGCAGCGGCGTGGCCCAACTGGCCCAGCGCCGCCAGGTGCAGGTGATCACCGGCCGCGGCTACTTCGAGGACTCGGAGACGCTGCGGGTTGAGACCGCGACGGGCCAGCAGTTCATCCGGTTCAACCATGCCATCGTGGCCACCGGCTCGAAGCCGGCCATGCCCAGGGCCTTTGATCTGGGCAATCCGCGCATCATGACCTCGACCGAGGCCCTGGAAGTCGAGGACATCCCCCCCACGTTGCTGGTGGTGGGCGGCGGCTACATCGGCATGGAACTGGGCACCGTCTATGCCACCCTCGGCAGCCAGGTGGTGGTGGTCGAGGCGGCCGACCAGATCCTCACCGGGGCCGATCCCGACCTGGCCCGGCCCATTGCCGCCCGCGCCGCCCGGCGTTTCAAGGAAATCCGCACCGGGGTGAAAGTGCGCGAGATGGCCACCCGCGGCGCCCAGATCAAGGTGGTGCTCGAGTGGGGCGGCGAGACGCGCGAGGAACTTTACGACCGCGTGTTGGTGGCCGTGGGCCGCGTGCCCAACGCCGAGGACCTGGGCCTGGAAAACACCCGCGTGACCCGCGACGAAAAGGGCTTCATCGAGGTGGACGAGTACCAGCAAACCCAGGACCCGCGCATCCTGGCCATTGGCGACATTGCCGGCGGGGTGCTCCTGGCGCACAAGGCCGCGCGCGAGGCGCGCATCGCCGTCGAACGCATCCTGGGCGAGTCGGCCACGGCGGAGGATTTCATCATCCCGGCGGTGGTGTTCACCGATCCGGAGCTGGCCTGGTGCGGCCTGACCGAGGCCGAGGCGCGGGCCAAGGGCCTGGCGGTCGAGGTGGCCAAGTTCCCGTGGTCGGCCTCGGGCCGGGCGCTGACCTTTGACCGGCCCGACGGCATGACCAAACTGGTGGTGGACCCGGAGACCGAGCGCCTCCTGGGCGTGGGCATCGTGGGTCATGGCGCGGGCGAGTTGATCGCCGAGGGTGTGGTGGCCCTCGAGATGGGCGCCACGGCGATGGACCTGGCGCTTTCGGTGCATCCGCATCCCACGCTTTCGGAGACCCTGATGGAGTGCGCGGAGGTGTTTTACGGCTACGCCACGCACGCCATTGCCCGCAAACGCCGGGCGGAGGCGCAGCTCGTGGAAAGTTGAGTCGCCGTGCCCGCTCCGGTCGGCGCCCACGGGGGGGGGGCTGGCCGCCGGCTGCTGATTCTCCGGCGGCCGGGTGGGCGCGCGCCCCACATCTTGATTCGCGAGAGGAAAGCTATGCGCAGCGGCAAGTGGAACTTCCTGCAACTGGTGGTCTTCGTTTGGACCGTCCTGATATTCGGTCCTTGGGACCTGCGGGCTGCCGAGAGTCCGGCAGCGCTCCCGGCTACCAACAGCCCGCCCGCCAACGCGCCGAGCGAGGCGTTGGGCCGGTTCTTCGAGCAGGTACCCGCGCTGCGGCTCGAGGTCTTCGGCGAGCCGTTGTGGAAGTATCTGGCCTTTCTCGCCTACATCGGCCTGGCCTTTCTGAGCGCGTACCTGGTCAATCGGCTGGTGTCCGGCCGGCTCCGGGCGTGGGCCGCACGCACCCCCTCCAGGTACGACGACATCCTGCTGCAGGTGGTGCACGGGCCCGTCAAGGTGGTGACCTTTGTCATCGTGCTGAACTTCGGCCTGCGGGTCTTCGCCTGGCCGGCGGTGGTGCAGGATTACCTCTCCAAGGGGCTGCGGGTGGTGGTGGCCTGGTCCATCACCTACATGGTCATCAAGGCCCTGGACCTGTTCCTGGTGTTCTGGCGACAGCGCAGCGCGAGGCCCGAGGAGCCGTTGCTGGACAAGCAACTGCTGCCGTTGATGCGCCGGGTGGGCAAGTACTTCATCCTCCTCCTGGCCCTGTTGGTGACCGCGCAGAATCTGGGCGTGGAAGTCACCACCCTCCTGGCCGGCCTGTCCATCGGCGGCCTGGCCGTGGGCCTGGCCGCCCAGGACACCCTGGCCAATCTCTTCGGCGCCGTGGCCCTGTTCCTGGACCGGCCGTGCGTGGTGGGCGACCGCATCAAGGTCGAGGGCTACGACGGGGTGGTCGAGGAGATTGGCCTGCGGAGCACGCGGCTCCGGAATCTGGACGGCCATCTGGTCACCATCCCGAACAAGGCCATGGCCAACGCCAGCATCACCAACATCTCCAAGCGCCCGAACATCCGCACCGTGATGACCCTCGGCATCACCTACGACACCCCCGCCGAGAAGGTGAAGCTGGCCGGCGAAATCATCACCGAGGTCTTCAAGAGCCACCCCATGACCGCCGACGTCTGGGTGAGCTTCAACCAGTTTGCCGATTTCTCGCTCAACTTCCTGGTCATCCACTGGTGGAACTCGACCGACTACAAGGCCTACCTGGCCGGGATGCAGGAGATGAACCTCACCCTCAAGGCGCGCTTCGACGCCGCCGGCCTCAGCTTCGCCTTCCCCACCCGCACCCTGTACGTCAAGCAGGACTCCGACTGGCGCATCACGGGGATGCCGCAGACGCCGCCCCCGCCGGCGGAGCCCGGCGCCGCCCGCGGTTAATCCGCTTTACGACCTTTTCCAATCCCCCCACAGTCGCCCAATGCTGACCAGCAAGCTCGCCACCCAAACGACCGCCGGGCAGGTCGCCACCGCCTGGACTGCCGCCCGCCAACTGGTGCCGGCCGTCGAACGCGCCATCGCGCGCGCCCAACAACACCTGCTGGGGCTCCAGAAACCGGACGGCTACTGGATCGGCGAACTCATCGTGGACACCACCATCATGTCCGACATGATCGCCTTCCGGCACTGGGACGGCCGCGTGGACCCGGAATGGCAGCGCAAGGCCGCCAACTACATCCTGTCCCAACAACTGCCCGGCGGCGGCTGGAACATCTACCACGGCGGCCCGGCCGAGGTGAACGCCACCATCAAGGCCTACCTGGCCCTCAAACTGGCCGGCGTCCCGGTCACCGACCCCCGCATGTTGCGCGCCCGCGCCGTGGCCCTGAGCCTGGGCGGGGTGCCGCGCATGAACACCTTCTCCAAGCTCTACCTCGCCCTGCTGGGCCTCTACCCCTGGAAATACGTCCCCACCATTCCCTGCGAGGTCCTGCTCATCGGCAAATGGTTCCGGGTGAACTTCTGGGACATGAGCAACTGGAGCCGCGCCATGCTCGTGCCCCTGGCCATCATCAACCACTTCCGCCCCACCCGACCGGTGGGTTGCCACATCAACGAGCTTTTCCCGGAGGGCTACCATGAACGCGACCTGCGCCTGCCCCGCGACCCCTGGCCGCACGTGTTCACCTGGCGCAACTTCTTCCTCGCCCTGGACAAACTCCACAAGTTCGCCGAACTCTGGGCCCGCGCCGGCATCCACCCCTTCCGCCGCCGCGCCCTCAAACGCGCCGAGCAGTGGATGATCGAACGCTTCGAGGGGTCCGACGGCCTGGCCGCCATCTTCCCGGCCATCCTCAACTCCCTCATCGCCCTCAAGGCCCTCGGTTACCCCGCCGACCACCCGCTGGTGCTCCAGTGCGAGGCCAATCTCAAGAAGCTCGAACACCAGAACGCCGAGCACGTCTGGATGGAGCCCTGTCTCTCCCCGGTCTGGGACACCGCCATCGCCGCCATCGCCCTGCGTGAATCCGGCGTGCCCGCCGACCACCCCGCACTCCAAAAGGCCACCGCCTGGCTCCTGACCAAGGAAATCCGCTTCCGCGGCGACTGGCAGCACAAGAACCCCGCCCCCGTCGAACCCAGCGGGTGGGTCTTCGAGTTCGAGAACAAGTGGAACCCGGACGTGGACGACACCGCCATGGTCCTGCTGGCCCTGCGGTTGACGCCCACCGACAATCCCGCCGCGCGCGATGCCGCCTACCGGCGCGGCTTGAACTGGATGCTCACCTTCCAGTGCCGCGACGGCGGCTGGGCCGCGTTCGACAAGGACTGCACCAACAACATCCTCGAGAAAGTCCCCTTCGCCGACCACAACGCCATGCTCGACCCGGAGTGCGCGGACATCACCGCGCGCATCCTCGAGGTCCTCGGCCACGAGAAATACCCGCTCGATCACCCGCAGGTCGCCCGGGCCATCGAGTACCTCCGCCGCCAGCAGGAGCCGGACGGTTCCTGGTACGGGCGCTGGGGCGTGAACTACATCTACGGCACCTGGCAGGTCCTGCGCGGCTTGCACACCCTGGGCGTGGACATGAACCAGCCCTGGCTCCGCAAGGCCGGCGCCTGGCTGGAAAGTGTCCAGCACGAGGACGGCGGCTGGGGCGAACGCTGCGACACCTACGAGGACCCCGTTTTCAAGGGCCGCGGCCCCAGCACCGCCTCCCAGACCGCCTGGGCCGTCATGGGCTTGTGCACCTTCGGCGACCCCAACAACCCCAGCCTGCTCCGCGGCATCGAATTCCTCACCCGCACGCAAAACCCCGACGGCTCCTGGACCGAGGACGAAACCACCGGCACCGGCTTCCCGCGCGTGTACTACCTCAAATACGACATGTACCGGAACAGTTGGCCGCTGCTGGCCCTGGCGACGTACCGCAAGCTGATCGCCGCCGCCGCCGGAGAACCGATCAACGGCGCCGACCACGCCCTGCCCGGCGTGCCGGGGGCGCGGGTCACCTGAGGGAGGCAAAGACTCAACGGCCGGACCTCCGCCGGACCCGGACCGCCGATTTCAGCGGACAACGCACCCGTGCGAACGGTCAACGGCCGGCCGTGGACTCCGGCCCCGGGCCGGCGGACTTCCGCTCCCGGCCTTTCGACCTTCCAAACCACCGAATCGCCCTGAAACGGGGCGGCCAATCAGTCGCCGGCGGCGGCCAGCTCGGGCCACAGCGTGGCGCCCAGGCGCATCCCGGCGGCATAGTTGCCCAGGTCAAACTTCTCGTTGGGCGAATGCGCGTTGTCATCCGGTAGGGCCAGCCCCAGCAGGAGCGTCTCGGCCCCGAGGATTTTGCGGAACTGGGTTACGATCGGAATCGAGCCGCCCTCGCGCAGCAGGACCGGCTCGCGGCCGAACGCGGCCCGCAACGCCCGCAGCGCGGCCTGCGCCCGCGGACTGCGCGGGTCCAGCAGGTACGGCTCGCCGCCGTGGCCGACGGTAATCCGGGCGCGGACGGTGGGCGGGGTGAGCCGACGCAGATGCCGCACCACCAGGCGGGCAATGCGGTCGGGCCGCTGGTGGGGCACCAGGCGGAAGGTGAGCTTGGCGCGGGCCCAGGCGGGGATGATGGTTTTGCTGCCCTCGCCCTGGTAACCGCTGGTCAGGCCGTTGATCTCGACGGTGGGCCGGGCGCTGCGCTGCTCCCAGGCGGTGTAACCGGTCTCGCCAAACAGCCGGGGCACGCCCAGGAAACGGCGGTAGGCCCGCGCGTTGAAGGGCAGGCGGGCCAGTTGCCGGCGCTCGTAGGCGCTCAACGGGGCGACCTCGTCGTAAAACCCCGGGATGTTCACCCGGCCGCGGCGGTCGCGCAGGGGGGCGAGCATCTGACACAACGCCATCGCCGGGTTGTCCACCGTGCCGCCAAAGATGCCGGAGTGCAGGTCGCGGTCGGGACCGGTGACCGTGATTTCCACGGCGGCGATGCCGCGCAGGGCGTAGGTGAGTGCCGGCAGGCCGGGCGCGGGCATGCCGGTGTCGGACACGACCACGGCGTCGCAGCGCAGCGCCGCACGGCGGGCCTGCAAGAAGCCGGCCAGGCTGCGGCTGCCCACCTCCTCCTCGCCCTCGATGAGGAAGGTCAGGTCGCAGGGCAGTTCGGTGCCGGTGGCCAGCCAGGCCTCGACCGCGTTGAGGTGGGCCAGGTGCTGCCCCTTGTTGTCGCTGGCGCCGCGGGCAAAGACCGCCGAGTCGGTGACGCGCGGCTCGAAGGGCGGGCTCTGCCACAACTCGAACGGCTCGGGCGGCTGCACGTCGTAATGCCCGTACACCAGGAAATGCGGACGCCGCCGCCCGGCGCGACGCGGGGTGCGGGCGAGCACCACCGGATGCCCCGCGGTCTCGCACAGCTCGCTTTCCAGGCCGATGCGGCGGCAGCGCTGCACCAGCCACTCGGCGCAGGCCCGCAGGTCCTTTTGGTGTTGGGGTTGGGCCGAGACACTCGGGAAGCGCACGTACTCGCACAGGTCGCGCACGAAGCGCTCGTGGTGTTCGCGCAGGTAGTCCAGGATGGCAGACATGGGGGTAAAGGCCGCTCGGGCGGCGTGAGTCAGTTCCGTTTGCGAAGGCCCTCGAGCAGGTCCAGCACACTCGGCCGGGGCGGCGGATTGGTCGGGGCCGCGGGCGGGGCGTTGGTCCCGGCCGCCGGCGCGTTGGTGCGCGGTGGCGAGTTGGTCGCCGGCGGGGCGTTGGTGGGGGCGACGGGTTTACGGCCGGGGAGCAACTGGCCCAGGGAGTCCACGGCGGCGCCCACATTGCCCTGCAGCAGGCTGCTCACGCCCTGGACCGCCTCGCCGGCGGTGCCGCCGAGGGCTCCGCCCACGCTGCCGGCCAGCAGCGCGGTCAGGCGCAGCTTGTCAATTTCGGTTTCGGGCGCGCCGAGGGTGCCCTTGATCTTCACCAGCGGCGGCAGGTTCAGGAAGTTGGTGTGCGTGGAAGGGGTGAGCTGCGCCAGCTTGATCTGGCGGGCCAGGTCCGTGCGCAACGCCAGTTGCACGGGCAGGTCAATGGGTGAGTTGGTCAGCACCGGCGCCAGGCGGATGACGCCTTCGGCCGTGGCCCGAAACGCGGCACTGCCGGCGGTGAACGGACGAACGGCCACCTGACCCTCGGCGATTTCCAGGCGCGCGCCGAGGGTGTCCAACGGCGAGGTGGCCAGGGCCTCGAGCCGGAGCGCCGTGGCCAGGGCGGTCAGGAGTTTCCTGGCGCGCGGGGTGACGATCTGGAAATTGAGGTTGGTGGTGTCCAAGGTGGCCTGACCCCGGAGGTGACGTTGCAGGTTCGGGCCGGTGAGGCCGGCCCCGCGGAGCTGGAGTTTGGCCAGGAGATCGCCCTGGATTTGCCCGGCGTACTCGGGAGAGAACGTGTCCACCAGCGGCCCCAGGTGCACCCCGGCGGCGTCCAGCCCGAATTCATACGCGTAGCCCGGCCGGGTCAGGTCCAGCCGGACCGTGGCCGACACCGGCGCGTCGTCCACGCGCAGCGTGCAGGGCTGGATGCGGACCTGGCCGTCGCGCACCTCGGCCCGGGCGGTCCAGTCCCGCAGGACCAGGTCCCGTAGGTACAACCGCTCCACCTGCAGTTCGGCCGTGAGCTGGCGCAGCGGCAGTTCCACCGGGTCCGGCTCGGTCTCGGGGCCCGGCGCGGGCGCGGTCTCTGCGCTTTCCCGGACCGTGGCGAAGTCCAGCAGCGGAGTCAGGTCCAGCACGTTTGCCCGCACGCTGCCGGTGGCGGGGGCGGGGTTGGTGGGGGCCAGGTCAAAGATACCGGTGAAGTTCAGCCGGTTCGTGGCGGCGCGCGCGGTGGTGGGGAGCTGGACCCAGTTGGTCGCCAGCGCCAGTTGCGAGCCGCGCCGGGTGGCGTCCAGTTGCAGGGCCAGGCCGTTGAGCGCGCCGGTTCGCGCCCGGATGCGGTTGGTCAGGACCAGGGTCGGCACCTCGGCCGTGAAGCGGAAGGTGGTTTCTCCCCGGCCTTCGGCCAGGGAGGTCAATACGCCTTGAAAGGCCGCGAAGTCGCCCGGCGGGCCCGTGGGGCGGGTCTGGGCATCGTGCCGGAGCTGGCCGGTGGCGTTGACCAGGAGCGCGGCGACTTCCACGCCGCCGGGCAACCCGGCCAGCAACGGCCGCAACGCAAGCTGGTTCAGCCCGCTGAGGTTGAGGGTGAACTGGGCGGTCTGGGTGGCCGCGTCCACCAGCCCGGTGAGGTCGCCGGAGCCGC
The DNA here is from genome assembly GCA_037445715.1 of Verrucomicrobiales bacterium. Taxonomy (GTDB): domain Bacteria; phylum Verrucomicrobiota; class Verrucomicrobiia; order Limisphaerales; family J093; genus DSVZ01. Next base: position 37,296 of record JBBIJZ010000003.1, on the reverse strand, counting down.
CGCTGCGCGTGCCTTCACGGGCGCTGAGGCCCAGACGCCGCAGCGTGAGTTTGTCGCCGGCGAGGTCGCCGCTCAGCTCGAACTCGGCGGAATAACCGTCCAGCCGGTAACTGCCCGCGCGACCGGCCAGGTCGCCCAGCAGGGCGGTCAACGAGGCCGCGGTGCGGGCGCGGGCCCAGTTGAGCAGGGCGTTGAGGCGCACGCGGCCCTTGGTGAAGTCCAGTCCCGGCACCGGGTGACGGGCCAGCAGGACCGGCAGTTCGCCCTCGAGACGGACCTGGGAACTGCCGCTGAGCTCGCGCAGGTCCACCGCCGCCGTGGCCTGGCCGCGCACCAGCGCCGTGCCGCCCTCGCTGCCGACCCACTCGAGCTGTTCGAGGTTCAACATCCGGTAGTCCTGCAGGGCCAGGCGCGCGGTCAGGTCCGCGCCCAGGTCCTGGAGGGCCAGGCCCCCGGCCGCCAGGCCCAGGCTGCGGACGGTGTTGGTGAGGTCGAGGGTGAGCTGGCGGCCGTCCTGGGCGCTGGTGAGGGTGGCGCTCGCGTTGACCACGCCCCCGAGCGCGTTGGTGGGAAGCCAGGCCTGCCAGTCCGCCAGGCGCAGGTCATTGAGTGCGAGGTTGACGACCGCGGGCGCGGCGGCGCGGGGCTCGGCGCGGCTCCAGGCCAGGTTGATGGCGCGCTGGGAGGCGACGTTCAGCAGATCACGTCCCCCGGAGCGGGCCGACAGGCTCACACGCTCGAGGTAGGCGGTCTGTTCCTCGAGATCGGCGTTGCCGCGCAGCTCGAACTGGAGGTCCAGCACCGGAGTGGTCCGGCCGGCCCATTTGACCGAAAACCGGCGGGCCTCGAGGTTCAGGCTGGCGATGAGCCGCTGCCCGCGCTGGCGCAGGTCCACAAAACCCGAGCCGCTCAGGGCCGTCTCGCCGAAGTCCACGCCCAGCGGCGCGCCAATCAATGCCAGGGCGGCGCGGTCCACCGCGGTGATTTGGAAGCTGAGGCGGCCTTCGTTGCGCGCGAGCTGGAACGGCCCGGACAGGCGCGCCTCGCCCAGGGACTGGCCCGCGCGCTCGAAGCGCAGCCGGCACTGGCGGAGTTCCTCCGGGGTGAGGTTCAGTGCCAGGGAGGCGGACAACTGGTCTGCCGGCGCCAGAGCGCCGGTGGCTTGCGTGACACGGGCCTGCAGGTTGGCCTCGATTTGTTCGAGGGTGAGGCGGCGGCTCAGGCCCACCGTGGCCTCGGTCTGAAGCCGGGCGCGGAGTGAATCGGCCGCGCCGTCGGGGTGCGTGTTGACCTGGGCGGCGAGGGCCTCGAGTTTGAGCCGGGCCGTGGCGCCGTTTTTCAGGCCGGTCAGTTGCAGGTCGAGGTTGGTCACGGTCGAGCACTGACGGCCGCCGGCGGGGTCTTCCACGCAATAGGTCAGACTGCCGCCGCGCAGGCTCAGGGTGCCCAGGTCCAGTTCCGGGACCTCGGCCCGCGCCGGGGTGGGGGGGGCGGGCCGGGCGAGCAGGGCGTCGAGGTTGCTCCGGCCGTCGCCGGCCACCTGCACGTTCACCTCCGGGCGGTCGAGGCTGATTTCCGGAAGGATGAACCGGCCCCGGACCAGGCTGAACAGGTCGTAGCGCACGGTCACGTCCGCCGCCCGCAGCAGCGTGGGACCGTTGGTGGGCGTGACCTCCAGTTGCTTCAACCGCAACTCGGACAGCGGACGCAGCAGGATGTCCCCGGCGGTCACCTGGGCGTTCAAGGCGGCGCCCACGCGCGGCAGCACCACCGCCTTCAGCACCGCGCTGCTGGTCAACGCCAGGTACAGCGCCACCAGCAGGACCACCAATGCCGCCAAAACGAGGCCGGCCCACTTGAGCCGACGCGAGGCACGGGGGCGTCGGGGCGCGGGCTGCGCACGCACAGAATCGTCAGGCATAACTCAGTCTCCCAACCGGACACGGCCCGCGGACGCGGCAGATGCCCGGGGCGTCCGCGGTTGCGCAAGCACGGTACGCGCTGCCCAACAGCCGTCAACCACGGCGGTTTTGGGCGGTCATTTCGCTTTCCCGCCTGCCGCGTTTCTTTGACTTCGGATTTCGGCTTTTGCCATTGCGGTTGGTGTAGCGTCGAGCCTGCGGCTCGACAAGGTGGGTCGCCCCTCGCCGAGGGGCGACAGACCCGGCTGCTGAGCCAGAGGCCGGCCCCCAACCGACGCCGACACAGCGGTGCCCTGCCTGAGCGAGGCCATCTCCAGGCACGGCAGGGCACGCCGCGTCTTGGCCGGAGGGAGAGTTTGGGGCTCGCGGCGCTCGCTCCTCAGAAATCCTTCAAACAGGCGGGGCGGCAGGAGGCCCCGCCGGTAGCAGCAGGCTTCCCTGCCTGCTGTAGCGCCGGGCTTCCCGCCCGACGGGCTGTCGCGTCACCCCGCCAGAACTGCCCTGGCTACGGTTGGGCCCCGGCCGCGGGCTTCCTGCGCGTGAGCCCGGTCTTGCGCTCGCTCTTGCGCACGTAGCCCATCGCCTCGTACAGGTCGCTGTCCTCGCCAAACGCCAGGTCGCCCTTAACCGAGTTCACCACCAAGCCGGCCAGCCGCTGCGTCTCCCGGTCCGCTTCGTCGCGCCGGTTGATCGCCGCCGTCATCTCCTGCTCCAGACTCGCGATCGCCGCGCGCGCGTCAAAGGACGGCTTGACCTTCTCCTTGAATTGTTCAAGCGACATCCCGGCGAACGTCTGGTCCGCCGCGAGCGTTTCCCACGCCCGGAGGATGCGATTCGTGCTCTCTTCGATGACTTTGGGTGCGACTGGCATGATGTTCCCTTCCCGGAGGTTGATGGTTGGCCGACTGTGTTGTTTTCCCGTCCCGCGGCAGGCAAGCGACCCAGACGCCCGTCCTGGCCCTCGTCTGTCCTGGTGGCGTGTGATTGCATATTCAACCCAAACCGGTCTGTCAAGGACAACGCAAAATCCGGATGCGCCTGGGCCTTCCAAGGCCACTGGATCGTCATCCAGAAGTTTGGTGCGGCGCAACAAGACCTTTGTACCGCGCTACAAAAGCGCGGTAACACGCCGCAACGCTTTTACTGCGCTCCATCGTGACGCTGGACCTGACAACAAAATCCCTGGAACGCGCCGCCAGACCGCCATACGCCAATCCAAAGGCCCGGTAACGCCCATTCCGGGTCGTGGAGGGCCGCCCCAAGGCGTTTGAAAGAGAGCCAGTTCTGCTGGTTTGTTTTCCCAAACACTTGTTTTTCAACAGTTTGTCGATCATGGCTTGGGCTCAAGGCCGGTCTGGCCGGCGGCCATCAGGCCGCTCTTGCTGCGCATGGCATGTACTATGGCTGGATTGACCAGCATTTTTTCCCTGGTGAAATAATTCACAAACCACCAAGCCCGGCCGTCGGGCCAGCGGTCACGGAAACAACCGGTCCAGTCCGAAAGCCGAAGTTGGCCCGTAGCGCAGTGCGTCCCGCCTGCTCAACTTCGGTCTTCGGGTTCGGTCCGGGGTCCAGAGCTTCTGGAATCTGGCATTCGGCATGCCCCAGCACTCCGCCACGATCCCTCACCGGCGGCGCAGCCGCCAGACGCCCTTCAGGTCTTCCCAAATCGTGCGCGCCAACCGGACACGCGAATCCGGATCATCCACCCAGCGTACGGGCAGCTCGGCTATGCAGTAGCCCTGCCGCTGCGCGAGCACCAGCAACTCCGTGTCGAAGAAAAAACCAATGTCCCGCACCTGCGGCAACAAGGCGCGGGCGGCCGCGCGCGAGAGGGCTTTGAAGCCGCATTGGGCATCGTGAACCCGCAACCCCAACGCCAGGCGCAAAAGCCAGTTGTACCCGCGCGAGAGCAGTTCGCGTTTCCAGCCGCGAGTGGTCTTCGATTCGGGTAACAAGCGCGAGCCAATCGCCACATCGCATTGTCCGCGGCTGATTGCTTCGATCAATGCAGGCAGATGAGTGAGCTCGGTCGAGAGATCCACGTCCATGTAGCTCAGCACCTCCGCCTCGCTGGCCAGCCACGCCGTCTTCAGCGCCCGACCCCGCCCGGCGAGATCGAGGTGAACGACTCGGACGTTGGTCTTCCCTCTTTGCTCTTCGCCCTTATTCCTTGGCTCACCGCTTTCGGTTCTCCCTCCACGATCATCTGGCTTCTGCCCCCGTCCTTCTGTCTCCGATCTTTCATCTGACATCAGTGTACTGGGCGCTTCGCTCGACGCCCTTTGCTCCAAGCCCCTGGCGATCTCCAGTGTCCCATCCCTCGAGCCGTTGTCCGCGATCACGAGTTCCGAATCCCACCCCTGCGTCCGCAAGAACTCGATAACGCGGCGGACGTTCGTCCCAAGCTGCGCTTCCTCATTGTATACCGGCAGAGTTACATTGACCTTCACGGGATCCTGCTGCTCCTGGCAACCATTGGGCGAAGCAGCCGCATGACACAGAGTCCACGCCTTGGCGAGGCATCGGAACGGACCATGAACAACGTTACCCGACGTGTCTAACAAAGACGCTGGTCGCCGCGCTACAGATAAAGTTGCCGAAGCAATTCATGATCAGGGCGTCAGGCGGTCACGGTGAGGTTGATTGTCGCGATTCCACACGCGCAGCGCCTCATCCGCTGTATCCTTGAACAGGAAATCGAGTTTGACCCGCGCCACATGCCCATCACAAAACGCAATCGTAGCCGTTTCTTGGTGCCGCGCGCGCGCCCGCCTGTCCCCACCGAAGGAAACAAGGGAAAGCATTCTCGCGTCTCTCCCGAGCATTTGAGTGCCATCATCTATCCTTCCGCCCCAACCCCGGAAACCGTCACCGATGGCCACCATCTCCACCGGCTTCACCACTTCGTTCTCCGACACTGGCCGAACGGCACCGCTCGGCTCGATGTGCTTGCCCAAACCCAGGCTGTTTCCAGGCTGTGGGCCAATAAGGCCATCCTGATTATAGCCGTAATACATATAAACACCGCGCCCAGGAACAGGGACCCAATCAGCCGGCTGGCGTTGAGCCGGACATCGCAGGACGCCCTTGTAAGACCCCCCTGGTGTCTTCCGGTCCATGAGCGCCAACTGTTCGTCGTTGCTGAACAGAGAACCTTCCCAGCTTACTCCATGCTCAGGGAATATGCGCCCGGGATTGAAGTCCAACGGATACTGTCCGGTGGTCGTGACAAACGTTTGCAGTGCAACAGCAAGTTGTCGAACATTCGAAATGCAGTTGGCGTTCGTGGCGCGTTTCTTCGCTCCATGGACCGCGGCCATGGTTAAGCTTGCAAGTATCGCCAGGATGGTTACAGCCGCCAGCAACTCGAGGAGCGTGAACGCGTGTGAATTGATGAAGACAGGGGGCACGATCCTCTCCGACGACAGACATGATTGATCCCGTTTACACATGCCTTGGCATCGATCGTTCGAAACATATGTTCTGTAAATCGTGTGACCGGGCACGAGGCTGCCAGCTATATTGACCGTGATTCGCACTCTCATGCAACACCTTCAAAGCTTCCAGGCGACAAGCCGGGGGTCACTAGCGCCGAGGGGATTCCTGGCGATTTCACGGCGAACCCACAGTTCGACAATGTCTTCTTGCTCAACCAACGTATAATTCAGACGAACCCACTGTGACAACTCTCCATGCAACTTCAGGTCCCGCTTACTCAACAGCAGCAGTTCGGGCTCGTAGCGTTTAAGGACTTCAAGAACTTTCTTGTTTGTGAGTGACCCCGTCAGGAAACGCTTGATTGACAGGACAATCAACTCGGGTGGCACCAAAAGACCAGCGTGAAAGGCGTATTCCCTTTCTGGTGTATAACACCATTTCACCTCGGTGACGTACTGCCGCATTGCTCTGCACACAACGCTGTTCTCAGCCCGGCGAACTTGTTCGATGCTCCCGATTTCGTACAGCCATCTCGGTAATGTAAATCCACTCCACAAACCGATGATCATAGCCAGCCCTGCTACAGCACAGGCAAATGTCATGGCAGAGCGGGACGCAGGCTGCTCAATCCCGAAGCCATGCGCGGCTGATCTGGCAAACACCGCAGTGAAAGCCTTTGTCCGGGAGAACACCGCGTACATAACGTCGCCGGCTGCGGCTGCAGCGAGAAGGGACATGGGAGTGTAAAAATGGATCACGTAGTACCCCCACCAGGGGCGCTGAAAAATCGCAATGACAACCGCGGTACCGAGGAGCGCGGTGGCATAAATCAGTTCTTTTTCCCGCCTCCGAACCGCGCGAATCAGGCCAAGTCCGGCCGCAAAAGTCAGGGCAGGGTTTGTTACAAAATGGTAACCATGAAAAGCCCAGGTTTTCATCTGCTCGGGCGACAGAGCCTGGCGGGCCAAGCTATGGCTACCCCACAGCTCATCAAACGAGCACCTCGGGCTCAACAAGGCTACACCGGTGAAACAGGCCGCAGCGATAGCTACCCAGGCACTACATGTCCAAAAAGCAGCCCGCAACCTGCGCTGCGCCAGAAGGTACACCGCCGTTGCCGGAATCACAATTACGGCCGTTAGTTTAAGGCTCAAGGCCAGCCCAAGCATGATTCCAGACAGCAGAATACCCCGGAATCCCCAGTGGTTGCGCTCGCTGGCGATCAAAATGGTCGAAGCGACCATCGCCCAAGCCACGGCAGGCAGTTCGACCATGGCTGCCAGCGCCGCCGTCGTGATGTATTCACTGGAGAGAAAGAACAGCCCCACCAGAATCACCTCGAGGCCCCCGCCGGTGCGGCTCGCCAGGTAGCCAAGGGCGACAACTAGGGCAAGGGCGGAGATGACGGACACAAGGCGGGGAATACTCGCGTGGGGTCCGAACCATCGAAACAACTGACCAATGACCAGTGTGTGCAACCATGGCTGGTCGTTGTACATGTCACGCGCGGCTTCGGGCGCTCTGGCCACGAGTAGTGACTTCGCGAGCTCAAAACCATCGTCGCCTCCGATTGACAGCGCGCTCTCAATCGGACACCTGCTTACCAGCAAGAGAAACAACACCGGTACTATCAGGTAGTACGGGATCGTACTATTCCAATGACGTCTCATGCTCATAAAACGCGCTTCTCACGCAGCCAGGCACAGACACCGACCACAAATATGAACACCGCCGTTGCCGCCAGAACATTGTCTTCGTATTGCCTCAGCGCGCCCAGCCAGCTACGCGCCACTCCCAGACAGCCGCAGGGTTCGCTTGTCGTGCTGAACGTCGCTATTAGCCAACGGTAGCTGATAAACGCCATTCCAAGCATGGTGCATGTGTAAGCTGCAGTCAGGTTGGACCAGAGCGCGAGGATCATAATGCCACAAATCAGCTCAAGCAAACCCATGAGTAAGCTGATGCGTACGGACGAAATGCCCAGCACCGGATCGAGTGTTGCTGCGTCTTCCGAGGCCCGTGCTTCCCAGAGGCCAGCCAGCTTGGCTCCGCCAAGAAGAAGCAACAACACAGCGACCAAAACCAGGTGCAGGCGGGAAGATGCCGGGGTGGGACCTTCGGCCGGTATGGGGGAATGGGAATCTGCCATGAGGATGAAGTGCTTCATTCTCGGAGACTAAGGTCGTCCCCCTCCATTCGGTCATCAGGCATACGACGTTTCTCAGCAGGCTTCCGGGGGTGGCAACAACCGCCCCCGGAGCGAGTCATTGGGCGCGGCTACGGGCAACTGGATCCGGTAGCGTTCACACCTTCGAAGTATCTTGTTGTGTACGTCCCGTTTGGTCCCGTGCACTTATATTGACAGTGCTTCAGTCCATCGCCCGCGAGCGTGGCGAAACCGGTGGCGGCACTTCGCGCCATCGGGTACCAAGGCTGTGGCCATGGATCGAGAACGCATGGATTGCCACCATCCCTGATGGCGCTCGGGCACTCCGTCACACTGTTCAACCAGCAGATGGCGTTGGCTGTCACGACAATCAGGAGCACCCCGGAGAAGAGTGCCGAACGTTGAACGAACTTCATATTCTATGTCTTTCCTTTTCTACTGGCCTAGGTTGTTTGGCGCGCTGCCACGTGGCCAGAGCCGTGGCAGCGAAGCCGAGAACCGCAAGCGCGAAGGTAAAGGAACTCGCGGCCATGGTAGCCGAGCGAGGAGCCAATCCCGGCGTCTCCCACTCCGACTCCGGAGCGGGATACCACTGTCCGTTAGGCAGCACTTTGTAGCGAACGGAATTAGAATATACGATGAAAGTAGCGAGCGGCTGGCTCTTGCGCCGGAACTGCGATGGCACAAATCCGTTTGTCGCCTCCATTTGAAGTCCAGGGTCGTAGGAAAGTATGATGTTGGTGTAGGGAGGCCGATTCTGGCCGGGGCCGGTGCGACGGACAATCATAGTGGATGGGGGGAACAGCGTCGCATCCTTGTAACTGTAACAGATGTCGAACGAGCCAATGACAGAATTGGTCGGCGAGTGGTACCAAAGGCGCGTTGGGCGACCGGTGTCATCAAAGGAAGCAATCTGGCCTTCAAGTATGCCGAAACGTTGGGATTCAGCGCGGAAGCGGCGTGGATCCAACCAACGAATATCGGCGTCTGCGATGTGTAGCATACCGCAGTGGGCGACTTCGGCGAGTTTGTCGAAGTCCATCGTACAAACCACGGCTACGGGATCCATAGGCCATTTGGCATTGTTCCTTGTGGCAACGCGAAGGGAATCGTAATTATCATTCAGTTGCCACCAGAAACAGGAGGAAGCACCGCTTGCCAGAGTTTCTCCAACGGGATTGTGATTGTCTACCCTTGCGCTAGAGTGAGGTAGCTTCAACAAGTAGTACCCTGAAGGTTGGACCGCGCCTTCGAACTCGTCAAATCCCGGCGGGTACGTCGGCTTCCTGGGATTGGTAAGGTCGGTTATGTGATTGCGTGAATATCGAAACACCAGCCGCTTGACCGGGACGTGTGAAGCGATCGCGTCGCGGAACGGCTGGCTGCCGTCTCTCGTCCAAGGCTGCTGGACAGGGTTTGCCTGAGCAGCGGACTCGGGTCCCTCAACAATGCCCCGCGCCTCTGTCAGCAGAAGATCGCGCACCAGCGACGGCTCCGGCACAGCATACCTCTGAGCCGGGCTTGGTGTAGGCTCGGCAGTGGCCACCTGCGAGCGAGCCAAAACACCGCAGAGTGCCAGCGCCATCAATAACTCGATGAACAGGAAAGCGGAATGCGGAACGCGGAGCGCAGAACGAAGACGGCGACCAAGATCAACGACCAGGGACGAAGGACGGATGTCCAAGCCGGGAAGGGTTGAGCCACGCAGGGGGAGCACACAAGCCCTGCGCTGTTCCTAAGCCGGTGTGCCGTGGGCGCAGCCACAGTCTGCCACACCCCTTGGCGCAGCAGTCCCAGTCTGAATGTTGCAATGTCTTATCCTTCACCTCGTCTTAAGTCCTCCAGCGCAGGACTGGGTGGACTGTCATCATCTTGGCGCGCGGTGTCAATCTTTTTTTCAGCTTTTTTGGCATCGCGACCGCATGCCTCACGGCAGGCGGGGTCGCCCGCGCCACTATGGGGGGTTGTGTCCGGGCCAAAGCAAACGGCGGGAACGTGAGACGACCCCGCTGCGCGATTGAACCCAAAGACCGAAGTTGAGCAGGCGGGAGGCACTGCGCCACGGCCCACTACGGTTTGTGGGATTACACCGGCTACACCCCGCGCCGCACCACGGTGTCGCGCTGGGCCCAGGCGGGATCGGGGTGGGGGTAATCGAGGTTGTAGTGCAGGCCGCGGCTTTCGGGTCGTTGCATGGCGCAGCGAACGATGAGGTCCGCCACGATGGCGATGTTGCGCAGTTCGAGCAGGTCGGCGGTGACGATGAAGTCCCAGTAGTACTGGCGGATTTCGGCCTGCAGGTTGGCGATGCGGTTGGCGGCGCGCTGGAGGCGCTTGTTGGTCCGCACGATGGCCACGTAGTCCCACATCAGGCGGCGGATTTCGTCCCAGAGATGCGAGATGACCACCAGCTCGTCGGGGTTCTGGGCGTTGCCGGACTGCCAGGGCGGGATGGGCAGGTCGCCGGGCGGCAGCGGGCGTTCCAGGACCTGGCGGGCGGCGCGGTGGGCGCAGACCAGCGCCTCGAGCAGCGAGTTGCTGGCCAGACGATTGGCGCCGTGCAGCCCGGTGCAGGCCACTTCGCCGATGGCATACAGTCCCGCGATCTCCGTGGCGCCGTTGAGGTCCGTGAGGACGCCGCCGCACTGGTAATGGGCGGCGGGGACGACGGGGATGGGCTCCTTGGTGATGTCCAGACCCACCTCGAGGCAGGTGCGGTAGATGTTGGGAAAGCGCTGGATGATGAACGGCGCCGGTTTGTGGGTGATGTCCAGCCAGACGTGGTCGGCCCCGGTGCGTTTCATCTCGCTGTCAATGGCGCGGGCCACGATGTCGCGCGGGGCCAGTTCCTTGCGGGGGTCGTAGCGGGCCATGAATTCCTGGCCGTCCGGGCCACGCAGCACGGCGCCCTCCCCGCGCACGGCCTCGCTGATGAGGAAGGATTTGAGCTTGGGATGGTACAAGCAGGTGGGGTGGAACTGGATGAATTCCATGTTGGCCACGGCCGCGCCCGCCCGGTAGGCCATGGCCACGCCGTCGCCGGTGGCGATGTCGGGGTTGGTCGTGTAGAGGTACACCTTGCCGCAGCCGCCGGTGGCCAGCACCACGACCGGCGCGGCGAAGACCTCCACCCGGCCGGTGGCCTTGTCCAGCACGTACGCCCCGAGGCAGCGGTTGACGCCGTCCACCCCCAGCTTGTGCGTGGTGATGAGGTCCACGGCGAAGTGGTTCTCGAAGATGCGGATGTTCGGGTGGTGTTCGGCGGCGGCGACCAGGGCCCGCTCGATCTCGCGGCCGGTCATGTCCCGGGCATGGACGATGCGGCGCTTGGAGTGCCCGCCCTCCCGGCCCAGGTCCAGCTCACGGCGGCCGGGCTGACCGGGCACTTCGCGCTCGGTGAATTGCAGGCCCAGGGCCATGAGTTCGCGCACCCGCTCGGGGCCTTCGCGCACCACGGTGCGCACCACCTCCTCCTTGCACAGGCCGGCCCCGGCGGTGAGCGTGTCCTGCACGTGCAGCTCGAAGGAATCCTCGGGGCTCATCACCGAGGCGATGCCGCCCTGGGCGTAGTTGGTGTTGGACTCGGCGCTGGTTTTCTTGGTGACCAGCGCCACGGTGCCGTGGTCGGCCACCTTGAGGGCGTAGAACAGACCCGCGATGCCGCTGCCGATGACCAGGTGATCAAACCGCCGGGGAGTTTCCATGAAGCCTCAGTCGAGCCGCGCGTTGTCAATGAGCCGGGTGGAGCCCAGATAAACCGCCAGCGCCATGTGCGCGCCGCGCCGCACGGTCCGCACGGCCTGCAGCGTGTCCGGATCGAAGAACGCCACGTAGTCCAGCCGGGCCGCCGGCGCCCGGGCCACGAGGGCCCGGACCGACCGGCTCAGGCGCGCCGCCGGCAGGCCCGCCGGTGCGGCGCGGACCCGCCGGCGCACCGCTTCAATTGCCTGCCAGAGCACGGTGGCCTGGGGACGCGTTGCGGCATCGAGGTATTGGTTGCGCGAACTCATCGCCAGGCCGTCCGGCTCGCGCACGGTGGGCGCCACGAGGATTTGCACGGGGAAGTTCAGGTCGCGCACCATCCGCCGCACCACCGCCGCCTGCTGGTAGTCCTTGGCGCCGAAGACGGCCACGTCCGGCAGCACCAGATTGAAGAGCTTGGCCACGACCGTGGTGACGCCGCGGAAATGGGTCGGACGGGCGGCGCCTTCCATGCCGCGGGACAGGGCTTCCTCGACCACGTAGGTGCTGTACTCGGCGCCCGGCGGCCGGGGGTACATCTCGGCATCGGTGGGGGCAAAGACCACGTCCACGCCGGCCTGCCGGCAGAGGCGCAGGTCGCGGGCCAGGTCGCGCGGATAGCGGGCCAGGTCCTCATGGGGCGCGAACTGGGTGGGATTGACGTAGATGCTCACCACCACCACCCCCCGCGGGCCCACGCGGCGGCGGGCGGCGCGCACCAGGCTCAGGTGCCCCGCGTGCAGGTACCCCATCGTGGGCACGAACCCCACCCGCACGCCGCGGCGACGCCAGCCCAGGGCCCGGCGTTGCATGGCGACCACGGAAGTGATCACGCGCATGGCCCAAGTTGGGGGCAGGGGCGTGGCGAATCAATCTTGAAACGTGCCCCGCCGGTATTCGCCCCCCGTTCGGAAGGTGCGCCCACCGCAAGGGAGGTTTGCGACTCATCCCCCGCGGCCGCCGCCTTCGCGGTTGACGCTGAACAGGCACGGCTTAGGCTGCGTCCAACAACGCACTTTTGCGGACCATCTGATTATGCAAACGCCACAAAAAACCGCGCCGGCCGCCCTCCAAACCCGTCGGGGCTTCCTCAAAACCACCGCCGCCGCCACGGCCGCGGCCGCCACCGCGAACCTCTTCAAGCCCCCCGTGTACGGCCAGGGTACCGCGCCGGCCACCGGCCGGGTCATCGGCGCCAATGACCGCATCGTGGTCGGCTTTGTCGGCCTCGGGCCGCAAGGCCAGCTCCACGTGGACAAGATGAAGGCCAACGCCGAGAAGAACAACGTGGCCCTGGCCGCCTTTTGCGACCTGTGGGAGAAGCGGCGCGAAATGGCCCGGGCCAAGGTCGGCGGCGACGCCAAGACCTACGACGACTACCGCCGGTTGCTGGAGAACAAGGACATTGACGCGGTCATCTGCGCCACGGTGGACCACTGGCACGCCCGCGTGGCCATTGATGCCATGAAGGCCGGCAAGCACATCTACGTGGAGAAGCCGATGGCCCGCTACCTGCCCGAGGCCTGGGAGGTTTGGGACACGGTCAAGGCCACCGGCAAGGTCTTCCAGGTCGGTTCGCAGGGTTGCTCGGACGCCAAGTGGCACAAGGCCGCCGAGCTGGTCAAGGAAGGCAAGATCGGGCCGCTGGTCCTGGGCCAGGGCTCGTACATGCGCAATTCGCCCAAGGGCGAATGGAATTACACCATCGAACCCGACCTCAAGGCCGACAGCATCAATTGGAACGAGTGGCTGGGCCCCAACATCAAGACCCGGCCGGAATTCAATCCCGACCACTTCTTCCGCTGGCGCAAATACTACCCTTACTGCGCGGGCTTGCTGGGCGACCTGTTCCCGCACCGCCTGCATCCCCTGCTGCTGGCCACCGGCAATCCCGAATTCCCGGTGCGCGTGGCCGCCCTCGGCACCAAGAAAATCCTGACCGACAAAAACACCCCCGGCACCCCCATTCGCGACGTGCCCGAGTGCATCACCCTCATCGCCGAATTCCCCAGCGGCTACAGCCTCATGGTCTGCAGTTCCTCGGTCAACGAACAGGGCCTGCCCGACATCATTCGCGGCCACCACGCCACGCTCTACATCGGCGGGAACACCGTCGAACTCAAGCCCGAGCGGCCGTTCACCGACGAGATTGACCCCGAGCGTTATCCCAATCTCGAGCCCGTCGAAGACATCGGCGTGCACGAATCCAACTGGTTGGCCTGCATCCGCTCCGGCAAGGCGCCCAACGCCAACATCGAGCTGGCCATCCGGGTCCAAACCGTCGTCTCCCTGGGCGAAATGTCCGATCGCATGGGCATCACCTGCCACTACGACGAGAAGACCCGCACCATCACCGACGGCTCCGGCCGCAAGGTCGAGCCGGCGTATTACGGCGTGCTGAAGCCTTCCTGACCGGCCCTGTGAAGTGAACCGGGCTTCGCGGTCCTGCCGCGAAGCCTTTTTTCTTGGCTGTCTGTGAACACCGTCCTGCTTGCCCGCCGGGCGATGAACACCCGCTTCGAGCTGGTCCTGCCCGGCGAGCGGGAACCCGCCCTGCGCGCCGCCGGCGAGGAAGCCCTGGACGAAATCGAGCGGCTCGAGGCCCAACTGAGCCTCTTCCGCCCCACCAGCGAAATCGCCCGCCTCAACCGCGAAGCCGCCGCCGGCCCGGTCAAGGTCAGCCCGCCGGTCTTTCACCTCCTCGCACAGGCCCGCCTCCTCTGGGAACTCACCGAGGGCGCCTTTGACCCCACCATCGGACCGCTCATGCGCCTGTGGGGCTTCCGCGGCGGCGAGGTCCGCGAGCCGACGCCGGCGGAAGTGGCCGAGGTCCGCGCGGGCGTGGGGATGGACAAGGTCGAACTCAACCCCGCCGACTTCACCGTGCACTTCACCCATCCCGGCGTGCGGCTCGATCTGGGCGCCTGTGGCAAGGGCTATGCCCTGGACCGGGCGGTGGACATCTTGCGCGAAGCCGGCGTGACTCGCGGTCTGATCCACGGCGGGACCAGCAGTGTCTTCGCCCTCGGCCACCAGCCCGACGGCCGGCCCTGGAAAGTGGCCCTGCCCCCCGCGGCTGCCCCCGACCTGCAGCCGGCCCGAACGGGGCAAACCGCAGAACCCTGGCTGGCCGAATTCGAGCTGGCCGACAACGCCCTGGGCGTGTCGGCCGTGGGCGGCCTGGTCGTCCTCTTGCCGGGCAAGCCCTGGGGCCACGTGCTGGACCCGCGCACCGGCGAACCGGTTCGCCGCACCCTCCAGGCGGCGGTGGTCCTGCCTTCCGCCCTCGAGGCGGACGCCCTGTCCACCGCGCTCCTCGTGCTCGGAGAGGCCGGCTTGACGCGCCTGTGCCGCTTCCGCCCCATGCTCCAGGCGGTGGTTCAGACCTGAGGCCGGGCAAGCCGCCGCGGGACGGGCGGTGCGCCGCGCCGCAGAAACGTTGCCCCCACGCCGGCCTGTGGTAGAGGTAACCTCCGGCAAACGAACCGCATGCCAATCGAGTTCACCCATCCCCAATGGCTCTGGTTGTTGCCGCCGGTGCTGGCCTGGCTGGGCTGGCTGACCTTTCGGTCGGACAGCTCGCTCTCCGTGCGGCGACGCGGCATGGCCTGCGCGTTGCGGGTGGCAGTGACCGGGCTTTGGATCGGCGCTCTGGCCGGGGCCCGCTGGTTGCAACCGCTCGACCGCCTGCATGTCTTCTTCCTGCTCGACCACTCGGACAGTGTGCCCCCTGCCCGGCAGCGGGACGCCCTCGAGTGGGTCCGGCAGGTCACCCGTGCCATGCCCGCGGACGACCGCGCCGGGGTGATCGTCTATGGCGGCGAGGCACGCATCGAGGCCTCCCTCCAGCCCGGCTTGCGGCTGGCGCGCGTCGCCACGGTCGTTCCCGGCGAACGCACCGACCTCGGTGCGGCCCTGCGCCTGGCCACCGCCGCTTTTCCCGAGCACGGCCAGCGGCGGGTGGTGCTGCTGACCGACGGCTACGAAAACCAGGGCGATGCCCTCCGTGCCGCCGCCCTGGCTCGCGCGCAACAGGTGGGTGTCTTCCCCGTGCCGTTGCCGGCCGAGCGCGCCCCGGACGTCTCGGTGCAGCGGCTGCTGGCCCCGGCCGACGTCAAGCAGGGCCAGAGCTTCGAGGTCAAGGCTTTCCTCCACGCCGATGAGGCGGGGCCGGTGACGGTGCGCCTTCTCCGCAATCACCATCTCCTGGGCGGACAAGTCCTCACCCTCGAGGCAGGCAAAAACCTCCTGGCCTTTCCCCAGACCCTGACCGAGCCGGGCTTTTACACCTACGAAGTTCAGGTCGAGACCGACCGGGACAGCCGGCCCCGGAACAACCGGGCCTTCGGCTTCACCGAGGTCCGCGGGGAACCGCGCGTGTTGCTGGTCTCCAGCGACCCGGTCGCCGAGGCCCCGCTGGCCGCGGTGCTCGGCGCGCGGGGCGCCCGCGTGGTGGTGAGCACACCGCCCGCCTGGCCGGACTCGCTGGCCGAGCTCCGGAGCTACGATGCCCTCGTCCTCGGCAACGTCAGCGCCGGCGATCTCCCCGCCGGGTCGGACGCGCAACTCGAGACCGCCGTGCGCGACTTCGGGCTGGGCCTGGTCTGCGTGGGCGGCGACCGCGCCTACGGGGCGGGAGGCTACCGTGGCTCGCGCCTCAACGACCTCCTGCCCGTCGAGTCGGAATTGAGCAGCCAGCAGCTTCTGCCCCCCGGCGCGTTGGTGCTGGTGCTGGACAAGTCCGGCAGCATGTCCGGCGAAAAAATCGAGGTGGCCAAACAGGCGGCCCTGGCCGCGATCTCCGCGCTCTCCGACCGCGACCTTGTCGCCGTCATCGCCTTCGACAGCACGTTCAGCGTGGTGGCCGACCTCCAGCCGGCGGCCCGCCGCAACGACCTCCGGAGGCAGATCAGCGGCATCCAGGCCGGGGGCGGCACCAGCCTCCATCCCCCGCTCGCACATGCCCTTCAGCTCCTCATCCAAGCCCCCGCCGCGCTCAAGCACGTCATCGTCCTGACCGACGGCCAATCCACCCCCGGCGACTTCGAGGGCGTGGCCCGCGCCATGGCCCGGGCGCGCATCACCCTCTCCACCGTGGGCATCGGCGACGACCTGGACGCGGCGCGGCTCAGCCTGCTGGCCGAGTTGGGCGGCGGCCGGTTCATCCACGCCCGCAGCCTCGACCAGGTGCCGCAGGCGTTCCTCCAGGAGGCGGCGGTGGTGCTCAAAACCGCCATTCACGAGGAACCCTTCCAGCCGCGGCTGGTGCTGCCCACCGAGGTGACCCGCGGCTTGGACTGGGCGTCGGCCCCGCCCTTGCTGGGCCACGTAATCACCGAGCCCAAGCCGCGCGCCGAGACCCCGCTCCTCACCGATCGGGGCACACCGCTGCTGGCCCACTGGCAATATGGTCTGGGGCGGGTGGTCGCCTTCACCTCGGATGCCCGTGCGCGGTGGGCGCAGCACTGGCTGGCCTGGCCGGGGTACGCCGCGTTCTGGCGCCAGGTGCTGGACTGGAGCCTGCGCCGCACGGTCAACCCGGGCTTCGCCGCGGAAGTCGCCGTCGAGAGCGGCGAAGGCCATGTGAGCGTCGAGGCGCTGGATGCCGCGGGCAACGAACTGAACTTCCTCGAACTTCGCGCGGCCGTATTCAGCCCTACCGGCGCACGGCAGGTTGTCACCCTGGACCAGACCGGTCCCGGCCGCTATGCCGGCCGGTTCGCCCTGCGCGAGCCGGGGGTGTACCTCGTCAACCTCCAACACTGGGAAGGGGGCGCGGTGCGCGCGGCCCAGACCCTGGGCGCCAGTATGAATTATTCGCCGGAACTCGAGACAACCGGCGTTCACACCACCCTGCTTCGTCAACTGGCCGACATCACCGGCGGTCGGTTGCTCGCCCTGGACCAGCCCCGGGACGATCCCTTCCGCCTCGACCGTCGGCGGACCTGGCAGCCACACGAGCTCTGGCCGTGGTTGCTGCGGCTGGCCATCGTCCTGTTCGTGCTGGACGTGGCGGTCCGCCGCGTTGAGCTCGACCCAGCGGAGCTGCGCGCGCTGGCGCGGCGTCTGGCCGCCAGGCTGGGCTGGCACACCGCCGCTGCTCCGGCCTCGACACCCTCCCTGGCCGCATTGCTGGCGCGCCGCGAATTGTTGCGCTCCACCCAGGTCGCCCCGGCGCCGGCCATCTCGGAACCGAGGCCCAGGGCCGGTTCCGCTCCGGTACCTGGCGCGGTGTCGGCGAAGCCCCCGCGGGTGGTGGCTGACGAAGCCTCGGGGGCGACTACGCCCCCGGCCACAGCCGGCCCGGATTCAGTGACCGAGCGCTTGAAGGCCGCCCGGCGCCGAGCGCGGGAACGGATCGGCTAGAATTCCCAGCCGCTGCGCACCGCCGGGCCGGCGGCCGCCGACTTCAGCCGATCGAACTCGGGCTGCCGCGTGGGTCGGTTTGAACTTGTGAGCCGGTGGCCGCCGGCGCAGGCTCCTGGCATGGCTGACTGGCCGATGACTTTTCGCGAGGCGTTTTGCAGGTATTACGAGTGCGCGCCGGAGGAATTCGTGGTCCGCGCCACCCGCAAGGCCCTGCATCGGCGGGCGCGTCTGTTGAAGCCGTTCATCCTGTTTTTCAACCCCGAGCACTTCCAACCGGACTTCGAGTTTCTGGAACGCCTGGGCGCGGCGCGCAACTGGCAACAGGTCCACGCCGCACTCGGCGCGTTCGAGAGCAACAACCGCCTCCGCGGCGGCCTGGCCCGCAGCCGGTTCAAGCTCCGCGCCTCCGGCCGACGCGCCAGTGCTCTGATCACCCGCGTGCTGGAGGAGGTGGTCGAAGCGGCCGGGGCGACCCGGCCCGCCTGAACGGCCGGGGTGGTGCCGGTTTGCTCCCGGCGCCGGACCGGCTAACTTCTCCGCCAGCAACGATTGTTTCCACACACCATGATCACCCGACGCACCGCCCTCAAACAAACCGCCCTGGTCTCGGCCGCCCTGGCCGGGGCCCGGACCCTGTCCACCCTCGCCCAAAACGCGCCCCCGGTCCCACCGTCCGCGGCTCCGGGCCCGTTCACGCTGCCGCCCTTGCCCTATCCGGCGGATGCGCTCGAGCCGGCCATTGACGCGCGGACGATGGAAATCCACCACGGCAAGCACCATGCCGCTTACGTGGCCGGGCTGAACAAGGCCGTGGCCGGCCACGCGGACCTCGCCGCCAAGCCGGTCGAGACCCTGCTCCGGGACCTGAACCACCTGCCCGAGGCCATCCGCACCGCCGTGCGCAACCACGGCGGCGGCCACGCCAACCACAGCCTGTTCTGGCCCTCGCTCAAAAAGGGCGGCGGCCGCCCCACCGGCGAACTGGCGCGCGCGCTGGACGCGGCCTTCGGCAGCTACGACGCCTTTCAACAGCAGTTCACCCAGGCGGCCATGGGGGTGTTTGGCAGCGGCTGGGCGTGGTTGACGTGGGACGGCTCCCGGCTGCGCATCGAGAGCCTGCCCAACCAGGACTCCCCGCTGAGCCAGGGGCGGACCCCGCTGCTGGGCTTGGACGTGTGGGAGCACGCCTACTACCTCAAGTACCAGAACCGCCGGGCGGATTACGTGGCCGCCTTCTTCACCATCATCAACTGGGACTTCGTGGCCGACCGCTACCGCCAGGCGCGGGCCTGAAGTTTCCCTTTGCCGCACCTTCCCCGGCCGCCCGGCCCTTGCGGCTCGAGCGCGGCCGGGTATGCTTTTCCCGGGCTGTGGCGGTGAACCAGCCCGCGTCGCGCCCGACGCAACCAAAACCGCATGCATCCGGACCTGCTGGACCAACTCACCGATCGCGTCCGCGCCTTCATCGAGGGCGCGGCGCCCTCCCGGGAAGCGCCCCCCGACGACGCGGCCTTCAATGCCCTGGCGCTGGAGCTCTTCGCCGCCCAATTTGCCGCCGTGCCCGCGTACCGGGCCCTGGCCACGCATGGGGGCGCCACGCCCGACACGGTGAGCCACTGGCGGGAGCTCCCGGCCGTGCCCACGACGGCTTTCAAGGAGTTTGCCTTCACCAGCCTGGCGCCGGAGCGGCGCGTGCGGGTTTTTCAATCCAGCGGCACCACCACGGGCCAGCCCGGTCGGGTCTTCCACGACGCGCGCTCGCTGGAACTTTACGCCGCCGCGGTCCGCGCCTGGTTCCGACCGCACCTGGCCCCGGAGGCGAACGGCGCCGCCGGGCCGCGCCTGCGGTTTTTCCGGTTGACCCCGCCCGCCGCGCAAGCGCCCCACTCTTCGCTGGCTTGCATGGCCGACCTTGTGGCCGAGGTCTTCGGATACGGTCCGCCCCGGCACGGAACCCACGTGGCCCCCAACGGCACCTGGGTGCTCGAGGCCGCGCCGTTGGTGGCCGCCCTGGAGGAAGCCGCGGCCGCGGCCGAACCGGTTTGCCTGCTGGGCACGGCCTTCTCGTTGGTCCACCTGCTGGACCACCTGGCCGCATCCGGCCGGCAGCTTTGCCTGCCTCCCGGCTCGCGCGTGATGGAGACCGGCGGCTACAAGGGCCGCTCCCGCGAACTGCCCCGGGCCGCCCTGCACGCGGCGATCGAAGACCGACTGGGCGTGCCGGCCACGCACGTGGTGGGCGAGTACGGCATGTGTGAACTGGCCTCGCAGGCCTACGACCGCGTCGTGGGTGACCCCGGCCCGCGGGCGTACCGCTTCCCCCCCTGGGCGCGCGCCGTGGTGGTTTCGCCCGAAACCGGCCACGAAGTCGCCGAGGGCGAGGCCGGGCTCTTGTGCGTGTACGACCTGGCCCAGGTGCGCGCCGTGCTGGCCGTGCAGACCGAAGACCTGGCGGTGCGCCGCGGGGCCGACTTCGAGCTGCTGGGCCGCGCCGCCCGGGCCGAAGCGCGCGGTTGCTCGCTGTTGGCCGCCTGAACGCATGGACCTGCCCCGGTACTTCCTGGCCGACCTGGCCAACCCCGCTGCGCTGACGCCGGCGATGATCACCGACGCCTGCCTCACCCTGAAGGCCAATCGCCGGCGCTACCTCACCGGGCGCACCACGGCCGACCTCATTGACGCCCTGGCCGCCGTGGCCGAGGACTGGTTGGACCCGGCCAATCCGTATCGCCGCCGGGCGCTCGAGGAGGGCCCGCGGGTCCTTGGCTTTTCCGCGCCCACGCTCGCGGCCGGGCTGGACGACTTTTTCGGCTCGCTCACCCGGGAGAGCCTGCGGGCGCTGGTGGCCCAGGACCTGGCGGACCTCCAACGCCTGGACCAACTGACCCCCAACCCCGCCGAACCGCGGGCCGACCGGCTGGCCCTGGCCCACGGCCCGGAATTGCTGGTCCACGTCACCGCCGGCCGCCTGCCCAACCCCGCCCTGATGAGCCTGGTGTTGGGGGTGTTGACCCGCTCGGCGCAGTTCATGAAATGCGCCTCGGGCACCTCGCTGCTGCCGCGGCTCTTTGCCCACTCGTTGCGCGAGGTCGAAGCCAAACTGGCCGCCTGTATCGAGATCGCCGAATGGCCCGGCGGCACCGCGCCCCTCGAGGACGCCCTCTGGGCGCAGGCTGACTGCGTGCTGGCGATGGGCGGCGACGCCACGCTGGCCGCGTTGCGCCGGCGAATGCCCGCGGGGGTGCGGTTCCTGGGCTACGGACACCGGCTCAGCTTCGGGTACGTTGCGCAGGAGATGCTCTCGAACCACACCCTGCCGCGCGTGGCGGCGGCGGCGGCGCGGGACGTGGCGGCGTGGAACCAACTGGGCTGTCTTTCGCCGCACGCCATCTACGTCGAAGCCGGGGGGCGTAACCCGCCCGAGCGCTTCGCCGAAGTCCTGGCCGCCGAACTGGAGCGGCTCGAGGCCGCACAGCCCCGCGGGCCGCTGCCCGTGGCCGAGGCCGCGGCCATTGCCACGCGGCGGTCGTTTTACGCCGTGCGCGCGGCGCACTCGCCGGATACCCGCCTGTGGTGCAGCGCCGGTTCGACCGCCTGGACGGTGGTGTTTGAGAACTTTCCCCGCCTGCATCCCACCTGCGCCAACCGCTTCATCCACGTCAAGGCCGTGGCGGGGCTGGACGAGGCGCTGGCGGGCGTGGACGCCTTTCGCGGGCAGGTTTCGACCGTGGGGTTGGCCGCCACCGGCACGCGCGAGCAAAGCCTGGCCCTCGAACTGGCCCGCTGGGGCGTGTCCCGCATTTGCCCGTTGGGCCGGATGCAATGCCCCCCGCCGACCTGGCGCCACGACGGCCGGCCCGCGCTGGGCGATTTGGTGCGCTGGACGGACTGGGAATTGCCGTCGCGGTGGTGAACAACCCGCAGCCAACCCCTCGGCAGGGCACGCCCTGCGGGCGACCTGTCGGGCGCTTTTGGCAGGGCCGCGCTGCGTCGCGGCCGCTCCGACAGCGCTGGCGCAGCGGCGCCCGACCGCGGTGGGGCGGTGATGTGGCCGGGCGCCCTAACTGGTCGCGCCACGCCACGGGCGGGCTTGCGCCCGTTCCCCTTCGATTCTGTTTCGGGGTTACCGGGCCGGGCCTGACCTGGCCGGTGGGGCGATCAGGAGGCGCCGGTATTGCGCAATCCCGGACACGATGGCTTCGACCAGTTGTTCGCGAAATTTCGGGTTCGCGATTTTTCGCGCGTCCTCGGGCGCGCTCAAAAAGCCGGCCTCGATCAGGATGCCGGGCATGGTCAGGTCGCGCAGCACCGCGAAGCGGGCGTGTTTGACGCCGCGGTCGGCGAGGCCGGCGCGTTCGATCAGGGCCTTTTGGACCTGGTAGGCGAGCACCACCGAGCGCGAGCCGTCCCGATGGCCGGGCAGGGTTTCTTGCAATACCTCGGTGCGCGGGGCGTGGGTCGAGGCCGCGCCGTTGGGGGTGAGGCAAAAGACTTCCGCGCCGCGGATGGCGGGGTCGGAGGTGGCGTTGAAGTGCAGGCTCACAAACAGGTCGGCCTTCTCGCGATTGGCCAGCCGGGTGCGTTCGGGCAGTTCGAGAAACACGTCGCGCTGGCGGGTCAGTACCACGCGGTAGCCCGCGGCGCGCAGTTTGGCGCGCAGTTGCTGGGCCAGGAGCAGGGTGAGGCGTTTTTCCTGGAGCGCGCCCGCCTGATGGCCCGGGTCGCGGCCGCCGTGGCCGGGATCGAGCACGATGGTGCGGAGCGGGCGCGTGGAGCGGGGTGGGGGACCGAGCAGCGGGTGCAACACCTTCTCGACGTCCAGCACGGCGATCAGCCAGTCGGCGTTGCGCGGGGTGACCGGCTGGGTGAGCCAGACCTTGACGCCGTTGAGCACGGCCTGTTGCGAATCCACCGCGAGGGTCAGGCGGGTGGTGCGATTGGTGAGGGTGAGCACCCGGGTGCGGGCGTTCCAGGCAAGCGTCAGTTGCCGGGTGGCGGCCCAGGTTTGGAGGTCGTACCAGTCCCGGCCGAGATGCGAGAGGCGTTCGGGCAATGGGGCCGCCGCCCGGGCGGTGACGACCCACATCACCCCCAGCACGACGCACAGCCAGGCCCACGGACTTCGCATGAGCGATGCACGCTGCCGGGCGGGCGCGCGGGCTTCAAGCAAAACCCGGCCGGCGCGGCGGACCCCGGCGGCGGCCGGTCTGCTCCGCCGGGGCTTCCGGTCCTTGGGGGGGCCGGCGGCGCGGTCCGGCTTGCCAGAGCGGCGGGACTTTCCCGATGCTGGCGCGCGTCGGCCGGTCAGGCCGGCGTTGATTCCATGAGCGATTGTTCCAACCCGGCCGCACCGGCGCAGAAGGTTCCGGTGGCGATTGTGGGCGCCTCCGGTTACTCCGGCGAGGAGTTGGTCCGGCTGTTGTTGCACCACCCCGGGGCCGAATTGACGGCGGTGACTTCCCGACAACAGGCGGGGCAAACCGTGGCGCAGGTGTTTCCCCGGTTTGCCAGTCATCCGCGCGCCCGGGCGCTGCGGTTCACCGAGCCCAACGCCGGGGGGCTGGCCCGCCAGGCGCGGGTGGTGTTTCTGGCGCTGCCGCACGGGGTGGCCGCCGAGTATGCGGTGCCGTTGCTCGAGGCCGGGTGTCAGGTGATTGATTTGAGCGCGGATTTCCGCCTGCGCCGCGCCGAGGTGTACCGGGAGTTTTACGGGCACGACCATCCCGCGCCGGACCTGCTGGCCCGGGCGGTGTACGGGTTGCCCGAGCTGTATCGGGAAGCCATTCGGGGGGCCGCCCTTGTGGCCTCGCCGGGGTGTTACCCGACCAGCATCCTGGTGCCGGTGGTGCCGTTGGTGCGGGCGGGGCTGGTGGCGCCGGAAGGGATCATCGCCGACGCGCTCAGCGGGGTCAGCGGGGCGGGACGCAAGGCGGAGCCGGAGTACCTGTTTGTCGAGTGTCACGAAAGCCTGCGGCCTTACGGGGTGCCCAAACACCGGCACCTGTCCGAAATCGAACAGGAACTCGCCCTGGCCGCCGGGCGGCCGGTCACGCTCCAGTTCACGCCGCACCTGGTGCCGGTCAACCGCGGCATCCTCACCACGCTTTACCTCACGCCGAGCCCCCCGGCGCAGGGCGAGGACGCCGCCGCCGCCCTGGCCGGGCGCGTGGCCGAGTGCTACCGGACCGCGTACGCCGGGGAGCCGTTTGTGCGCCTGCTGGAAGGCCGGGCCCTGCCAGACACCAAGAACGTGACCGGCACGAACGTGATCGAGATCGCCTGGCGCGTGGACCCGCGCACCGGCCGGCTGCTGGTGTTCAGTGCCGAGGACAATCTGATCAAGGGCGCCAGTGGCCAGGCCGTGCAGGCGTTCAACCTCCTGTGCGGCTTCCCCGAAACCACCGGGTTGGTGTGAGTGGGGGAGAGCCCGCCGCGGCTTGCCCGGCCCGGACCGCTGGCGGCCGGGTGCAACGGCGCAACGGGGCGGCACCAGACCAGCCCGGCCCAAAGCGCGCTTTCCTCGTCCCGCGCCCCGGCTAAGCTGTTCCCGGAAACGTCATGCCCGAGGCCGCGCCAGTTCCCTTGCCGGACGCCGCCGTGCTGTTGGTCGAGGACGAGCCGTTGCTGCGGCGGCAGCTCGTTGCCTACCTCGAACGCCACGGCGCCGAGGTGACCGCGGTGGACACCCTGGCCGCCGCCCGCGCGGCCCTCGCCGGACAGCCTTTCGAGTTTGCGTTGCTGGACGTGAACCTGCCCGACGGCTCCGGCCTGGACCTGTTGCGGGAACATGCCTTCTCGGCCAACACCGGGGTGGTGGTGATGACCGCCGAGGGCGGCGTCAGCGGCGCGGTCGAGGCCATCAAACTGGGCGCGCTGAACTACCTCACCAAGCCCTTCGAGCCGGGCGAACTGTTGCTGGTGCTGGGGCAGGTCCGGCGCGAGCGCCAGGCCCGCCGGCGGGAGGAACATCGCCGCGCCGATTCCGCGGCCGCGGAGGGCGACCTGCTCTTCGGGCCGGGGCTGGCCGGCGCGCGGGCGCAGCTCGAACGCATCCTGGCTGCCGACCGCCGTCTGGAACGCGGCCTGCCGCCGGTGCTCATCACCGGCGAAACCGGCACCGGCAAGACCGCCCTGGCCCGCTGGCTTCACCAGCACGGCCCGCGCGCCGAGCAACCGCTGGTCGAGGTCAACTGCCCCGCCTTGCCGGAAACGCTGGCCGAGTCCGAGCTGTTCGGCCACGAGCGGGGTGCCTTCACCGACGCGCGCTCGGCCCGGATCGGGCTGTTCGAGGCGGCCGACGGCGGCACGTTGTTTCTGGACGAACTGGCCAGCCTCTCGCTGCCCATTCAGGCCAAAGTGCTCAAGGTCATCGAAGACGGCCGGCTGCGCCGCTTGGGCGGCAACCGCGCCCTGCCCGTGGACGTGCGCATCATCGCCGCCTCGAATCGCGACCTCCACGCCCTGGCGGCCGCGGGGCAGTTCCGCGAAGACCTGTTGCATCGGCTGGATCTGCTCCGCCTGCACCTGCCGCCGTTGCGCGAGCGTCCGCAAGACATCCTGCCCCTGGCCGAGCGCTGGGTGGAGACGCTCTGCCGTCGGCACCGGCTGCCGCCGCGACCGATCAGCGCGGCCGGACGGCGGCGCCTGCTGGCCTGGTCCTGGCCGGGCAACGTGCGCGAGCTGCGCCATGAAATCGAACGCGCGCTGGTCTTCGAGGACGGCCCGCTGGAGTTTGCCCACCTGGAACGGCTGGCGGCAGGACCGGGTCGAACCGGCGCGCCCGGGGGCATGGCGTCCGGTCTGCCGGAACAGGAGTGGTTTAACCCGGCCTTCCGCTTTCCCGAGAGCGGCTTTTCGCTCGACGCGGCCGTGGACCGTCTGGTGCGCCACGCCCTGGCCCAAGCCGGGGGCAACGTCTCGGCTGCGGCCCGACTCCTGGGAGTCAGCCGCGACGTGGTCCGCTACCGCTTGGCGGGCAAGGGAGGTGTCGGGACCGACCGGAATCAGGAGGCAAGTGGGGAATAATCCCCAGCCGGTTCGTCCGGCGCGGTCAGGGCGGTGGGGAAAAATCCGCAGCCGGGTTCCTGCGGTGGTCGCCCGTGCGAGGGGCCACCGATACCAATTTTCTTGTGCCGACGTGGGTTGTGTGGATTGGCCGCCCCTGGCACACGACGTGCAGAGGGGGGAGCAGGTTCGACTGAAACGACATACGGACAAACGACGCTATGAAAAACCTCAAACACCTGTTGATGGCGGCGACCGTGGGCCTGGGACTGGTGGTCCTGCCCGCCGTCGCTCAAGACGATTCCGGGACCCCTCCGGAGCGGCCCGAACGGCCGGAAACCCCGCGTGGTCTGCCTCCGGAGATCAAGGAGCTGATCCAGAAATTCCGTGAAGAGCAGAAAGCCGCGCTGGAACAGTGGCGCAACCTGGCGCGCGAGATGCGCGAGGCCACCAAGGAACAGCGCGAGCAGTTGCGCGAGCAACTGCGGCAACTCCTCGAGGAGCAGAAGGAAAAGCGGGAACAACTCCGCGAGCAGATCCGGGAACGCCTCGAGCAACTGGCCAAGGACCTGCCCAATCGCAAGGAAATCATTGAAGCCGCCAAAGAGCAGCTCCGCGCCATGAAGAAGCACGGCCGGGGCGAGTGATCCGTTGGGGAACGACTC
>JBBIJZ010000003.1:0-10887 GCA_037445715.1 Verrucomicrobiales bacterium | reverse complement strand
TTTTTTTCGCCCACCACTCGCGGCGCACCCCGTCCGTCTGACATCGCACTCGACCGCCGCCGGGGTTCCCGCTAGATGCTCCCTCCCGTGCCGCGCCCCATTCCACCGTCTGCTCGCTCCCGCAGCCTGGGTGGCCAAGCCGCGCGCGCCCGGGACTGGAGCCGGCCCTGGCTGGCGTGGGTGGCGGCAGTGGCCCTGCTCGGGCCGGGACCGGTGCGCGCCGCCGAGATTTCGCCGAAACCCGACACCGCCGGTCTGGCGGAGCCGGCCGTCACCGAGGAGGCTGTTCTGGCCGAGCTGGCCGAATTGGAAAAACTCGCCCGGCCGCCCGTGTGGTCCGCGGGTGGCAGCCTGCGGGCGGGTGGCGGTTACCGGGACAACGTCCTGCTCAGCAGCTTCCGCCCCGTGCGCGCCGGGTTTCTCAGCGCGGGCGGGGACTTTACCCTCAATCGCCTGCCCGTGGACGGCACGGAGGTGTCCCTGCTGGCCAGCGGCGATTACATCGCCTTTGTGGAGGAACCGGCCGCCGACCCCGAGGCGCTGGTTCTGACCCAGGCCGAACTCAAGCGGGCGCTGGGCCGGGACTGGACCGTCGGCCTGCAGGCCCAGTACGTCTTCCTCAACCAGTTCTACGACGTCTCCGCCACCGAGGCGGACCTGACCACCGTCCTGGCCCGGGGGCACCTGGTTTCGGTCACGCCGTCCCTCTCCCGGTCGCTGGGCGGAGACTGGAGTTTCGCGGCCATTTTCGAAGGGGCGCGCCAGATTTTCGAGTCGCCCCTGGACCCTTACTGGGAAGCCACCCCGACCGGAACGCTGACCCGCAGTCTGGGAAAGCGCGGCGAAATTGCGCTCACCTACCGGTACGACCGGCGTTGGTACGACGAACGCCCGGCGCTCGACGCCGCCGGCAACTCCCTGCCGTTCCGGTTGCAATTCGACAGTCACGAAGCCGAGCTGCGCCCGCGGGTGTACTGGGACGCCGCCCGGCGTTGGAGCACGCGCTTCCGGCTGGGCGCGCTGGTCAACCGCGACAACGGCGGCGGTTACTTTGACTACACCCGCTACACCGCCGGCGTGCAACTGCGCTACCGCGCCGCGGGCTGGACCTGCCTGGCCGAGTTCCGCGCCCAGCGTTACGAGTACGCAACGCGCCGCACGGCCGGCCCGGCTTCCCCCCTCCGGCGCAAGGACGACTGGAGCTTGCGCCTGCGCGCGGAACGACAATTGTCGCGGCGGTGGACGATCTTCGCCCAGTGGGACCGGGAAACCAGCACGGATCGCCTGCCGGATTCGGATTACCAGGCCAACACCATCCAACTCGGGCTGGAATGGGAGCCGTGATGCCCTCCCCGAAATGGTTGCCAAGGCGCGCCCAGGCGCTCGCCGCCATCGTCCTGGCGGTGGCGGCCTATGGCGCGGCGGTGCTCTGGGGGCGGCTCCAGCTCGGGGCCCAGATGCGCGCCCAAATCCTGGACCGGGACGCCGTGATCCTTCAGGCGCTGGCCCGCCGCGAAGCCGTCGAGGCCGCCGCCCGCGATCCCGCCTTTGACCCGGCCGAACCGGCCTCCCAGTACGCGGTGCTTTTGGGCATGGCCGACCTCACCAACATCATCGCCGCCCGGCTCTTCGACGCCACGGGCCGGTTCGTGGCCGGCGTGCCGCTCGAGGTCAAAGAGGCCGCCCTGAGCGAAGCCACCCTGGCACGGCTGCAAGCCCTCGAACCGTTGACGCGTTTTCGACCCGATGCGCCGCGCGCCGAGTTGTTCCTGCACCTGCCGGACGTGGCCTCGCCCCGGCCGGAGACCCTGAGCTGGGTCGAGGTGTACATCCCGTTTCACGCGCCCGGCGAGCGCACCTTGCTGGGCGTGGGGCAGTTCGTCCTCGAAGGCCACACCCTTCAGCGCGAGTTCGCCCGGCTCGACCGCCGACTGAATCGCCAAAGTGCCGCCCTTTTTGGGGTGGGAGCGTTGCTCATCGGCCTGGGACTGGGCTGGGCCTTTGCGCGACTCGACCGCGCCAACCGCCTCCTCGCCGCCCGCACCGCGGACCTCCAACGCGCCAACCAGGCCCTGGCCGAGGCCGCGCGCTCGGCCGCCCTGGGTGCCGTGGCGGCCCACCTCATCCACAGCCTCAAGAATCCCGTCGCCGGCCTGCAATCCTTTGTCGTGGCCCGGCACGACACCGCCGACCCCGCCGAGAGCGCCGAGTGGCGCGAGGCCCTGGCCGCCACCCGGCGCATGCAGAAGCTCATCCAGGACGTGGTGGGCGTGTTGCGCGATCAAGAAACCGCGCCCGCGTACCGCCTGACCTTCGCGGAGCTGGCCCGGAGCGTGGCCGCGTCCCTGCAAAACCTGGCCACCGCCCGGGGCGTGACCCTCACCACGCACGGCTCGAGCGAGGTGACCCTGGACAACCGCGCGGCCGGCCTGCTGCGGTTGATCCTGACGAACCTGGTCCAAAACGGGATCGAGGCGACGCCACCCGGCGGCCGGGTGGAAATGGCGCTCGAAGCGGATGCCCAAACGCTCACGGCCGAAGTGCGCGACCAGGGGCCGGGCATCCCCCAGGCGATGCGCGCGCGGCTGTTCGAGCCGGGGCCCTCGACCAAGGAGGGCGGGTCGGGTCTCGGCCTGGCCATTTCGCGGCAACTGGCCCGGCACCTGGGCGCGGAACTCGAGTTGGCGGACACTTCACCCCGCGGCAGCGTCTTCCGGGTGCGCCTGCCCCGGCCCGCGGCCTGAATCGGGCAAAAACCGTTTGACGGCCCCGGGCGAGGCTGGTTGTTTAACCGCCGTTCCGAAAAGCCAGATCGAGCGCCATGCTTTTGAACCCCGGGCTCCTGCGGGAGCCCTGGTTTGTTTCTGCGGCGGCTGGTCCGCCGCGCAAAGCCGGGAGCGACCGGGCCGGGTCGTGGGCCGGGCCGCGCGGGCCGGGAGACCGTCCGCCTCCCTTGGAAGGGTCGCATGACTGAACAAATCGTCATTCTCGACTTCGGCTCCCAGTACACGCAGGTCATTGCCCGGCGGGTGCGCGAGTGCGCGGTGTATTCCACCATCCTGCCCTATCACACCCCCGCGGCCGAGATTGCGCGCTTGCAGCCCCGCGGGTTGATCCTGTCCGGCGGACCGGCCAGCGTGTACCAGCCCGGGGCCCCGCTGCCGGACGCGGGCATCTTCCGGTTGGGCCTCCCGGTGCTGGGCATTTGCTACGGCGTCCAGCTTCTGGGGCAGTTCCTCGGCGGCAAGGTCGAGCCGGGGGACAAGCGCGAGTACGGCAAGGGCACGCTCACCCTGACCGACCGGCGCTGCCCGCTGTTCCGCGGTCTGCCGGGGCGGATGCAGGTCTGGAACTCCCACGGCGACAAACTCACCCGTCTGCCCGCCGGCTTTCGGCCCGTGGCCCGCACGGAAAACTCCGAATTCGCCGCCATCGCCGACGAGTCGCGGCACTTTTACGGCATTCAGTTCCATCCCGAGGTCGCCCACACCCCGCGCGGACGCGAGGTGCTGGCCAACTTCGTCCACGGCATCTGCGGCTGCGGACGGCAATGGACCATGCGCCGGTACATTGACCGCGCGGTGGAGGACCTCCGCGCCCGGGTCGGCCCGGAACGCGTCATCCTCGGCCTCAGCGGCGGGGTGGACTCGAGTGTGGCGGCGGCCCTGCTGCACCGGGCCATCGGCGACCAGCTCACCTGCATCTTTGTCAACAACGGCCTGCTGCGCGCCCGCGAGCCGGAGATGGTGCGCGAGGTCTTCGGCCGGCACTTCCACATCCGCCTGCATTACGCCCACGCGGCGGACCGGTTCCTGCGCCGGCTCAAGGGCGTGACCGACCCCGAGCGCAAACGCAAGATCATCGGGCGCACCTTCATCGAGGTCTTCGAGGACGCCCTGCGCCACGTGGGCCCGGCACGCTTCCTGGCCCAGGGGACCTTGTATCCGGACGTGATCGAGTCGGTGCCCATTGGCGGCAACCCGGCGGCGCTGATCAAGAGCCACCACAACGTGGGCGGCCTGCCCCGGCGCATGAAGCTCGAACTGGTCGAGCCGCTGCGCTGCCTGTTCAAGGACGAGGTCCGCCGGTTGGGCCGGGAGCTGGGCCTGCCGGAGGAAATCGTCTGGCGCCAGCCCTTCCCCGGGCCGGGGCTGGCGGTGCGGATCATTGGCGAAGTCACCCGGCGGCGCCTGGAGATTCTGCGCCGGGCTGATGCCATCGTGCTGGAGGAGATGAAGGCCGGGGGGTGGTACCGCAAAATCTGGCAGAGCTTCGCCGTGCTCCTGCCGGTCAAAAGCGTAGGGGTGATGGGCGACGAGCGCACCTACGACTACACCATCGCCGTGCGGGCCGTCGAATCGCAGGACGGCATGACCGCCGACTGGGTGCGCCTGCCCTACCCGCTGCTCGAGCGCCTGGCCAGCCGGATCATCAACGAGGTGCGCGGCGTCAACCGCTGCGTGTTCGACATCACCAGCAAGCCGCCCGGCACCATCGAGTGGGAGTAACCCCCCGGGCCGGAGCGGCGGGTCGGGAAAATTGAGTTGCGGCCGGGTTCTGCAGCCGCCAAAACAAGCGCTTGCCAGGCGATGGTTCGCGTGGCTATGGTCCCCGCCCTTTGCACGCCGCCTGCGGCGGCACAGGCGGGAAAAAACGGTGATTTGGATGCCGGCTGCACCGTCGCGGCCGGCCCTTGCTGAATATGGTCAAGATTCGCTTGAAACGCCTCGGGGCGAAAAACACCCCGGCCTACCGCATTGTGGTGGCCGACGCGCGCAGCCCGCGCGATGGCCGGTTCATCGAGGAGATCGGCTCGTACACGCCGCTCCAGCCGGGTCAGAATTTCACCTTGGAACTCGACCGGGCGGAGTTCTGGTTGAGCCGCGGGGCCCAGCCCACGGAGACGGTGGCCAGCTTCATCCGGCGGGCCCGCAGGCAGGCGGCCACCCCCCCGGCCTCCGCCTAGACCGGGACCACCTCCCGCGCCGCCATGCAAGCGTGGTTGGAATGGGTGGTCAAAGGGCTGGTCAGCCGGCCCGAGGAGGTGGCCATCCGGGCGGTCGAAGAAAACGGTGTGACCCGTTATGAAGTGCAGGTGGCAGCGGCCGACATGGGCAAGATCGTGGGCAAGCACGGCGCCACGATCAAGGCCCTGCGGGCGCTGTTTCAGGTGGGCGCGCTCAACCAGGGCCGCCGCTGCACCCTGGAACTGGTCGAGCACCCGGACCCGGCGGACTGACCTCCCCGCTCCGGGCCGGCCCGCCCGACCCGCGAGGGGTATGAAAATTGACGTGCTGACGCTTTTCCCCGCCATGTTTGCGGGGCCGCTGGATGAAAGCATCATCCGCCGCGCCCGGGAGGGCGGCCTGCTGGACCTGCGGCTCCACAACTTGCGGGAGTGGACCCATGACCGGCACCGCACCGTGGACGACCGGCCCTTCGGCGGCGGCCCGGGCATGTTGCTCAAGCCGGAACCGATCTTTGAAGCGGTGGCCAGCCTGCGCGGACCGGACACCCGCTGTATTCTGATGGGCCCGGCCGGACGGCGTTTCGACCAGCTCGTGGCCCGGGAGCTGGCCACCTTGCCGCACCTGATTTTGATCTGTGGCAGCTACGAAGGCGTGGACGAACGCGTGCGCGAATTCCTGGTGGACGACGAATTGTCCATCGGCGATTACGTCCTGACCAACGGCGCCCTGCCGGCGATGGTGGTCATTGACGCGGTGACGCGTCTGCTGCCCGGCGCCCTGGGCGACGACGCCAGCACACGCGAGGAATCCTTTGCCGGCGGCGGCATCGAGTATCCGCAGTACACCCGCCCGGCGGACTTCCAGGGCTTGAAGGTGCCGGAGGTGCTGCTCTCCGGAAACCACGCGGCCATTGCCCGCTGGCGGGCCGAACAGGCGCGCCTGCGCACCGCCCAGCACCGGCCGGACCTGGCTGCGACCGCGCCCGAACCCAACCACCGAACCGTTTGAATTATGAACCAGGCACTGCTGAACAAAATCGAAGCGTCCTCGCTCCGCAAAGACCCGTTGAAGTTCAACGTGGGCGATTCCGTGCGCGTCCACACCAAGGTCATCGAGGGCGACAAGGAACGCATCCAGGTCTTTTCCGGCGTGGTCATCGGCCGGCGGGGGCACGGCGTCAACGAAACCTTCACCGTCCGCCGCATCAGCTTTGGCGAGGGCGTCGAACGGGTTTTCCCCGTCCACTCGCCGCGCATCGAAAAAATCGAGGTCGAACGCCGCGGTCAGGTGCGCCGCGCCAAGCTGACCTACCTGCGCAAACGCGTCGGCAAGGGCGCGCTGGCCGTGCGGGAAAAGGGACGCCGCGCCGGAGCGGACCAGGCGGAACCCGCCACCCCCCCCACCGAAACCGCACCCGCCCCGACCCCTGCGGCTCCCGCTTGAGTTCGCCGGGGCGCCTCCCAGCCCGCGAGGTCTGCCGTGACCGGCCGACCCAGCACCGCCACCGAAGACCGCTGGGCCTTTGAGCGCGCGCTTTACCGGTCGGGAGTCCGTGCGGTTGCCGGCGTGGACGAGGCCGGCCGCGGGCCGCTGGCCGGTCCCGTGGTGGCGGCGGCGGTGATCCTGCCGGTGAGCTGGTGGCGCCACGGCCTGCCGACGGGACTGGCCGGTTTGAACGATTCCAAGCGGCTCCACCCGGTACAGCGCGAACAATACTTCGCGCAACTCACCGCGGAACCAGGGGTGCGTTACGCCGTGGCCCGGGTTGAACCGGAGGAGATTGACCGGCTGAACATTCTGCGGGCCACCCACCAGGCGATGCTCCGGGCACTGCGCCAACTGGAGCCCGCGCCAGACCACCTCCTCGTGGACGGCCTGCCGGTGCCCGGCTTGCCCGGCCCGCAAACCGCGTTGGTTCAAGGCGACGCGCGCAGTTACTCGATCGCCGCGGCCAGCGTCCTGGCCAAGGTCACCCGTGACCGCTGCATGGTCGAGTACGACCGCCTTTATCCCGCCTTTGGCTTTGCCCGACACAAGGGGTATCCCACCCCGGAACACCTCGATTGTCTCCGCCGCCACGGGCCCTGCCCGATTCACCGCCGCAGTTTCCTGCCGGTCCGGGCCGCGCAGCAGGAATTCCAGTTGTAATTGCCTGTGTGGCCGCCGCACACCGGGTTGCTTGCAGCGGCGCTGCTTTGTGCTCCGGGTGACCACGAGGCGCCGGGGCTGAGCCGGACCGGGCGGCCGGCGTGTTTGCCCTGCATTTTCCCGTTGCCGCGTCACCGCGCCCGCGCCGTAAATGCGCCGTGCGCGCGTGGTGGCAGGCAGTGTTGAAGCGGTGGCCCGCGCTCCGGTTCCGTCGGACCCGGTCCGACCCGGAGCATCTGCGGCGCGGTCGCCTGGGCGAGCGGGCCGCCCGGCGCCATCTGCGGCGCCGCGGGCTCAAGTTCCTGACCGCAAACTTCCGCTCACCCCGGGGCGAAATAGACCTCGTCTTCCGCGACGGCGACTGCCTGGTGTTCGTGGAGGTCAAAACACGTTCCTCCGAGGACTGGACCCGGCCGGCCGCCGCGGTGGATGCGGACAAGCGCCGACGCCTCTCGCTCGCGGCGTTGGACTACCTCAAACGGCTCGGCCATCCGCGCGTGCGGGTGCGCTTCGACATCGTCGAGGTCCTGCTCGAGGCGGGCGCAGTGCACGAGGTGCGGCACTTGCCCAATGTTTTCGCCCTCAGCGCGCCGTACCGGTACGGTTGAGCCATGCCGGAATTGCCCGAGGTCGAAGTGCTCGCCCGTCATCTGGCGCCGCTGCTGGATGGCCGGCGCGTACGGGACGTCAGGGTTTTCCGGCCCCGGGTGATACGACCGCAGACGGCGGAGTACTTCGCCCGGGCCCTGCGGGGGGCCCGCTTCACCGGCCTGCGGCGGCGGGGCAAGTACCTGGTGTTTGCGCTGCGCCGGCGCGACCCCGGCGGCGAAGTCGCGCTGATCGGGCATCTGGGTATGACCGGCCGCATGTATCTGCTGCCCGCCCGCGCCCGTCTGCGGCGGCATTGTGCGGTGGCGCTGGACCTCGGCCGGCATCGGCTGGTCTTCGAGGACACCCGGTACCTCGGGCGACTGACCCTGGATACGCGGGTGCTGGACCGGTTGGGGCCCGAGCCGTTGGACGGGGCCTTCACCCCGGCCGCCCTGGCGGCCGCGCTGCGGGGTTCGCGCCAGGCCATCAAGGTCCGGTTGCTCGACCAGGCCGTGGTGGCCGGGGTGGGCAACATCTACGCCAGCGAGGCGCTGTTTCGCGCGCGCCTCTCGCCGCGACGCGCGGCGGGTGCGCTGCGGCCTGCGCAGATTCGGCGCCTGCACGCGGCCATCCGGGCGGTGCTGACGGAGGCGATTCGTTTTGGCAGCACGGTGCCGCTGGACTGGGCAGGGTCGGCGGGCGGCGACCGGCTGTTTTACTACGGCCGCGCGGCGGAGGCGCCGGGTTACTAC
Source organism: Verrucomicrobiales bacterium (assembly GCA_037445715.1). Classification (GTDB taxonomy): domain Bacteria; phylum Verrucomicrobiota; class Verrucomicrobiia; order Limisphaerales; family J093; genus DSVZ01. Next base: position 2,426 of record JBBIJZ010000003.1, on the reverse strand, counting down.
GAGGAACGGCTGGCCGTTTACGACCGGGCCGGGGAACCGTGCCGGCGGTGCGGGGCGCGGGTGCGGCGGCTGGTGCAGGCGGGGCGCAGCACGTTTTACTGTCCGCGCTGTCAACGCGGCTGAGTCCGGCGGAGCGGGTCGGGGCTGCGCGCGGCGCGCGGTCGGGGCGGGGGTCGGCGAACGCCCCCGAAAAGACTCCCGAGGACAGCGGAAATCTCAGCCCGGGCTTTCCCCGCGCGAAGGTCGCCGCTAGACTCCCGGGCAAAACCAGTTGCCATGTCCCAGCCTGTTCGTGTCGGCCTGATCGGCTCGCAGTTTGTCTCGAGCATTCACGCGGAATCCCTCCAGCGGTGCGCCGCGGCGCAGTTGGTGGCCGTGGCCTCGCCCACCCCCGGCCACGCCGAATTCTTCGCCCGCCGGTTCAACATCCCGCATCATTTCACGGACTACCGCGACCTGCTGGCGCGGCCGGACGTGGACCTGGTGGTGGTGGGCGTGCCCAACCACCTCCACGCGCCGATCGCCCTCGCCGCCGCCCGCGCCGGCAAACACATCGTCATGGAAAAACCCCTGTGCCTGAACCTGGCCGAGGCGGACCAGATGCTGGCCGCGGCGCGCGCGGCCGGGGTCAAGCTCATGTACGCGGAGGAACTGTGCTTCGCGCCCAAGTACGTGCGTCTCAAGCAACTCCTGGACTGCGGCGCGCTGGGCCGCCCCACCTTGCTCAAGCAGTCCGAGAAACACGACGGCCCCCACGCCCCCCACTTCTGGGACGTCGAACGCTCTGGCGGCGGCGTCACGATGGACATGGGCTGCCACGCCATCCAGTTCTTCCGCTGGTTGCTCAACGGCGCCCGCATCGTGTCCGTGTACGCCCAGCTGAGCACGCTGGTCCACGGCGACAAAACCCGGGGGGATGACAACGCCCTGCTGATCCTCGAATTCGAGGACGGCACCGTGGCGCTGGCCGAGGAAAGCTGGACCAAGCTCGGCGGCATGGACGACCGCGCCGAGGTGCACGGCTCGAAGGGCGTGGCCTACGCCGACCTCCTTCACGGCAACGCCATCGAGACCTACAGCCTGGAGGGCTACGACTACGCCGTCGAAAAAGCCGGCTCCACCCGCGGCTGGTCCTTCACCATTTACGAGGAGGCATGGAATTACGGCTTCCCCCAGGAAATGGCCCACTTTGTGGACTGCGTGCAAAACGACCTTGTCCCGCGGGTCACCGGCGAGGACGGCCGGGTCGTGCTCGAGGTCATCTTTGCCGCCTACGAATCCGCCCGGACCGGGCGCAAGGTGAACCTGCCTTTCTCCACCGACGCCGCCAAACCGATTGACCTCTGGCGCCCCGCGCCGGGCCGCGGGATGGCTTAACCACCCCGGCCACGACGCCCCCGGCGGCCGGCACGGGCGGCTTGAACCGTGGCAGGAGGGCGTTGCCAAAAGCGTGCCGGCTGGCGACTCTTGGGGGCGAAGCCGGTGGCCGGATCACCCCGCCGACCCCTCGCAGCGGAAAAGACGAACGTTCCGGGCCACGCCTGGCCAAACAAACCTTGCCCACCATGCCGCCCCAAATCGTCGTTATCGGCAGCGCGAACACCGACCTCATCCTTCGGCTCGACCACATCCCGCGGCCGGGCGAGACGGTGCTGGGCGGCGCCTTTGCCACGGCCGCCGGGGGCAAGGGCGCCAACCAGGCCGTGGCCGCGGCGCGGGCCGGCGGGCAGGTGACCTTCGTGGCGCGGCTGGGACGCGACCCCTTCGGTGACACGGCCCTGGCCGGCTTTGCGCGCGACGGTTTGGACACGCGCTTCGTGCTGCGCGACCGCGCCGCGCCCTCGGGTGTGGCCCTGATCTTTGTGGCCCGGGACGGCGAGAACGCCATCGGCGTGGCGGGCGGCGCCAACGCCCGGCTTTCCCCGGCGGACGTGCGCAGGGCCCGGGCCGCCATCGGCCGCGCCGCCGTGGTGTTGCTGCAACTGGAGACCCCCCTGGAGACCGTCCGGGCCGCGGTGGAGCTGGCAGCCCGTGCCGGGGTGCGCGTCATCTTGAACCCGGCGCCGGCGCGTCCGCTTCCTGCCGCGCTCTTGCGCCAGGTCTCGATCCTCACGCCCAACGAAACCGAGGCCGAGCGACTCACCGGTGTGGCGGTGCGCGATGAAGCTTCCGCCGCGCGGGCGGCCGAGAAGCTGCGGGCGCGTGGCGTGGAAACGGTCATCGTGACCCTGGGCGCGCGGGGGGCATGGCTGGCCGCGCCGGAGGGTCAGCAACGGGTGCCCGGGTTCAAGGTGCGCGCGGTGGACACGACGGCGGCCGGGGACGTTTTCAACGGGGCGCTGGCCGTGGCGCTGGGCGAGGGGCGGGCCCTGCCCGCGGCGGTGCGGTTTGCCAACGCCGCCGCGGCAGTGTCCGTGACGCGCCCG
>JBBIJZ010000002.1:94640-98275 GCA_037445715.1 Verrucomicrobiales bacterium | reverse complement strand
CCCCCCCCCCCCCGCCCGCCCCCTGTTTCACTCTTTCGGCCGCCCCCGCCCTTCCCGTCTGTTTTTGTCTAGGCGGCTGTTGCTGGTGGTGCTTCGGCGGCGGCGGCCTGGGTGGTGGCGGTTTCGGTGGCGGGGGCGGCGGATTGGGCAGCGGGGGCACGCCCACCGGCGTGGCCGGCTCCACTTTGATGTCGTACGTCAACGAGTTGGTGCGTGCCTACTTCGTGGCCGCGGGGGTGGACCTGGGCGGGCCGAACATCCTGGGACAAGGCTTTGGTGGGGCGGCCGGTGGCGCATTTCCGGGAGCGGCTGGTGCGGGGGTCGGCTTCCAAAATGCCCAGGGCAAGGCCCTGTTCTTCAACGACCGCACGGGCATCCTCTTGGTCAGGGCCACGCTCGAGGACCTGGACATCATCGAGCAGGCCATTCAGGCCCTGAACTTCACGCCCGACCAGGTGACCATCGAGGTCAAGTTTGTCGAAATCGGCCAGGACGACGCCAAGGCCTTGGGCTTTGACTGGTTCCTCGGCAACTGGAACATGGCCGGAGGCAACCTCGGGCTCTCGGGCGGCACCGCGCCTTCTTACGCGGGCGCTCCGTCTGCCGCCAATCCTTACGGCGTGTTCCCGGGGAACTTCGGTGTACCGGCTTTTGCTCCGAATCCCTCGACGGACCAGTTGATCACTTCCGGCCTGCGCGGAACCGAGATTGGCGGTACGGCCATCCCGACCCTGGCCACGCTGACCGGGATCATGACCGATCCCCAGTTCCGTGTGGTCATCCGCGCGCTCGAACAACGGGGCGGGGTGGACATTCTCTCCGCACCGAAGGTGACGACGGTCAGTGGCCGTCAGGCGCAGATTCAAATCATTGATCTCCAGACCATCGTCTCCTTCAACCAGGCCGGGGGTATCGGTGGCGGCGTGGGTACCGTGGGAGGAATCGGTACCGGCGTGGGCGGCGTGGGCGGTGTGGGCACCGTGGGCGGGGGCGGGGTCGGCGTCGGCGTGGTGCAGTAAGTCCGGAAGGTTTTTCAATCTCGAAGGAACGCAGACATGAAAATCGAACGCGTTTTGGCAGTCATCGGCTTGCTCACGAGCCTGGGCTTTGGGGCGGCGCGGGCGCAGGTGGTGCAACAGGCCGCGGCCACCCCGACCATTCAGCCCACCACGGTGCCCGTGCCCATCGGACCCACCCTGGACGTGATCCCGCACGTCTCGGCCGACGGCTACACCATCCAGCTCAACCTGCTGCCCACGGTGACCGAGTTCCTCGGCTACGACGACCCCGGCCAGTTCCGCGCGGTGGTGGGCAACCTGGCCGCGCCGGTGCCGCTGCCGCGCTTCCGCATCCGCCAGGTGGTCACCAGCTCGATCGTGTGGGACGGGCAGACGGTGGTCCTGGGCGGGCTCATTTCCGAGCGCGTGGCCAAGCGCAAGGACAAGGTGCCCGTGCTGGGCGACCTGCCCCTGGTGGGCCGGCTCTTCCGCAGCGAGGCCAATTCGAGCCAAAAGAAGAACCTCGTCATCTTCGTGACCCCCACCATCATTGACCCCCAGGGCAACCGGGTGCATGACGAGAACAACCTGCCGTTTGACCCCACCAAACTGCCGCCGCAGACGCCTTTTGCGCCCGTGCCCACCCCGGCATCGGAGGTTTCCAAGTGAAGCGCGAGGTGGACTCCAAGTTGGCCGAAAACTTGCCGTCAACGATGAATCCGGGCGGAACGCGGACCTTCGCCACCAGTTGAGATGCGCGGAATGCAAATCAAACCTCATCACGCCCGACCTCCGGGAGGTGCTCCACCCGGGCGGGACGGAGCGTGCCTGGCTGCCGTCGTCGCCCTGCTATCCCTGCTCCCGGCCCGGGCCGACCTGACGCTGGCCCCCCAGGGCACCGAGTACCTGCTCAGCCGCGGCCTCATCGGCGACCAGACCCGGCCGGCCCTGTGTCTGACAAGCACCGGCGGCTACGTGGTTTGGCAGGACAACGCCACGGACGGCGACGGCCTGGGGATCATGGTGGCCGAACTCAACGCCTCGCTTTCTCCGATCCCGACGCGCATTTTCCGGGTGAATCAGACCACGGCCGCCGACCAGGAAGCTCCGGCCGTGGCCTTGCGGCCGGGAGGCGGGGCCGTGGTGGTCTGGCAGGGCGGCCCGGCCGGCCAGCAGGACATTTGGGGACGGGTGGTGCTCCCGGACGGGCGATTCGCCGGCGACGAGTTCCGCGTCAACACCTTCACCGAAGGCCCCCAAACCCAGCCCCGCCTGGCGGCGTTGGCCGATGGCAGCCTGGTGGTGCTCTGGAACTGTTGGGCCGGGGATGGTCACATGCTGGGCGTCTTTGGCCAGCGCCTGTCCGCCGACGGCGCCAAGCTCGGCGGCGAATTCCAGGTCAACCAGTTCACCGCCTACAACCAGCGCGACCCGGTGTGCACGGTCCTCGAGGACGGCACCCTGGTGGTGGCGTGGGTGAGCGAACAGCAGCGGTTCGAGAACAGCGTGGACATTATCGCCCGGCGTTTCCGGCCGGATGGTACCCCCCTGGGGGACGAAGTCCGGCTGAACACCAGCACCAACCTGTGCGCCACCCCCGCGCTGGCGCCGGGTTGGAACGGGGGCTTCATGGCCGCCTGGAGCGAACGCGACACCGCCGAAGTCACCAACATGTGGGACGTGGTGATGGGCAGTTACGACGCCGACGGCACGCTGCGCGGGTCGGTGGTCCTGGCCAACCAGCACCGGCCGCACAATCAGTTCGCCCCCCAGATTGCCGCCCTGGGCAGCACCCGGTTGGTGGTCTGGACCAGTTACGCCCAGGACGGTTCCCGCGAGGGCGTGTACGGGCGGCTGGTCGGCCAGTTCGGCCCGTTGGGCGACGAGTTCCGGGTCAACACCACCACCGCCAGCCGGCAATTCGATCCCGCCGTGGCCGCGGACGGTGAGGGCCGGTTTTTGGTGGCGTGGGCCGGCTTTGTCGGCGGTAGCGCCAGTACCGAGATTTTGGGCCAGCGCTATGCCGGCGAACTGTCGCTCCCGGAGCCGGGTGCCCCGCTCGTGACGGCCCTGGATGCCTACAGCCTGATGGTGAGCTGGGCGCCGCTGGCCGGTTATGGCGAGGCCCTGGCAGCGTACCAACTGTACGTGGACGGCTCGACCACGCCGCTGGTCCTGACCGAGAATTTCAAGGTGTTCGACGAGTTCAATCCGGCCAGCACCCACACCTTCCGCCTGGCCTACGCCCTCCGGGATGGCCGGGTTTCTCCGCTCTCGGAGCCGGCCAGCGGAACCACCTGGGGCCGGGACCGCAACAACGATGGGCTGCCGGATGATTGGCAGGCCCGGTATTGGGGCGCCAACTCGGGCGTATGGCCCTCCCCCGCGTTGGATTCCGACGCCGACGGCGCGTCCAACCTGGCGGAGTTTCTGGCCGGCACCGACCCCCTCAACGCGGCCAGCGTCCTGCGGATGAGCATTCAGCCCACGATGGGCGGGCTGCTGCTCCAGTGGAACGCCGTGCCGGGTTCGATTTACCAGTTGCAGGTCTCCACGGATTTGAAGAGCTGGACCGAGGCAGCCGGGCCGGCCTTCGCCGCCGGGGACCTCGCCTCCTCGGTGGTGCCGACGAACGCG
>JBBIJZ010000002.1:26058-94540 GCA_037445715.1 Verrucomicrobiales bacterium | reverse complement strand
TCACCTACGGCTTCGACGAGTCGTTCCTGAACTATTTCGGGCAGCGGGGCGTGGAAGAGGTGGAGAAGGCCATCAAGATCCTCAACGAGCTGCCGCCGGTTTCCCAGATGAGCGCGGACCTGTCCGAGTTCCCGCTGGACACCCGCCGCTTCAATCACCGGGCCAGCGCCCTGTTTCTGTACGACCTCAAGACCCAGGCCCTGGCCTCCCTTCTGGAAAGCCTCGGCGCCGCGCCGGCGGAACGGTACGTGTGGACGCTCCGGTCCCGGGTGGTGATCAACAACATCCCGGTGTACGCGGTCATCAAGCGCAATTTCGATCCCGTCACCTTCGAGCCTTCCAGCTACGTCAACGGCGCGCTGTACACGTACCAAATCATCCAGACCTACACGACCCCGACTTGGGAGGCGGTGGAATTTGAAGTGGACCCCAGCCGGCCCAGTGTGAGTTCGGTTTCCGCGTTCAACGTGTGGGGAGGGACGGTGCAGGCGAGCGGCATGTTTGCCACCCTGTCGCCCGGCATGTTTTTCACCGGGCTGACCCGGGACGATGTCGGCATGCTCCGCTACGTCTATCGCCCGGACAATTTCAACGTCGAGCCCCTGGAGACCAACGTGGTGCAGGCGCCGCTGGGGACCCAGCGCGGCAACTACATCGTCGGGGTGGATTCGCAGGGCAAGGTAAACGGCTGGGGCGCGCCGCCGGGATTCACCAATGTGGTGGCGGGGACCAACCTCCCGCCGGTGAACATCGCCCTGCGCCCCGGGGTGGACAAGGTCACCTTCGTGCGGGTGAACTACGACTCGCTGGTGGGCAACTGGGTGGCCATGACCAACGTGTACGTGGACCGGTACATTTCGAACTTCGTCCAGCGTACCCAGCTCCTGCAGCGGACCCTGGCGGCGCCCGACATCCTGTTCGAGGCCGCGGATTTGGGAATTACCCCTGCTGGCGATCCAATCTTTTTTGCCAAAAGCATGGTGTTGACCAGCCAGGACGCCCTCAACGGAAGCACGGTCCTGTCCGGTCCGGGCACCATCTCCGGGCCCCACGTCATTTCTTTCAGCAAGCTGGGCGAGTACCTGATCAACAGCCCGGGCGGCGGCCAGGCAGATGGTTTTCTTGGCGTCTTGTGGGGCGCCTACGACGGCACCACCAACGAGCCGGTGGTGTTCCCGCAGGGCGCCAGCATTCGGGCTTTGGAGCGGCTGATTTTCGATGGGAAGGTCCGGGACCGGGACGAGAACCCTTGGCTGTCACCCTTCATCATCGTGGGGGCGGGAACCACGCAGGGAGGGCAAACGGGCACCGGCGGATTCGGTGGGGGAGGCGGGACCACGCCCTGAGCGGGAGATTGACCCGGGGGGCAGGCGAGACGAACTTGAGAGCAGCTTTATGGACTGGCTTTTCAGAACGCGTGTGGTGGTGATGTTGCTCCTGAGCAGCGGAGCGGCCGCGGCGGGCACCCAGCCGGTGTACGTCAACTCGGGACGAACCACCTACGCCACGCCGTTCAACGCGGTGGGGCGGTACGACTGGGTGCCCAACCGGATTCTCCCCACCCCCCAGGTGGACCCCATTTTCATCAATCCGGGAGCGGTCACCTTCACCAACCCGCCCCAGATCAACGCCACCGCTTTCCTGAACCTGGGCACCTTTGGGGTGCTAACGCTCCTGCCCTACGACTTCCAGAACACCCTGTACTACACCAACCGGGGCACCATGCAGGGAGCCCCCGGATTCCGGTTTGATTACACGGACGACTTCGGCATCCGCCGGCCGGCCGCCCGCTTCGTCAACGAGGCTTCTGGTGGCATCTTCGCCCTCGATGCCAACCAATACGGTGGGTACAGCAATGTCTATTTCCAGACCATGCTCGATATTTCGGCCACCAATGTGCTGAGTCCGGGCTACCTTCAGGTGGGCAACAACGGCACCATCCGCATCGAGGGTAAACAGGTCAACCTCAGCCGCGGCGGGCTGGAAGTGCTGCCCATTGAAGGTTCCCCGACTGCCAACGTGTATTTTGAGGAAACCGGCGACAACATCCTTGACAGCTTTTTGGGCGACAACGCCATCTATGACCTCTACTGGGGGGCCGGCATCCAGCAGGTTCCCAACCCCGGCCCGCTCAACACGGCCAACGTGCTGCGTTTCATTGGGACCGACCTGCTGGCCAGCAGCGGGCTTCATGTGGTCCAAAGTGGCCCGAACTGGGCCAACGGTTTCGCCAGCGTCAGTACCTTTGTCCCGGCCGAGTATTTCACCGCCTTTGCCAACACGGGCGTGGTGGCGTCCACCTTCCTCACCCTAACCAACCAGGATGGCTCCGTGACCAACATCACGCTGCCGACCAACATCTTCCGGCAGGCCGTGGTGGTGGGGGTCAACGACACCAACTTCACCGTGCAGGCCCGTTTCGGTCCGCCCGGCCCGGCCGGACTGGGCTTCGGTATCGTGGCGGTCGAAATCGCCTCCCAGACCACCAACGTCGCCCAGGGCGCGCCACAGCGGGACACGCTCTACTTCCTCGACTACCTGGGTTACGACACCAACACCGTAATCGTGACCAACCGGGGAGTTTGGACGCCCACCGGCCGGCCTTTGGCCTACGAGATTTACCGCTCTTTACCCTTCTTCGATGCCCTGGGTTCGCTCGGGAACACCTCGCTGGTGGGCGGCTTTTTGTACAACACCACTTTCTCCAACGTTTTTGCCACGAACATGTACGCCGGCTACGCGGCCAGCATTGACAGTCTCCAGTCCCGGCCCCCCCTGGTCCCCGGCGTGTCGCCCACCAACACGCCGGGCCGGATCGAAATCACTGCGGACACACTGGACCTGAGCCGGACCCGGATTCGGGGCGAGACCCTGGTCCAAATCAAGACCGCCCACCTGCAGAATTCCGAGGGGGCCCTGGTAGACGTTGAGAACCTGGTCTATGACCTCAGCTCGACCAACGGGCTGCTGACCGTCCGCAACCTGGCCAAGGACAGTTTCCATGCCGTCCGGGGCGAGTTGCGGGCCTGGACCGGCATCTGGTCCAACCAGTTCGCCGTGGTCCTGTCCAACTGGTTCATTGACCCCAACACCAACTATTTCAACCCGGTCACCAACCCGATTGACATCAACCTTTACTGCCTGATCCTGAGCGCGGATTTCCTCACCCGCACCCAGCAGGTCATCACCCACACCCTTACCCTCAACAGCACCAACGTGGTTGTGGACGACCCGTACCTGGTCAGCGACCGCCTCCTCATCAACGCCGAGAGCCTCACCGTCAACGGCCGTATCGCCCTGACCAACGCCATCCCCGATTGGAAAGCCAGCATGACGCCGCGGCTGCGTTTCCTGACCAACCACGGCACCCTCCGGCCATGGAACGTGGGCTACTACGGGGCGGATTTTCCGGCCGGCCGGCGGCTCGAGCGCTTTGTCAACACCGGCCGCCTGGAGGCGGAAGGGCACGAAATCCTCGCCACCCAGTATCAGGACTCCGGCGTGGTCCAAAACACCTACGACCTGCGTCTGACTGCGGACGAGGCCATCTTGGAAGGCAGCTTTCACGACATCGGCGGCTCGGCCCACTATGCCGGCGGCAGCTTCAAATTGCGCAATCATCGCCTGGTGGCTGGCCGCAGCCTCTTGATCAACGTGACCAACAGCCTGGCCGACGCCGGGCCGGACTCCGGCAACAGCCTCGAGCTTTCGGATGGGTTCCACCTGTTGCGGGCCCCGGCGGCAGGTGACCTCCTGGGCACCCGTGTCGAGACCACCGCCCCGCGGTTTGTCAGTGTGGCCCACACCTGGGCGGCGGCAGACCGCGGGCCTTCACCGGCCGGTTTCTCGAACAACGTCGCCCTCGGGCACTTGTTCCTGGACAGCCAGGCGTTCGGTGAACTGCGTCTGGGCCCGCCGGTGGACGACTTCGGTCAGCCCTTGCCCGGCCAATACGCCCTGTACGTGGATTTCCTGGAGTTCAGTACCAACCGCTACATCGGCGCGGCCACCACCGTGGCCGAGGACCCGGAGAACTACCTGGTCATCGAGCCCGGGCTGACGGTGTACTTCGCCATGTCCAACCTCGATCCGGACTCGCTGGACGGGCGCTTCAACAACCGGCTCCGCTGGGTCAAGAGCTACGCCGGCCCCAACAGCGGCGCCGATGTGGCCCTCAAGGACGGCCGGGTGCTGCGGGTCAATCTCGGCCTGCTCCAAAGTCTGACCCTGGATTCCGATGGCGACGGCGTGGTCAACGGCCTGGACCTCTCGCCCTTTGACGACCTGCTGATCACCCGGTTCCGGGTCACGAGTGTCAACCCGCCGGAAGTGGAATTGTCCTGGCGGGCGGCGGCGCGGACCGACTACGCCGTTTGGTACACCACCAATCTCCTCAACCCCAACTGGCAGTTGGCCGCCCGCATGTCCAATCCCAACCCGTCGGTGCAAATCCTGACCCTGACCCACCGGCCGACGGGCGGCGTGCCGCTCCAGGATGCGCAGCGTTACTACCGAGTCAGCTATGAGCCGTGAGCCGTTTGCCTCCCGCTCCCCGGCGGCCAAAGCCCCGCGCCCGGGGCAGGGGTTCCGTGCCACCGCCCTGCCCGGCCTGATCCTTGGCGGCGTGCTGGCCCTCGTCCTCGGGTCATGGGCCCTCCTGGCCCAGACCGACCCCGTTACCTGGGAGGGCCATCTGGTCCATCCCACGCGCATTCTGGCCAAACTGGCCGATCCTTCCCAGGCCGAGGGCCCCGCTCTGGCCGCGGTCACGGCGAGCAGCTCGCGCCTCGAACGCCGTTACGCCCTGGTGCCGGGGCTGGTGTTGCTGGAAGACCCCGCACCTCGCGCACCGGCCAGCATTGCCCGACCGGACGAAGAGGCGCAGCGACAACGTCTTTGGAACCGCATCCAGACCCTCAAGGCCTCCGGCCTGTTCGAATACGTCGAGCCCGACTACCTCTATCGCCCTTTGCTCACACCCCGCGATGCCGCCTTTGTGGATGGCCGGCTCTGGGGCCTCCAGAACCTGGGCCAGGACGGCGGCCTGCCCGGCGTGGACATCTCCGCCCCGGCTGCCTGGGACCTGACCACCGGCTCGACCAACGTGATCGTGGGCGTGATTGACACCGGAGTCCGCTACACCCACCGGGACCTGGTGACGCAAATGTGGGTCAACCCCAACGAAATCCCGGCCAACGGGCTGGACGACGATGGCAACGGCTATGTGGACGACATCTACGGTATTGATGCCACCCAGGGGACCGGCGACCCCATGGACACCGACGGCCACGGCACCCACGTGGCTGGCACGATCGGCGCGGCAGCCAACGACCCCAACCCCCACGTTGGCGTCGCCTGGCGGGTCCGCATCATGGCTGCCCGCTTCATCGGCGATGCGGGCTTTGGCAGCACCTCCGATGCGATCACCTGCATTGATTACACTGTCCAGCACGGCGCGCGCATCTTGAACAACAGTTGGGGCGGCGGCGCTTTCTCGATGGCGTTGTTCGACGCCATCAGCCGCGCCCGTGACCAGGGCGTGCTCTTCGTGGCGGCCGCCGGCAACGAGAGCAACGACAATGACGAAAACCCGTTCTACCCGGCCAACTACCCGTTGGACAACATCATCTCCGTGGCGGCCATAGACCGGACCGGGCGCCTGGCCGACTTTTCCAACTACGGGGACAATACGGTGCACCTGGGCGCGCCGGGCGTGGAAATCTTCTCCTGCTTCGCGGGGTTTGATAACAACTACGAGTTCCTCGACGGCACCAGCATGGCCGCCCCGCACGTCAGCGGCGTGGCCGCGCTGGTCTGGAGCCTGTACCCCGAAGCGGACCTCGAGGAGGTGCGCGACCGCATCCTGGCCGGTACCGTTCCCACCGCCTCGTTGAGCCGGACCACCACCACCGGCGGTCGGCTCAACGCCTACGGAGCGCTGACGGTCACCGGTGAGGGCCTGCTGCAGATCAGTGTGGACCCGCCCCCCGGCTCGGTGCTCCTCAACGGTTCCCAGCAGCCGGTGGTGGTCCGGGTGCGGGACCGCTTCGGCGTGCGCGACGCCACCGTGCTCGGACGGGTGCAGGGCGGGGGCGACCTGATCTTCCTCAACAACGGTCAACCGCCCGATGATGCAGCCGGCGACGCGCGTTACTCCGCCTTCCTGCCGGTGCCGGCCACGGGGGATTCCCTGGAGATGACCCTGGAAGTTTCCGCCCCGGGTCGGGAGAGCCTGACCAACACCGTGCGCTATTCGCTGGCTCCGCGCCCGCTCAACGACGATTTCGCCACGCCGACCAAGGTGTCCGCGGCGGGCTCGAAATACCTTTCCAACAACCGCTTTGCGACCATCGAGGTCGGGGAGCCCGCCCACGGGGGCTTCACCAACCGTGCGGCCTCGCTCTGGTGGTCCTGGACCGCCCCGGCCAGCACCAATGTCCTGGTGGACGCCACGGGCACGACCTTTGAAAGCGTGCTGGCCGTTTACACCGGCAACGTGTTGACCAACCTTCAGCGCGTTACCACCACCACCAACGTCTCGGGCCGCCGCGCCTACCTGTTCTTCGAGGCCCAGGCCGGCCGCACCTATGCCATGGTCCTGGCCGGCGTCCGCTCCAACGCCGTGGGCTCGGTCCGCCTGCGCATCGCCCCGGGCGGACGCCTGCAGACCGAGCCGCCGCAGGTGGTCATCACCAGCCCGCGCAGCGGCCTGCGGGTGACCGACCCGCTCGTGACGGTGTCCGGCACGGCAGCCGACACCGGCCCCAACGCCACCGAAGTGACCGAGGTGTTGGTGAGCCTGAACAACGGTATCGCTTCCCCGGCCAACGGCACCACCACGTGGAGCCGGACCCTGCGCTTGCAGCCCGGCGCCAACCGCGTCCGCGTTCGGGCGGTCAACGCCGCCGGCTTGTTCTCTGAGACGCAGACCTTGGACCTGCATTTCCTGACCGTGCGGCCGCCGAACGATGACTTTTCCCAAGCAGCTCTGTTGATGGGCAGTTCCGGCTCGGTCACCGGCACCAACACCCAGGCCACGGTCCAGCCCGGCGAACCGCTCCATGCCGGGCAGCCCGGCGGCCGTTCGCTCTGGTGGAAATGGGAGGCGCCGGCCAACGGTTCGCTCCTGCTCACCACCGAAGGCAGCAGCTTTGACACCCTGCTGGGCCTCTACACCGGCGACCTGGTCAACACCCTCACCCCCGTGGCGGCCAACGACGACGCCTTCGAGTCCTCCGGCTTCAGCAAGCTCCAGCACGCCGTCCGCGCCGGGACTGTTTATGCCATCGCTGTGGACGGCTACGCCGGCGCCAACGGGGCGGTCCAACTGGCCTACACCTTCACCCCGGGCCAGGTCTTCAGTCTGAACGTGGACCACACCGAGGGGGGCTCGACCGTGCCGCCGGCCGGGCGGGTGGACGTGCTGGCGCAGTCCGCGGCCCAGCTCCGCGCCGTGCCGCAGCCGGCTTACGAGTTTGCCCGCTGGGAGGGGGACGTGAACACGGTGGAAAACCCCGTCTCGGTGGTCGTGTCGCACGACCTCCAGGTGCGCGCGGTCTTCCGGCCGTTGCCGGTGGCGGATGACTTTGAGACCGGCAACCTGTCCCGCCTGCCGTGGGTGACGGAAGGAGCTGCGCCGTGGACCGTGACCGACCAGGCAGCCGCGGCCGGTCGCTACAGTGCCCGCTCGGGGGCCATCGGGCACAGCCAGACATCCGCGCTCCGCCTCACCCATGCCCTGCGCGAGGGCCGGGCCAGCTTTGACTTCAAGGTCAGTTCCGAATCCGGCTGGGATTTCCTCGAGTTCTGGCTGGACGGTCGGCTGGTCCAGAAGTGGTCCGGCGAACAGGATTGGACCCGTCACGAGTTCACCGTGACAGCGGGCACCCACACTCTGGAATGGCGGTACGTCAAGGACGCTGCCCAGAGCGCCGGTCAGGATGCGGCGTGGCTGGACAATGTGGTGTTGCCGCTGGTGGTGCCGGACGACGGCACGGTGCCGCGCCTGAGCATCGCCCCGGCCCTGGGCGGAGGCGTACAGGTGAAACTGCGGGGCCAGACCAACCAGCTCTACGTCATCCAGGCGGCGGACTCGTTGCCGCCGCGCTGGCGCGCCGTGCACACCAACGTGGCCACGGGCGGCGAAGTGATCTTCCTGGACCCCGAATCGGTCACGGTGCCGTATCGGTTCTACCGCGGCGTGCGGCCGTGATGATCCGGCCGATCCGACTGATCCGACCGATCCGTCTGATCCACTGACTAGCCAGGCGGTGGCTCATGAAACGCCTCGGCCTCACCGGTGGCATTGGCATGGGAAAAACTGCCGCTGCCGATTACCTCCAGCGCCGCGGCCTGCCGGTGGTGGACACGGACCAACTGGCCCGCGAGCTGGTGGAACCCGGCCAGCCGGCCCTGGCGGAAATCGTGGCTGCCTTTGGTCCGGACGTCCTGGACGCCCGGGGCCGCCTGCACCGGTCCGCCCTGGCCCGCCTGGTTTTTCCCGACGTCGCCCGGCGCCGCCAGTTGGAGGCCATTCTCCACCCGCGCATCCGGGCGGCTTGGCAGGCGCAGCTCGAGGCCTGGCAACACGAGGGCCGCCCCGCGGCGGTGGTGGTCATCCCCCTCCTGTTCGAGACCGACGCGGCCGGGCAGTTCGACGCCACGATCTGCGTGGCCTGCTCGGCCGCCAGCCAGCGGGAGCGCCTGATCGCGCGCGGCTGGTCGGAGGAGGAAATCGCGCTTCGTTTGGCCGCGCAATGGCCGATCGAACGCAAGATTGCCGCCGCGGATTACGTACTTTGGGCCGAGGGCGGCCTGGCCAACACGGCGGCCCAGCTCGACCGGATTCTCGCGGAACTGGGACTCGCCGGGCTGCCGGTCGGGTCCGCGGCGGCGCCGACGGCCGGAGCTGGCTTGTGACCTGCTTTTTCGGGTTCGCCGGTCCCGGGGGCGAATGCCCTTGCGACGCCCTTTTGCGTTACCTACAGTCGCTGCAACTGAATTCGTCATGAAAGTCTTCCAACGGTTCCTGGCGCTCCTTGCCCTCCTGCTGGTGGCCTTGTCCTTCTGGCCGCGCGGAACGAAGCCTTCCGCGCCGCCGCCGGCCGCGCCCCCCTCCCGCCCCCTCGCGAAGGCCGGCGCACCGGCTCCCACCGGGCTGCTTTCGTACGTGGCGGCCAAGCAGGACGCGCTCCTGCCGGCCGCGGAGGTTCCCCCGGTTTCCGGGAACGCACCGGCGCCGGGTGCCGCTGCCGGCACGCCGCACGAGCAATTTGCCGACTGGGTGGAGCGGTTCTTCAACGAGGCGTGGAGCGGCAACCCGGCCGCCCTGCTGGCCGAGGGCGAGACCCTGGCCCGCGCTCGCCGCGAATATCTGGCCCGGGAAATCGAGGAAAACCCGCGCGCCGCCCTCGAACACGCCGCACCCTGGCGCTGGCGGCAACGGCTGCCTGCCGAGATCACCCGGCACTTCGAGGAAGTGGTGAGCGGCCTGGCCCGGTACGAGGTCTTCATGGCCTCACCGGTGCCGGGCGCGGACTACACCCGGTTCAAGTGCGCCACCTACCGTTACGCCACCGTGGACGGCCGGACCTACCGGGCTTACGTGTACGGCGCGCGCCTGAGCCAGATGACCCACGAGCGTCTGCCGTTGCACGGCATCGCCGTGGACAACGCGCTGGCCGTGCACGAAGAACCGGCGCGCCTGCTCGACGCGGAGGAAAGCGCCGCCGTGCGGGCGACGGGCCGGTGGACGCCCGCCGGTGCCTGCGCGGTGTGCGGGCAGGCGACGGCGGCCGGCCAGGTGCTCGACGTGGCGGGCAGCTACCTCGAGGTCTGCAATGCCTCCGACGCCGCGGTGTTGAACCGCGCCCTCCAGGGCCTGGGCGCCCCGCAACTGGCCGCTGCGGCCGCCGCCCTGCCGGTCTGGACCAACGCCCCGCCCAAACCGCCCCTGCCCACCTACGGCCCGCGGCGCACACTCTACATGCGGCTGGTTTTCCGCGACGACACGACCATCCCGATCAGCGAGGCCCAGGCGGCCGACGAAATGCAGCAGGTCAACCAGTTCTACATCGAGGCCTCGTACAGCAAGACCGCCCTCATCACCACGGTGACGCCCATTTTGACCCTGCCGCATCCCAAGGCCTGGTACTCGAAGCAGGGTCCCGGCGCCCTCATGGCCGATGCCCTGGCCGAGGCGGCCCGGGCCGGCTACGCCGCGGACAACTTCGAGTTGCTGCTGGCCCGGTTCACGCCCGTGCCCGGGTACAACTGGGGCGGCCTGGGTGGCGGCAAACAGGCCTGGCTCCAGTACAACGGCGTGGGCCTGGCCATCCACGAGATCGGTCACTGCTACGGCCTGGGCCACGCGAATTTCTGGGAGACCCGCCGCGCCCCGCTGCCCCAGCCGCCGCCCGACCGCTGGGACACCGATTCGCTCATCGGCCACGACAGCATGATCGGCGCGGGCGACGACATCGAGTACGGCGACCTGTTTGACGTGATGGGCAGCGGCGGCGGGGAATACCAGGGCGGCCGCGGGCCGGTGACCAACCAGCCCATCAGCCGCTTCGCCGGCCACTTCAACCCCATCGGGAAAAATCTCCTGGGCTGGCTGCCCGACTCGGCCATCGCCCAAGGGGCCGAGAACCGCACCAACCGGATTTACGTCTTCGACACGCCCACGCTGGTGGAGGACCGCGCCTACGCGCTGAAGCTGCGCAAGGACGAGCAGCGTTCCTACTGGGTGAGCGCGCGCGCCAAGATTCCCGACAACCCCTGGGTGTCCAACGGCGTGATGATTCACTGGGGGCCCTGGCCGCAACTGCTCGGTTACAGCACGCTCATTGACACCACGCCCGGCACCCCGACCGGCCGCGTGGACGCGCCGCTGGTGATCGGCCGCACCTTCACCGACCCCGAGGTCAATCTCCACATCACGCCGGTGGCCCGGGGCGGCAGCGGCCTGGACACGTGGTTTGACGTGGTGGTCAACCGCGGGCCGTTCCCCGGCAACGGCGCCCCGGAGGTGACCCTCACCGTGAGCACCAACCGCGCAGCCCCCGGCCGGCCGGTCACCTTTACGGTCACCGCGGTGGACCCGGACGGCGACACGCTGGCGTACTACTGGGACATCAGCGACGGCACGTTCGGCCCCAACAGCCCCACCCTCACCCGGTCGTGGGTGGTGCCCGGGGATTACCGCGTGCGGGTCGAGGTCAGCGACATGCGCGGGCACGTGGTCAGCCGCCACGTGGTGGTGCAGGTGGGCAACCGCACCGGCTTCCGCATCAGCGGCCAGGTCACGGACAACTTCGGCCGGCCGGTGCCCGGGGCCCGCGTGGCCAACGGCGCGCTGACCAACACCACCGAACTGGCGGACAACTTCCAGGCCACGTTCACCGACAGCGACGGGTTTTTCACGCTCATCAACCAGACCCCGGGGGACTGGGCGGTGACCGCCTTCAAGCACGGCTACAAGACCGCGCCGTTGAACTTCAACACCATCGTCACCGTGGCCGACCAGGACGTGAGCGGGCTGGAGTTCCTGGCCGAGGAGCAACCCCGCGTGACGGTGCGCACGGCGACCCACGCGGACCTGGTGCGCGGCCGGCCCGGCGTGTTCGAGTTCCGTCGCACGGGCGATACGAACACGCAATTGCGCGCGGTCTTCACCCTCGGGGGCACGGCCCGGGAGGGCACGGACTTCACGCGCCTGACCAACACCACCACGCACACCAACCCCCTGCAGACTCTCCTGGCGCCGGTGAACCTCAGGGTGCCCTTCTACGTGGTGGACTTCCAGACCGGCGTGTTTGTGACCAACGTGGTCATCCAGACCGCCACCAATACCAACGCGGTGGACGACAAATATCTCTCCGCCGCGGTCATGTACGCGCTGCAAAAGGAAGCGGTGTACCAGACCAACATTGATGACGGTCAGGGCGGCCAGACCAACGGCATGGCCACCAACTACACCCTGCTCACCGGCTGGGAAGTCATCACCTTCAACGGCGAGGACACCTGGTTCCAGACCTACGGCGATTACATCGTGGGCGCTCCCGGCGAGACCACGATGCAGTTCCGGGCCGCGCCCGCCACCAACCCGGTGATCTCGATCGTGGCCGTGGGCAAGGCCCTGAGCGAAAACAGCGGCGACTCCGGCCTGTTCCTGCTCACCCGCGCCGGGCTGACCAACGTGGAGGTCAACGTCCGCCTCGCCTTTGGCGGCACGGCCACCTACGGCGAGGACTATCGCCCCCTGCCGGACCTGATCCGCCTGCCGGCCGGCGTGACCGTGGTCCCGCTATTGCTTTACGCCATTCCCGACCTGTACCTCGAGGGCAACGAAACGGTTTCCCTCACCGTCCAGCCCTCCACGGATTATCGCATCGGCAACCCGCGGGCCGAGTTGACCATCGGCGACAACGACCTGCCCACGGTCCTCGTCACCGCCACCGACCCCGTGGCTTCGGAAACCGGCGCCGACACCGCCACGGTGGTCTTCACGCGCCTCGGCGACCTCACCCGCGACCTGCGCGTCAACTACCTGGCCGGCGGCTCCGCCGTCAGCGGCCGGGACTACCGCGCGTTGCCGGGCACCATCGTCATCCCCGCCGGCCAGCCCACGGTCAATCTGGACATCCAACCCCGCAACAACGGGCTCAACGACGGCGGCAACACCCTCGAGATCATCCTGTCCGACAGCCCGCTCTACAACGTGGGCACGCCCGGCGTGGCCACGGTCTTCCTCCAGGACGGCGCCCAGCCCACCGTGACCATCCGCGCGACGGTGACCAACGCCGCCGAGCCGAACACCCCGGGCGAGTTCCTGATCACCCGCCAGGGCGACCTCCGCAACGAACTGGTGGTCAACCTCAAGGTCGGCGGCACCGCCCGCCCCGTGGCCGACTACGCCCCCATCACCGCGGCCGGCCGCATCCCGGCCAACGCCGCCTCCGTGGTCCTGCGCGTCACCCCGGTCAACGACACCATTCGCGAGGACACCGAAACGGTCATCTGCGAAATCCTGCCCGGCACCAACTACAACGTCGGCGCCTCGTTGCAGGCCACCGTGACCATTGACGACGACGACAGCGGCGTGCCCGGGGTCGGCTTTACCTTCCTGGGCTCGACCGTCGTGGAAGGGGCCCGCACCGGCCTGGTGGCCGTCTCGGTGAGCGCCAATCCCAGCGACGACGTGACCGTGGACTGGCGCATCACCGGGGGCACCGCCGTGCCCGACCTGGACTACCCCGCCACCAACGTCTCCGGGCGTCTGCTCTTCACCAACGTGCCCGATCCGGCCATCAGCAACCGCGTCCAGCTCATCGCCTTCCCCATCCTCGACGACACCAACGCCGAGCCCGACAAGACCATCGTCTTCACCCTGGTCGAGCCGGCGCCGCTGGTCAGCAACGAGGTGGTCACCAACGAGGTGACCCTGACCAACGACCTCGGCGAGCCCATCGGCACCACCAACGTGCTGGTCACCAACACCATCATCACCCCGGTGCCGCTCAACGCCGTGCTCGAGGCCTACCGCTCCCACACCCTGACCCTGCTGGATGACGACTCGAGCGTGATCAGCCTCGAACTGGCCGACGCCGTGGCGATGGAAGCCGACCGCAAACGCGGCCTGGTCATCCTCCGCCGTACCGGTTCCACCGACCGCGATCAGGTGGTGAAACTGGCCGTGACCGGCAGCGCCGGCAACGGCAGCGACTACGAGATCATCCCGCCCGAGGTGGTGATCCCGTCCGGCGAGGCCGAACTGCCCCTGCCGATCATCCCCGTGGACGACCCCATCCAGGAGTTCATGGAGGAGGTGCGCATCTCCATCGTGGACGCGCCGGGCGCCACCCTGACCAACGCCGGTCCGGTTACGGTGAACCTCATTGACAACGACGGCACGGTCGAGTTCCGCAGCCCGCGCTACGCGGCCTACGAAAGCGCCGGGCGCGCCGAAATCGTGCTGCGCCGTACCAGCGACACCAACGGCACGGCCTCCGTGGCCTGGCAGGCCACGGCCGGTACGGCCACCGCCGCCGACTTCGTGCCCACCAACGGCATCGTCACCTTCGCCCCCGGCGAGGAGCTCAAGTCCTTCTTTGTGGACCTGCTCGACGACCGGGCGGTCGAGCCCGAAAAAACCGTCAACCTCACCCTGCGCAACCTCAGCGACGGCGTGCCCCTGGGCGGCCAGACCGAGGCCGTGCTGACCCTCCTCGACGACGACACCGTGGTCGAACTGCTCACCCCGGCCGTGCAGGCCCTCGAAAACGATCCCTCGGCCGCCTTCACCGTCACCCGGTACGGCGTCATCACCAACCTCCTCCAGGTCGAGCTGGCCGCCACCACC
Organism: Verrucomicrobiales bacterium; assembly: GCA_037445715.1. Lineage (GTDB taxonomy): Bacteria > Verrucomicrobiota > Verrucomicrobiia > Limisphaerales > J093 > DSVZ01. The sequence continues at coordinate 80,178 of JBBIJZ010000002.1, read as the reverse complement.
AACGGCACCGCCGTGGACGGCCTGGACTTCATCGCCACCAACTACACCCTGGTCTTCCAACCCGGCCAGACCGCCGTGGTGGCCCAGGTGGCCCTGCTGGACGATGTCGAGTTCGACGGCGACAAGACCATCACCGTCGCCCTGACCAACCTCGCGGCCAGCGCCACCTACGGTGCCGTCACCAACGGCACCCTCACCGTGCTCGACGACGAGTGCGCCGTGGAGTTTGTCGCGACCGAGTACACCGTGCGCGAGTATGCCAAGACCCTCCAGGTCAGCGTGCACCGCACAGGCAGCACCCTCCACGCGGTGAGCGTGGACTTCGAGACCGCCGACGGCACCGCGCGCGCCACCCAGGATTATGTGGGTGCCCGCGGCACGGTGAATTTCCTCGGCGCGGACCTCCTCCGGGCCCAGGACGGCACCGGCGTGGTGGTCCTCCAGCCCGGTGACACCAACCGGACCTTCACCCTGCGCATCCTCGACGACGTGCAGGGCGAGGGCAACGAGGTCTTTTACCTCAGCCTCACCAACGCGCGCTTGACCGCCGGCGGCGGCCTGCCGGGCACCGTCATTCTGGGAGCCAACACCAACGCCACCGTGACCATCGTGGACAACGAAACCCCCGGCAGCGTGGACTTCGAGTTCAACCCCGGCCAGGGCGCGAACGACACGGTGCTGACCCTGGCCCTGCAACCGGACGGGCGCATCCTCCTCGGCGGCCGGTTCACCGAGCTGGACCAGGTCACCCTCGCCCGCCTTGCCCGGGTGCACGATGACGGGTACCTCGACACCTTCTTCAACCCCGGCGAGGGCTTCAACAACACCGTCCGCGGGCTGGCCGTGCAGGCCGACGGCCGCATCGGCGTCGGCGGCGACTTCACGCTGTTCAACACCCTGAGCCGCAACCGGCTCATCCGCCTCAACGCCGACGGCGCGGCGGACCAGGATTTCAACATCGGCAACGGCGCGGATGGCCCGGTGCGCGCTGTGGCGGTCGAGCCTTCCGGCACCTTGCTCGTGGGCGGGGAATTCAACACCCTCAACGACACGCCGCGCGCCCGCCTGGCCCGCCTCCGGGCCGACGGCACGCTGGACACCAGCTTCACGCCGCAGTTCAACGGCAACGTGTACGCCCTGGCCGTCCAGCCCGACGGCCGCATCCTGGTCGCCGGCGCCTTCACCACCGCCGCCAACCAGTCCCGGCCCTACCTGGCCCGCCTCGAGGCGGACGGCCGCCCGGACGGCACCTTCAACACCGGCGGCGGTCCCGACAAACCGGTCCGTGCCCTGGCCCTCCAGCCGGATGGCCGCATCCTCATCGCCGGCGAATTTGGCCGCGTCGCCAGCCAGCCGCGCGGCGGCATCGCCCGCCTCCTGGCCGACGGCGGGCTCGATGACACCTTCGTCCCGCTTTCCGGCGCCAACGGCACCGTTCACGCCGTGGGTCTGGCGGCGGATGGCAAGGTTCTGATCGGCGGCGCCTTTACTCAATACGACGGGCAAGACCGCGGCCGCGTGGCGCGGCTCAACCCGGACGGCACGCTCGACACGGTCTTCGACGTGGGCACCGGCGCCAACGACACCGTGTATGCGCTGGTGGTGCAGCCCAACTCGGCCGTGCTCATCGGCGGGGATTTCACCGAGGTGGACGGCCTGCCGCGCAACCGCATTGCCCGCCTCCACGGCGATGAGCGGTTCCGCCTCAGCACGCTCCAATACAGCGCCGCCACCTACACCGTGCCCGAAGACGGCCGCGTGGCCACCATCACCGTGGTCCGCGCCGGTGACCTCTCCCTGCCGGCACAGGTCAGTTACCACACCAGCGACGGCACCGCCATTGCCGGACAGGATTACGACGCGGCCCGGGGCACCCTCACCTTCGAGCCGGGCGAGACGGTCAAGACCTTCCCGGTGCGCATCCGCGATGACGACCTGGGCGAGGGTGACCTCACGGTGAACCTGCACCTGACGGACCTCCCGCCGGGTTACTCCCTGACCGCCCGGCTCAACGCCGTTCTGACCATCGTGGACAACGAAAGCGCCGTGGCCTTCGCCCAAAGCGACTGGTCGGTGCGCGAGTCCGACGGCGCGGCCAGCATCACCGTGCGCCGGACCGGGCCGACCAACACCGTGGTGCTGGTGGATTACACCACCGCCGACGCCACGGCCGTGGCCGGGCGGGATTACCAGGCCGCCGCCGGCACCCTCACCTTTGCCGAGGGCGTGACCGAGCAAAGCTTCCCGGTGCCCGTGCTCGACAACCGCGACGCGCAGCCGGACCGCGCCCTGCGGCTGCTGCTGGCCAACCCGCAGGGCGGCGCCGTGCTGGGCCGCGTCAGCACGGCCACGCTCACCATCCTCGACGACGACCGCGTCGCGAACTACGCGCTCAACATCACCCCGCCGGTGGGCGGCACGGTGACGCCACCGGCGGGCCTGTATCCGGCCGGCTCGACCCAGGCGGTGACCGCGCTGCCGGAGCCGGGCTTCTTCTTCGCCGGCTGGCAGGGCACGGTGACCTCGGGTGCCAATCCGTTGTTCCTGGTCATGGACCGCAATTACGTCCTCACCGCGCAGTTCCGGCCCCTGGCCTACACCTACACCTTCGAGCCGCCCTTCAACGCCACCAGCCTGCGGCAGCCGCCCTGGCAGAGCGGTTCGGTACAACCCTGGCAGGTGCAGTCCGCCACCGCGGCCGGCGGCCGTTACGCCCTCCGCTCGGGCGCCATCGGGGACAGCCAGGAAAGTGTGCTGAGCCTCACGGTGGAATCCCGCGGCGGCGCGGCGGCCTTCGACCTCCGCGTCAGCAGCGAGGCCAACTGGGACTTCGCCGAATTCTACGTGGACGGCCTCCGGATCGAGCGTTGGACCGGGGAGGTGCCGTGGCAAACCTACCTGTTCAACCTCGCCCCGGGCACCCACACGCTGACCTGGCGTTACGTCAAGGACAGCAACTTCTCCAGCGGCCTGGACGCGATGTTCCTGGACAACCTCTACCTGCCCGTGACGGCCCCGCCGCCGGGCAGTGAGGCCGCCCAGCTCCGCCTGGTGCGCGTGCCCGCCGGACTCCAGCTCTGGATCACCGGCCGGATCGGCCTCACCTATGCGGTCGAGGAAAGCGCGGACCTGGCGGCCTGGACGCGCCGTTCGACCCATCCGAACACCACGGGGACGATCCTGGTGACCTTGCCGATCGAGGCGGGCAATCGCTTCTACCGCGTGGTGACCGTGCCGTAGTTCGAGGTGTGGCGCACTTCGCCGGGTGTCGGCGTCCCGCGCCGGCGTCTGGAGTGCGGCCGCGTGCGGCGGCTTTGCCGGTCCGGGTGGAGCGGGCAACCTGCCCGTTCCGCCGGGCTACCCGCCCGGGGGTGCAGCAGCGGGTTGCCAACCGGTTGTGGTGCCGATTTCCCAATCGGCTCCGCGGGGGAACGCGGAGGCCCGGCGGGTTGGAAACCCGCGCCACGGCACACCGGGAGGTACGTCGCTCCGGCCAACCCGGCCACGGCAGGAAAGCGAGATGCGCTCCGCCGGTCGCCGGGCTCCTTGGCGTCACTTCTACAGCGCCAGCAAGCGGGCGCACTCCAGGCGCTGCTTTGCGGACTTCGCAAACCGCCGTCCCTCCCGCCCGCGTCTGGAGTGCGGCGGCTGGCAGCCGCGTTAAGCCGCCGGCCTGGTTGCGGCGGCAACTTGCCCGCTGGCCGCGGCAAGTGACGTCACCCCGCGGCACCCCGGCCAACGGTAGAACGGTGGTTCAGAAACCGCGCGGCGGCGGGTTGGGGTCCTTTTCCCAGGGCACGACCCATTTGTAGATGGTGTGCTCACGGTCGCTGCCGTAGCCGAGGTCCTCGGCCGTCGAGCCGCGCGCCGGCACCTTCATGCGGTGCACGAGCACGGGTTTGGCGCCGCGCATGTCGAAGTCATGAGAGAGGATGCGCGAGCCGGGCCTGAGTTTTTCGAGCTGGGGCATCAGGCGCACGTTCAGTTCGGGCAGGAGGTAAAGCGTCACCACCGTGGCCTCGCGCAGGTCGAGTTTGAAGATGTCGGCCTGCTTGATGGTGACCAGGTGTTCGACCTTGTTGGATTTGACGTTGGCCAGCGATTCCTCGACCCGCTTCGGGTCAATGTCGAACCCGTAGGCCTTCACGCCGTACTTTTTGGCCGCCGTCACCACGATGCGCCCGTCGCCGCAGCCCAGGTCGTACACGACGTCGCCCGGTTTGATCTCGGCCAGTTCGAGCATTTTCTCCACCACCGGGTGGGGCGTGGGCACGAACACCACGTCCGGCTCGCGCTTTTCCTTGTCCTGGGTTTCGGCCGCGGGCGTGGCGGAGGGCGGCTCGGGGCGGGGCGTCTGGGCCCACAGCCCGGCAGCGAAGGCCAGGGCCAGCAGCCCGCGGGCAGCCCGGGAGCAAAGACGCCGGAGCGCGCGCGGGGCAACAGCGGGACGCCGGGGGCAAATCGGGCAGGGTGTTGTCATGGCGGAGCCGGTTTAACCGGCGGGTGGTGATTTGCAAGCCCGGAGGCGTCGCGGCGCCGGGGTCGGGGCAGGTGGGCGGCGGCTGGGGGCCGGTTCAGACGATTTCCACGGGGCATTGGGGCAGGGCGTCCAGGAAGGCGCGGCCGTAGCGTTTGGTCAGGACGCGGTTGTCGAGCACCGCCACGATGCCGGTGTCGGTCTTGGTGCGGATGAGCCGGCCCACGCCCTGGCGGAACTTGAGCACGGCCTCGGGCAGGGAGAGGTCCATGAAGGCGTTGCCGCCGGCGGCCTCGATGCGTTCGAGCCGGGCCTCGATCAAGGGGTGGTCGGGCACGGCGAAGGGCAGGCGGGTGATGATCACGTTGCTGAGGGCCTCGCCGGGCACGTCCACGCCCTGCCAGAAGCTGTCGGTGCCGAAGAGGACCGAGTCCACATCCGCCTTGAAGCGTTCGAGCATGGTCGAGCGCGGCATGCCGGTGCCCTGCACGAAGCACTGCACGCCCAGCTCCGCGAAGAAAGGTTCCAGTTCCTCGGCCAGTTCCTGCATCAGCCGGGTGTTGGTGAAGAGCACGAACGCCTTGCCGTGGGTGAGCCGGATGAAGTGTTTGATCCACTTGACCAGCGCCGGGCGATAACCGGCGTCCCGCGGATCGGGCATCTTGCCCGCCACGTACACGCGCATCTGCCGCGCGAAGTCGAAGGGCGAGCCGACCTGCAGCAGCGTGGCGTCGTCGGCCCCCACGCGGTGGGCGATGTAGTTGAGGCCCTCGCGGCTGCCGGGGCGGGGTTGGGTGGGCTGGCCGAGGTGTTTGGTGTCCATCGCCAGCGTGGCGCTGGTGAGGATGACCGAGGTGTCGCTGGCGAAGAGCCGGCGGCGCAGGAAGTCGGCCACGTCCACCGGAGCGGCGTTGAGGGCCAGGTTTTTCTGGGCCTTGCCGGCGCGCTCGACCCAGTACACGTGGTCGGCGGCGCTCTGGTTGAGGAACACGCCCAGGGCCTCGCGCAACTCGCCCAGGCGGCGGTTGCACTCGAGCAGCTCGCTGGCGGTGTCCTTGTCCTCGGCCAGGTCAATCAACTCGCGCACCGCCTCGGAAACCCGCCGCAGCGGCAGGGTGAGCGTGTCCGGCACCAGCTCGGGTCGGCGGATGCGCAACTCCCCCCAGCTCCGGCGCGCGCCGGACGGACCGCCCTCGGCCGACTCGCCGTTGCCCCGGCCGGCCGCGCGCGCGGTGTCGCGGGCCTGCGCGTGCAGGGCATCGCAGGCGGCCTCGACCGCGGCGAAGAACTCGTCGCTCTGTTTGAAGACCTCGGCGACCAGTTCGACGGCGCGGCCCTGGCGGAGGAGGGCCAGGAGGCCCTTTTGCGTGCGCGGGTTCCAGAGCCGTTGGAGGGCGAAGCGCAACTGGCTGCTCGAGACGCTCACGCCGATGTGTTTGGAGGCCACCGCCTCGAGGGTGTGGGCCTCGTCGAAGATGACAAAGTCGTTTTTGAACAGCACGCCGTCCTCGACGCTTTCCTCGATCCCGCCCAGGTGCATGAAGAACAGGGTGTGGTTGAGCACCAGCACGTCGGCCGAGAGGATGCGGCTGCGCACCCGCTGGAAGAAGCACGGTTCACCACCGGCCTTGACGAACTCCGAGCCGGCGCCGCAGAGCCGGGGCGAACACAGCCCGCGCTCGGAGCAGACTTGCGCCCAGACCTTGGGGTCGGGTTCCTCGTCGAAGTCGGACAGGCTGCCGTCCCGGGTGGTGCGGGACCATTCGAGGATGCGGGCCAGCTCCTGCTGTTCGGTGGAGGTGAAGAGCTGGGGCGCCTGTTGGAGCGCCTTGTGGAGGCGGCGGGTGCAGAGGTAATTGGCCCGGCCCTTGAGCATGGTGTAGGTGAACTTCACCGGCAGGATGCGCTCGAGCAGGGGCAGGTCCTTCTCGGTGAGCTGCTCCTGGAGGTTGATGGTGTGGGTCGAGACAATGGCCTTCTTTTGATGCTCGACCGCGTACAGAATGGCGGGCACCAGGTAGGCGAGGCTCTTGCCCACGCCCGTGCCGGCCTCGACGATGAGGTGTTCACCGCGGGTCAGGGCCTCGGCCACGGCCACGGCCATCTGCTGCTGCTGGGGGCGGTACTCGAAGTTTTTGGCCCGCGCCAGCACGCCCTCGGGCGAGAAAAAATGCCGGGTAAACGCCGCCAAGTCGGCGGCGCCGGTGGGCGGAGTTTCAAGGGTGCCGATCATGGCGGGTCCGGACTGCCCGGGTCGGGGGGATGTTCAGTTCGCGCGCGGCCGGCGGGGGACCACCTCCACTGCGCTCTTGTTTTTGGCGATCAGGTTGGCCGGCAGGAAGCCGCGCCAGTTCACCCCCGGATAGATCAGGGCGCCCCGGCCCAGGATGCTGCCGGGGTTGAGCACGGCGTTGCAGCCGACCTGGGCGTGGTCGCCCACCAGCGCGCCGAACTTGCGCAGGCCGGTGTCCAGCGGCCGGCCGTCCACTTCCACGGTGACGTTGCCCGGGGCGAGCTTGAGGTTCGAGACGATCACGCCCGCGCCCAGGTGGGCCCGGAAGCCCAGGATCGCGTCGCCCACGTAGTTGAAGTGCGGCACTTCGCAGCGGTTAAACAGGACGGAGTGTTTGATCTCGCAGGCGTGGCCCACCAGGCAACCATCGCCCACGATGACATGCTCGCGGATGTACGCGCCCTGACGGATGGTACAGTCGCGGCCGATCCAGGCCGGGCCCTTGATGGTGGCGCCGTCCTCGACCACCGTGCCCTCGCCCAGGAACACGTCGGCCCCGATCCACGCCCCGGCGGCGCACCGGCCCAGCCGCGCGGGCCGGAGGTGTTGTTCGAGGTGGGCGCGCAGGCGAGCCAGGGCCTCCCAGGCGTATTCGCAGCCCTCAAACAAGCCCGCGTGGGCGGTCTGGGTCAGGTCGAACAGGTCGGCCGGTTTGAACATCGCCGGCAGGGTAAGCCGTCGGGCCGCACGGGCAAGCGTGCAGGCGTCCGCGCACCCGTCAAAAGCGCGTCTCGGGTTTGACCCGGGCGCGGAGGCGCTCGAAGTCCCGCCACTCCTCCGGGCTGGCGGGCGCCTGCCCGAGCGTCACGAAAATCTTTGGCGCCAGCCAGCGCCAGCGCTCGACGTGGCCGTCGGCGAAGGACAGATTGCAGCCGCGGTTGTGGCGGTCCGCCGGCAGGTCCCACCAGGTCAGGTCCATGAAGCGTTCCCAGCCCGGCGGGGGGATGCCGAAGAGGGAGTCGAGGATGCCGTCTTCGTGCACGTCCAGAAACACGAACAGCTCGGTGGGGGCGGGGCGGTCAATCTGGGATTCCTTGGCGAAGCCGGGCGGGCCGTAATAGTCCTCCTCGACCGGGGCGCCGTTGATGGCCTGGCTCATGTTGTAGCTGCGGGTGCGCAACCGGCGCAGGCGGCGGCCCTCCTCGGTCTCGACGTAGGAGCGGTCCGAGGGGCAGTGGTAAATGGCGGTCGAGCGGTTGTAGGGGAAGAGCAGGCCGCGCTCGATGTTGGCCGGGGTCAGGTCCAGGCGGGTGTTGCCGGGGCACCAGGTCATGTTGGTACTGAAGGCCACCGGGTCGGGCGCCTCGGTCTCGAGGTTGTACACGTAATTGTTGGGGGGAAGGGTGTCCGCGTGGTCCACGGCATAGAGGTGGACGCAAATCTGAAGCTGCTTGAGGTGGTTGCGGCAGGCGATGCTACGGGCTTCCTCCTTCGACCGGCTCAGCACCGGCAGCAACAGCCCGACCAGCACCGCAATCACGGCCAGCACCACCAACAACTCGATGAGCGTGAACCCCCCGGCCCGACACGGACCCCGCCGCCGGCCACGCTCCGGAGTGGGGCGGGCAAGGACAGGTTGGCCAGGACTTCGGCCGAGCATGGCGCGGAAGGTAGCCCGGTCGCCGGGAGTTTCCAAGGCGATTTCACGCGCGCCGATGCCCGGCGCGTTCCCTTTGGTTGCCACGGTCATCGCGCCGGTTTCCCCACTAGCGGCGCGGGGGAAGCCAGGGACCGGCGGGTTGGGAAACCCGCGCTACGGCAGACGAGGAAGTCTGCCGCTCCGACCCAAACCGGTCACGGCAGGAAATGGAGATGCGCTCTGCCGGCCGCCGGAGCCTCTTGGCGTCGCTCTGACAGCGCCAGCAAGCTGGCGACTCCAGGCGCTTCGCGGACTTCGGGAGCCGCCATCCCTCGCACCCGCGGTAGGGCGCCGCTGCGCCGGCGCCGCTCCCGGCCGCGTCGCAGCGCGGCCCTACCGGGGACGCGGTGTCACCAGGTGCGGCTGCGGTGGGCGGACGGCCTCTCGCCACGGGCCGGCGGCGCATTTCACCCTCGCGAAGGCGGTAGGGTCCCGGCTCAGAGCGGCAGCGGCTCGACCCGGACTTCGCGGGCCAGGGTCTCGACCCGAGCGGCTTCGACTTCGCCGGCCATGAGGTGCAGGGCGTTGGCCGCGCCGGCGGCCGCGCCCCAGCGACAGGCCTCGCCCAGGTCATCGCCCCGCAACAATCGGGCGACCAGCGCGGCCGTGAAGGCGTCGCCCGAGCCGATGGGGTTGACCGGGCGGAGGCGCGGCGGGTGAATGCGCCAGGCCGTGCGGTCATCGCAGGCGAGGGTGGGGGAAGCCCCGGCGGTGACAACCACGCGCTCTGCGCCGCGCTCGCGCAACGCACGCGCGGCGGCCAGCACGGCGGCTTCATCCGGCAGCGCGCGGCCGGTGGTGGCGGCCAGCTCGGCCCGGTTGGGTTTCACCAGGCCGGGCCGGGCGGCGAGGGCTTCCACCAGCGGCGGCCCCTGGGCGTCCACCCCGGTGAACCGCCCGGCGGCGCGGGCCAGGGCCACGCAGCGCCGGTAAAAGTCCACCGGTCCGCCGGGAGTGAGGGTGCCGGACAGGATCACGGCGCGGCATTCGGGCAGGTGGCGTTCCAGCACCGCGGCCAGTTCCGCGTAGGCGGCGGGCGCGACCGCGCGGCTTTCCTCGACCAGTTCGGTCACGGTGCCGCCGGTCTCATCAATCACGGTCACGCACTGCCGGGTGCGCTCGGGCACGGTGACGAAATCCTGCGCGATGCCGCGTTCGCGCAGCACGGCGCGCAAGTACTCGCCGCGGTCGCCGCCCAGAAAGCCGGTGGCCAGCGGGCGCTCGCCCAGGGCGTGCAGCACCTTGGCCACGTTGATCGCCTTGCCGGCCGCGCCGTCGAGGGTGGTCGCGGCGCGGTTGACGGCGTCCAGGGTGAGGCGGGGAAAGACCATCACGCGCTGGACGGCCGGCGTGGGGCCGAGGCAGAGGATCATGCGGGCTAGAAATTGGTTTCGACCATCGGGCGAAAGGTCAGTTCGTGCACCACCACGTCCTCGGGGGCGGTAATGCACCGGACGATCATGTGCGCGGCGGACTCCGGGCGCAGGTAGTCCGGGCGCGGCTGGGGCCGGAAGGTGGTGTTGACGCCGCCGGGATAGACGGCGGTGACCTTCACGCCGGCGGCGCGGGCCTCCTTGAGGAGGCAGCCGGTGAAGCCGTGCAGGGCGTGCTTCATGGCGGTGTAGATGGCGTAGTTCTCCATCTTCACGTGCACGATGCTGCTGAGGACGTTGACGATGTGGCCGGTGCGCCGGGCGGCCATGTCGCGGAGCGCCTCGCGGGCCAGGAGGATGGGGGCGCGGACGTTCACGGCGTACGCGGCGTCGAGGTCGGCGGCGGTGATTTGCGGGATGGGTTCCCGGGCCTTGTTGAAGCCGGCGTTGTTCACCAGCACGTCCACCTGGCCGAGGGCGGCGCGCGCGGCGGCATACAGGTCGGGGACGGCGCCGGCGTCGGCCAGGTCGGCGGGACGGCCGGGGCAATCCAGCTCGCGCTGCAACGCGGCCAGGGCCGCGGTATCGCGGCCGGTGACGAACACGGTGAACCCGGCGGCGCGGAGTTGGCGGGCCACTTCACGGCCGATGCCGCGGGTGGCCCCGGTGATCAGGGCGGTGCGGTGCATGCGCCCGTTGTGCGGGCCGGGCCGCGGGTTGTCAATGAAGCGGGCCGGTGTTCAGGGCGCCGGCGCCAGCGGCACGGTCAGCAGGCCGTATTCGCCCAGCGGCAGCCATAGCGTCCGGCCGGACTCGGCCACGGCGCGGGTCAGGTCCGGCCAGTAGCAACCGGCGACGAGGGTTTGTCCCACCGGGGTCAGGCCGGCATCGGTGGTTTGGAGGACCGTGACTCCCGAGCCGGTGCGGGCGGCCAGCAAGGGGCCGAGTGCCTGGAGCTGATCGGCCGGTTGTTTCAGCGGGGCGCTGGCGCGCAACTCGAAGGCGCCGTCGGCGTTCAGTTGCCAGGCCTCGATCACACCACCCTCGGCCGGGGAGGCCGCGGGCCGCGCCAGGCAGACCAGGCCGGCGTCGTTCACAGCGGAGGCGCGCGGCCATTCGGCGGGTTGTTTGAGCGAGGCGACCAGGGAGACCGTCACGCCGTCGTAAGCGCAGGCGTCAAGGTACTCTGCGCCGTCGCTTTGTCCCTGGGCGTCCCAGTGCGGGCCGCGGGTGAAGAGCAGGGCGCCCTCGGCGGTCACGCCGACCAGTTGGCCGGGCAGGTTCACCGGCGGCCGCACGGTGGGGTTGGCGGGGTCGGCGTAGTCCACCACGTCCAGGAAATGGCGTGTCACCCAGACGCCCACCGGGGGGTTGATGATCTCGCGGGTGCCGTCCGGGAGGACAATCTCGTAGGGTTGCGGGTCCGGCTGGCCGGGGAGGCGGACCCCTTCGCGGAATTCGCTGGCCTGGTGGCTCAGGAAAACGAGTCCGCCGGCGGTGAAGGACTCCGGCGCAAACCACCCGTTTTGCCCGGCGCCCAGATCGAGGTCGGAGACCAGTGCCGGCGCGGTGGCGTCCGCGACTTGAAAAGCGAGCAACCGCCCACCGGAGCCGCCCGGCCACCACAGGCCCCGACCCGGGACGGCGGCATCGCCCATCCCGATTTCAAGCCCCGGTCCCACCGGACCGCCCCACCAACTCCAGCCGCCGCCCTGGCTGGCCAGGACCAGCAGTCCGGGCCGCGGCCAGAGGGCCTGGAAACGCTGACCCCAGCCCAGCACCGGCACCTCGGCTTCCGAGCGGCCCAGGACCTCGAGGGCCGGCAGGGCCGCGAGATTGAATGCAGTCACCCGCACACGACTCTTCGGCTCCGCGGGGGCTTCTTCCTTGCCGGGCACCGGGCTTTCCATCGTGTCGGCCTGGATGACGAAAAGCGCGGTGTCGTTGCGGGCGGCGGCCAACAGGCGTTCACCGTCAGGCAAGGTCAATTGCGCCAACACCTCGTCCGGCGCGGCGGCGCGGACCACCCGGACCACGCTCGAGGCGGCGGGGTCCAACCAGTTCCCCGTGCCGGAGACCTCGATCAGGTGCTCGCCCGCGGGCCACACGGCGTCCACCGGCCAGGACAGTTCGAGGCGCGCCGCCACGCGCGGTTGATCGCGGTCGGCGGCGTCCACGCTGAGCAACTCGCGGCCCGAGACCGAGACGATGCGTTCGCCGTGGACGGTGGCGCGGCGGGGTTGGAAGGCGTGCTCGATGACGCCGCGCGGTTTGAGCGAGTCCGACCCCAGGTCAATCAGTTGAACACGCGCGCCCTGACCGCTGTCGCTCCAGCTCTGGTAGGGCACGAGGATGAGCCCGGCCTCGGGCAGGACGGCGAAGGCCTTTTCGTCCCAGGTGGCCTCGCTCCAGGAGTGGCTTTCGCCCAGGGGCACGCGGGCGAGCAGGGCCGGGCGGGCGGGGTCGCGCACGTCGAAGAGCGACACGGCCACGCGCCAGCCGTTGGCGTTGTCCAGGCCGATGGTCACCAGGCGGTCGCCCAGGGGCTGGATGTAGGTGGACCAGCCGGGGACTTCGAGCTCACCGAAGACCCGGGGGTGCTCGGGGTCGCGCAGGTCCACCACCCACAACGGGTCCACGCGCAGGAAGGTGACCAGGTAGGCGCGCGGGCCGTCGAATCGGGTGGCGTAGAGGCCCTCGCCGTGGCCGACCTCGAGTTGCCCGAGCTTGCGCGGCCGGGCGGGATCGGCCAGCGAGAAGGTTTCCAGGACGCTCACGGCCCGGCCGGAGGGTGACCAACGGTTGACCTCGGAGATCACCGTGAACACGTCGCCGTCGAGGTTGAGTTTGAACTTGTCCGCCACGTGTCCGGCCGCGCGGAGGGTGCCGGCCAGCCGCAACGTGCCGTCGGGGGCGGAGCAATCCAGGAGCTGGACCTGGCTTTGCCACCAGTTGGCCGGGTCGTTCAGGACCACGAACAGGAACCGGTCTGTGGCGTGGATGACGTTGCCGTAGCCCGGGAACCAGAGCGAATCGCGGCGCTGCGGCGCATCCGGGTCGGCCAGGTCAAGGGACGTGATCTGGGTGCCGTATTCCCATTGCCAGATTTCGCCGCCCTGGTCCGGGCCGGGCCGCACGGGGACGGGACGGTAGTGCTGCGTGGCCACGTACAGGGCCGTGCCCACCAGACGGCTTTCCTGGATGTACCCGGGCAACTCCACCCGGGTCAAAACGGTCGGGTCGGCGTCCCCCGCCGGCGCGGGGTCCACGATCACAATCTGACTGTTGTTGTCATTGCCCCAACCGCAGCCGTTGCGGGCCAGCAAGACCACGCGGTCCGCGCCGGTTTTCGGGTCGGTCACCACGTACAACTGCTCGCCGGCGGCGGCCAGGGGCAGGGTGCCCAGCACGCGGGGCGCGTCGGGCGGCGTCAGGCGGATCACCTGCAAGCCGCGGTACTGGTTGAAGAAGTAGAGGGTGTCGCCGCGGAGTTGCCAGATGTCGGACTCCACCACGGTGCGGTTGCCGTCGCCCCCGACTTCGGTGGCCGGTGCGCCGGTGAGGTCGTCGAAGGAGTCCCTGCGGAACGGATCGGTGAGGGGGGCCGTGGAAACCGCGCCGCCGAACTCGTTGGTGCCGGTGTAAAACGCGGCGGGCAGCGGTTCGGATGCGTCGCCGCGCACGCGCAACAACTCGATCTGCGCCGAGAGGGGCAGGCGGAAGGCGACCGTGCCGCCGGCGCCGTCGAGGCGCTCGACGGCCCGGGGCACCCACGCACCGGCGTCCACCCGCGAGCGCGACTCGAGGGTCACCTTGCGGACCCCGGCCGGGACCCGGACGGTGACCACCACGGTTTGACCGGAGACCGAGATGGTTTCGATGCGGGGGCGTTCCGGTCCGGCCGCCCGCGTCGAGCACAGCAGCACCGCGCCCAGGACCGCGAGGGCCGAGGTGATGAACAATCGGACAGCGTTGGGTCTCATCGTGTCTGCACCATCCTGGCTCAGGGTTTGCCCGGACCTGCCGGGCGGTGGGCGGAAGCCCCGATCCTATCGCAGCTTCGCCGGGCTTCCGCCCGTGTGGACCACTATCCCGCAAGTTGGGGGAAAATGCAACGCGCGCTGGCGATTGGGGTGCGTGTGCTTTGGCCCCGGGTGGTACGGCCAACCTGGCCGTTCCGCCCGGCTACCCGCCCGGCGGCGTGGCGCCGGGCCGCGCTGCGGCACTGCCGGGGGAGCGGCGCAGATGCAGCGGCACGGCCTGCGGGTTGGAAACCCGCGGTACGGCAGACCGGAGGTCTGCGCTACGCCGTGCACAGCGCCGGCGCCCGCCTTCGAGGACGGGTAGGCACTCCAGGCGCTTCGCGAATTCGCAGGGCGCTCACCCTTCGCGCCAGCGTTTGGAGTGCGACAGCTTGCTGCCGCTTTCTGTTCGGCGCCCTACCGGGAGGGTGCGGTTGGGGCCGGGGTGCCGGTCTTGGGATTCGGTAGGGCCGTGCTGCGGTACGGCCGGGAAAGCGGCGCCGGCGCTGCAGCGCCCTACCGGGGCGGAGGCAGTGGATCGAGGTTGCGCGGGTCCCTGGATTCGGTCGGGCCGCACGGCGGCACGGCCGGGAGCTCAGGGGGCCGCTTCGCCCCGCGTTCCGGCCAGCAGGCGCTCGATGCGGGTTTGCAGCACCCCGAAGTCCACCGGTTTCTCCACAAAATCGGTCACCGGCAGCCATTTGGGGTCAATGTCCCGGTTGCTGAAGCCCAGGGGGAACTGCTGGTTGACGGCGGTGAGCATCAGGATGGGCAGGTCCGGGGCCTGCCGTCGCAGTTCGCGCGCCACCTGGAAGCCTGCCGCCGGGTCTTCGGGAAACATCACGTCCAGGATCACCGCGTCGGGTTGGCGCTCGGCCACGCGGGGGAGGGTTTCGCCCGGGGTGGACACGATTTGTGTTTCGTGTCCCATCGCCCGACACACGGTGGCGACGGCGTTGGCGAAGTCGGCGTCGTCATCAACGATCAGCAGGTAGGCCATGGTGGGTTTGAGGTTGAGCCGCGGAAAGGTTTGGCGCCGACCCTGCCGCCGGGGGAGTGCCGGGAAAAATCACCGTGAACGTGCTGCCCCGGCCGGGGGCGCTCTCGACCTCGATGGTGGCGCCGGTGGCCCGGGCCACCTGACGGACAATGGCCAGGCCCAGGCCGGTCGAGGCCCGGTTGTGGGCCACCGCTTCTTCGGTGCGGTAGTAGTCGTCGAAGATGCGCGGCAATTTCTCCGGCGCGATGCCGATGCCGTGGTCGCGCACCGTCAGGCGCGCGCCGCCGGCCGGCCCCGGTTCGGGGGTGCAAGTGACTTCGACCACCCCGCCCTCGTGGGAGTAGGTCACGGCGTTCACCACCAGGTTGTCCACGAGCATGGTCAGGTGGTCCGGCGCGGCCTGCACGGGGGCGGGTTCGAGGGTGGCGTGGAAGCGGATGCGCCGCTGGCGCGCCGCCGGCTCGAGGCGGCCGAGGACCTCGCGCACCACGCCGGCCAGGTCCAGCGGGCGCCCGGGCGGGGCGGTCTGGGCGCGGGAGCGGAGGTTGGCCAGTTGCAGCATCTCCTGAATCTGCCGGGACAGGGCCAGGCAACGGTCGGCCATCTTGCCCGCCACCTCGCGGGCCGCCGGCGGCAACTCGCCCGCGTAACCGGCCAGCAGGACCTGGGTCATGGCGTGGATGGCCGCGAAGGGCGCCTTCAACTGGTGGGTGGTCTGGAGCATGTGCTGGGCGCGTTCTTCACTGCTGGCGGCCAGGCGACGGTTGGTCTCGGCCAGTTCGAGTTCGCGTCGTCGCAGCGTCGCGGCCAGGCGCGAGACCAGGTACCAGATCACGCCCCACACCAGAAGCATCGGCACCAGTCCGGCCCCGGCCTGGCCCGGGTGGGGCAGGCCGGCGGACCCGGTTCCTTCCAGCCGGAGGGTGGACGCCGGCAACCAGCCCCGGCTCACGGCCCCGAGGGAAAGCCCGTACAACCCCGCGGCCAGTCCCAGCACGGCCAGGCTCTGGCCCGGGGAAAACACCAGACAGGCCAGGATGATGTGGAACAGGTACATGAACGGCGCCGCCGGCCAGTCCGGTCCCACCCAGTAAACCACGGCCGTGAGGATCACCAGGTCGCTGACGATTTGGGCCCACAACACCGCCCGAATGGAGCCGCGCGTGCCCGGCCCGCCCGCTGGCCGGGACCGGCGCACGAACGCCAGATTCAACGCCGCCAGCACGCCGGCCGTCAGCGCGGGCCAGAGGGGTTGAATCCGCAACCCCAGAGCCGTCGGCAGCGCGGGTACCAGGCCGGCCACCGCCACGGCCAGCAGCACCGCCACCACCAGCCAGCGCAGTTGGCAGAACCAGACGGCATTGGCGCGCAGCACCGGTTCGATCCACGCCGCCTCGCTGCCGGCCTCGGCCCGGGGCACCTCGGCCGGCGCCTCGGGCCCCGGCGCCAGGCGGTAGCGCGTCGGGGGCGCAACCGGGTCGGCGGTGCCGTTCATGCGCGGTCATTCGACCACCCAGGTGGTGCCGGATTCGAGCAGGGCCTGGAGATTCGGCGGTCCGCGCCGGGCCACGGCCTCGCGGATCTGGCCCAGCAACAGTTCGTCGTAGGTCGGGCGTTCGACCTGGCGGAAGATGCCCAGGGCGGTGGGGAATTGGGGCGGCTCCAGTTCGGCCAGCAGCGCGGCCAGGGCGGGCGAGGTGCTGCGGGCGTTGTGCACAATCACCTCGGCCGCGCGCGCCGGCTCGGCTTCCAGGTCCACCACCGCCGGCTCCAGGTCGCGCACCACCAGCCCGAACCGACCGCCCTGGCCGAAGCGCAACGGCTGGCCGTGACGCAACAGCACGCGTGCTTCCTCGGCCCGGGCGCGGTCGGCCACGTCGTCAAACGTGCCGTCGTTGAAGATGCGGCAGTTTTGGAGAATTTCGACAAACGCCGCGCCGCGGTGCCGGGCCGCCGCCTCGAGCGTGGCCGCCAGGTGGGCGGGGTCGGCGTAAAGGGTGCGCGCCACGAACGTGGCCTGGGCGGCGAGCGCGGTTTGGAGGGGGCGGATGGGCTGCTCGATGGTGCCCAGCGGGCTGGACTTGGTGCGTTTGCCGAATTCGGAGGTGGGCGAGTACTGGCCCTTGGTGAGGCCGTAGATGCGGTTGTTGAAGAGCAGAATCTTCAGGTCCACGTTGCGCCGCAGGGCATGGATGAGGTGGTTGGTGCCGATGGACAGGCCGTCGCCGTCGCCGGTGACGACCCAGACCGAGAGCGCGGGGTTGGCGCACTTGACGCCGGTGGCGATGGCGGGGGCGCGGCCGTGAATGCCGTGGAACCCGTAAGTGTTCACGTAGTACGGAAAGCGCGAGGAACAGCCGATGCCGGAGACGAACACAAACTCGTGCCGCGGCCGGCCCAGCCCGGCCAGGATCTTCTGGACCTGCGCCAGGATGGCGTAATCGCCGCAGCCCGGGCACCAGCGCACTTCCTGGTCGGTCTGAAAGTCCTTGCGGGTCAGTTGGCGCAGGCAGTCGCCGGCGGGCGGCGGCGGGGCTTCCGGGGCAAGAAAGGCGGTCGTGCTCATGAGCGGATGTGGGTTTCGATGGCGTTGCGGATTTCGCGAATCAAAAACGGGCGGCCCTCGACCTTGGGCAGCGAGTCCACGGGCACCAGGAACCGGCTGCGCAGGAGCGTGGCCAGGTGGCCGGTGTTGTTTTCGGGGACCAGCACCTTGCGGAAGGCGCGCAACAGGGGCTCGACGTTGTGCGGCAGCGGATGGAGATGCCGCAGGTGCAGGTGCGCCACGGCATGGCCCTCGAGCCGGGCCTGGCGCACGGCGGCGGCAATCGCGCCATAGGTGCTGCCCCAGCCCACCACCAGCAGCTCGCCCTGCGGTGCTCCGTTCAATTCGGCCGGCGGGATGTCGTCGGCAATGCCGGCAACCTTGCGCGCCCGCAGTTCCACCATGCGCCGGTGGTTCTCCGAGTCGTAGGTGACCAGGCCGGTGACGTCCTGTTTCTCCAGGCCGCCGATGCGATGTTCCAGCCCCGGCGTGCCGGGCGGCACCCAGGGCCGCGCCAGTGTGCGGGGGTGGCGCCGGTAGGGCGCGAAGTCGCCGGGTTTGGGCAGGGGGTCGGGCGGGCGCAGGTCCGGCAACTGGGTGACATCCGGGAGGCGGAAGGCCTCGGCGCTGTTGGCCAGGAAACCGTCCGAGAGCACCAGCACCGGGGTCATGTATCGCGTGGCCAGGCGCACGGCCTCGAAGGCGATGGAGAAGCAATCCGCCGGCGTGGCCGGGGCCAGCACGGGCAGGGGCGCCTCCCCGTGCCGGCCGTAGAGGGCCATGAGCAGGTCGGCCTGTTCGGTCTTGGTGGGCATGCCCGTGCTGGGGCCGGCGCGCTGGACGTCAATGACCACCAACGGCAGTTCGGTCATCACCGCCAGGCCGAGGGTTTCGGTTTTCAGGGACAGTCCCGGGCCGCTGGTGCCGGTGGCGCCGATGGCCCCGGCAAACGACGCGCCCAGGGCGGCGCCGGCGGCGGCAATCTCGTCCTCGCACTGGATCACGCGCACGTCGAATTCCTTGCGGGCCGAGAGTTCGTGCAGAATCTCGCTGGCCGGGGTGATGGGGTAGCTGGCATAGACCAGCGGCCGGCCGGCGCGGTGCGCGGCGGCGATCAGGCCCAGGGCCATGGCCTCGTTGCCGGTCACGCGCCGGTAACGGCCGGGCGGGAGCCGGCCCGGGGCCACGCGGTAGTGGACGCGCAGCAGTTCGGTGGTGTTGGCGTAATTGTAGCCGGCGCGCAGGCTGGCGCCGTTGGCGGCCATCACGGCCCGGTCCTTGCGGAACTTGCGCATGAGCCATTCCAGCAGGGGCTGCATGGGCTGGTCGTACAGCCAGAGCGTCATGCCCAGGGCGAAGAAGTTCTTGCACCGCGCCCGGGCGCTGGCCGGCAGGCCGGTGGCCTTGGTGGCCTCTTCGGTCAGGCGGGTCATCGCCACGGGGACCACGCGGTAATCGGCCAGGGAGCCGTCCTCCAGCGGGTTGGTGCGGTAGCGGGCCTTGGCCAGGTTCTCGGGCGTGAACTCGTCCGTGTCCACGATGATGATGCCGCCGGGTTGCAGCTCCGGCAGGCTGACCTTGAGCGCGGCGGGGTTCATGGCCACCAGCACAAACGGGGCGTCGCCCGGCGTCAGCACTTCCTCCCCCCCGAAGCACAACTGGTACCCGCTCACCCCCGCCAGCGTGCCGGCCGGGGCGCGGATTTCGGACGGGAAGTCCGGGATGGTCCGGATGGAACAGCCGGAAAGCGACGCCAGGTCCGCGAACTGGCTGCCCACCAGTTGCATGCCGTCGCCGGAATCCCCGGCAAACCGCACGGTGGACTGGCGCAGCTCCCGCAACTCCGGGCCGGGGTCAGAACAACAAGGGTCCATGTGGAAAACTCCGATTTACGCGGACACCGAGCCCCGACACCGCTCCGGGGTTACACGGCCCCCTGGCCGGCGCGGGGTTAGTTGACTTCGGCGTCATCAATTCGCTGACCCCGCTTGTGCGCCGCCCGCGCCGCGCTGTAAAGCCAAAATCCAGCGGCCAGTGCGGGAAAAGCCGGGTGGGCCCTGACCCCGGGGGCGGGAGGGCTGCGCGGCGGCGCGGACGGCGAGGGGACCCCATCTGGCGCCGGCGCAGCGGCACCCTACCTTGCCGCGGCACCCTACCTTGCCGCAGTGCCCAAGCGGTGCCGCTTTCCCCTCGCGATTTTTCCCTAAGAAAACCCCGGGCCGCGTGTCATACTGGGGGAAGCTCATGCAAGCGCAGCCCAAGACCGCCGCGCGCGACACCCGGTCCGCCCGGCCAACCTGATCCGGCATGGCCACGGCCGACTCCGCTCCTTCCGCCGGTCCGCCGCCCGCCGCCCTGCTGGGGTGGTTCGAGGTGCTGGAGGCACCGTTGCTGGCCTATGCCCTGCGCCTGCTGGCCGACCCCGACATGGCCCAGGAGATTGTCCAGGAAGCGTTCCTTCGGTTGCACGCGCACTTCGCCGAGGTGCGCGACCCCCGCCGTTGGCTCTTCCGCACCGTGCACAACCTCGCCCTCAATCACCGGCGGGACGCCGGGCCGGTCGTGTCCCTGGCCGACGCGGCCGGCCGCCCGCAGCCCCCGGAAGAAGCGCCGGACCCCCGGCCGCCGCCGGATGAATTGCTCGCCCGCTGGGAGGCGGTGGGTCTGGTTCGGCTCGGCCTGCAAAAGCTCGATCCCCGCAGCCGCGAGCTGCTCGAACTCAAATTCGCCCACGACCTTTCCTACCGGGAGATCAGCGCTCGCACCGGCCTGAGCGTGGGCCACGTGGGTTACCTCCTGCACCATGCCCTCAAAGCCCTGGCGGCCGAACTGGCCAAAGCCGGCCTCGTGTCATGAACCCTGTTCCGCCTCCGCCTCCCGCTCCCGACCCGGAAGCCCGGCTCACGGCGCTGTTGCTGGGCGAACTTTCGCCCGAGGAAACCACCGCCGTGTACGCCGAGCTGGCCGCCCGGCCGGACCAGGTCCAACTGCTGGCCCGCCTGGCCCGCACCCTGCCCCTGGTGCGCGAGGCGTTGCGCGGGGCCGACGCCAAGAGCGGCGCGGATAACTCCCCTGCCACGCCCGCCCCGGCTCCGCTCCGGCTTTCCCCCGAGCGACGCCGGGCATTGGTGGCCGCGTTCAACACCGCCTCGCCGCCCGCCTTTGCCCCCGCTCGCGCGGCGGCTGGCTCCCGGCGCACCCACTGGCTCGCCCTGGCGGCGGTTGTGACCCTGCTCCTGGCGCTGGGGGCGGGCCTGATGTTGCCGGCCCTTTCCCGGGCCAAGGCCAAGGCCCAACTGGTCAGCCAACGTGCCCGGGAAAAGCAGGCCGAACTGGAGCGGCAACTGGCCGCAGCCGAAACCGCCGCCCCGCCCCCGCCGCCCGCCGCAGCGGCCGGGACGGTAGCGGAAGCCGGCGACCGGCGCGTGCCCACGCTCGGTCGCAAGTTGGTCCAGGCCCCGCCACCCGCGCCCACCGCCGCGCCCACCGTAGCGCCGATGCCCGCGGTTCCGGCTCCGGGTCGGCCGCGCGATCTCGCCGCCCCTTCTGCCGCGGCACCCCCCCGAACCGAGGACCTCCGCAGGATGCTGCGTTACGGCCTGGCTCGCTCGGAGGGCCGGTCGGCCGCGGGCACCCCGGAAGTGGCTCAAGCAGAGCCGGCCAAAGTTCCCGCGTCGGTCACGCCCGTGCCCCCGGAAGCCGCCCTCCCGGCGGCCGGCGATGTGTTTGCGCTGGACCTGGGCGTGCAGGGCGGTGGCGCCGTGGCCGCCGCCGGCCGGGCAGGAGGAGAAACCCGCCGCGCCCAGGAGACCCTGGCACGCGATGCGTTCGAAGAAAGACTCGCCGAAAGCCCGGCCACGGACGCGCTCCGGCTGGAAAGCAAGGAGGCCCGGGAGGTCGCGCTCACCGCCGCGCCTGCGCCGGCCCTGCCGGTTCACCCACCCGAGGTCGCCACCGCCGAGAATCCGTTTTCGACCTTCTCGCTGAACGTCGCCGATGTGTCGTTCCGCCTGGCGGCTGCCAGCCTCGACGCCGGGCAGTTGCCCCCGCCGAGTGGCGTGCGGGTCGAGGAGTTCGTCAACGCCTTCGATTACCGCGACCCCGCTCCGGCCCAGGGTGCGCCCCTGGCCTTTCACTGGGACCGCGCGCGCCATCCCTTCGCTCACCACCGCGAGCTGGTCCGTTTCCGGGTCCAGACCGCCGCGCGGGGCCGCGAGCCGGGCCGCGCCTTGAACCTCGTGCTGGTGCTGGACCGCTCCGGTTCGATGGAGCGCGCCGACCGCGTGGCCACGTGCCGCGAGATGTTGCGGTTGCTTGCCGAACAACTCCAACCCGCCGACCGCCTCAGCGTGGTCACCTTCGCCCGCACCGCGCGGCTGTTTGCCGAGGGCGTGTCGGGCGAGCAGGCCGGCCCGGTGCTCGAAGCGGCCGCCGCCCTCACTCCGGAGGGCGGCACCCATCTCGAAGACGCCCTGCGCCTGGGCTACGAGGTCGCCCTGCGACATTTCCTGCCCGGCGGGGTTAACCGCGTGATCCTGATCACGGACGGCGCCGCCAACCTGGGAGAGGTCATGCCGGACTCGTTGCAACACCTGGTCGAAGACCACCGCCGCCGCGGCGTGGCGTTGGACGCCTTCGGCGTGGGCTGGGAGGACTTCAACGACGAACTGCTCGAAGTGCTCACCCGCCACGGCGACGGCCGCTACGGCTTCCTCAACACTCCGGACGAAGCCGCGGCCGGCTTTGCCGCGCAACTGGCCGGCGCGCTCCAGGTCGCCGCGGCCGACGTCAAGGTGCAGGTCGAGTTCAACCCGGCCCGCGTTCTCCGCTGGCGGCAGCTCGGCTATGCGCGCCACCAACTCACCGCCGAGCAGTTCCGGGACGACACCGTGGACGCTGCCGAGCTCGGCGCGGCCGAGACCGGCACCGCGCTGTACGCGCTGGAGGTCCACCCCGACGGGCAGGGGCCCCTGGGCACCTTCCGCGTGCGCTATCGCGAGCCCGCCTCCGGCCGGTACCGCGAGCTGGCCTGGACGCTGGACTATCGCGGCCCGGCTCCGGAGCTTGCGGATGCCGGCCCCGCCCTGCGGCTGGCCGCGACCGCGGCGTTGTTCGCCGAATGGCTGGCGCAAAGCCCCTTTGCCGGCGACGTCTCCCCCGAACGCCTGCAACCGTTGTTGGCCGGCGTGCCCGAGGCCTTCGCGCCCGATCCCCGGCCGGCCCGGCTGGCCCAAATGCTCGAACAAGCCCACCGCCTGGCCGGGCGTTGAATCCGGCCTTTTGACCATGAACACACTGCCGCCGACTCCCTTGCTCCTTTCCCGCCCCCGGCCGCACCCGCGGCCCGGCGGACCGCGCTGCGTGCTCGGCGCGCTCGGCCTGGCCGTTGCGCTGCTGGGCCGGGGCGCCGAACCGACCGCGGTCGAGGTCCGGCGAGCCACGGTCAACGGCCAGCTTGATGGCGAGAAGGCGCGACTGGTCATCGAGGCGGACCTGAGCGGTCTGGGCGCGGCGGCACGGCCCGCCCTGTACGGCGCCCACTTCGAGCAACACCTCGAGGTCGGCCGCGAAGAAATCCGCCAGCGCGTCCAGGTGCAGGCCGAGGCGTTGCAGGGCGAATTGCGCGAGCTGGTCTTGGCGCTCGCCGGCGAGGGCGAGGTGCGCGAGGTCCACGGCGAGGGCCTCGAGGACTGGGCAGTGCGCCAGACCGCGTCGGGCCGGCAACTGGTGTTGCGCTTGAACCGCGCGGACCCGCCGCGGAAACGATTCACCACCACGATCCAGGCCGTCACCTCGGTGCCGGAGCTGCCCCGCACGGTGCAGCCGCTGACCTTCGCCACCGAGCCGGCCCTGCTCGCGGCCGGTTATCTGCGCGTGGACGCGCCGGGCGAACTGGCGGTCGAACCGGGCGAGGGGCTGGCCGGGCTGGTGCCCATCGAACCGCGGTTTCTGCCCCCGGGTCTGCGCCCGGACGCGCCGGCGAGCGCGCCCGCGCCGCTGGCCTTCCGGTTTCAGGGCGCCCCGGGCGTGCTCCCGTTGAAAATCGCCCCGGCCGACCCGGAGGCGCGCCTGGTTACTTGGCGCGATTTCCAACTGCGCGGCGAACTGAGCGAGGACCGGGCGCGTTTCCGGCTCACCGCGCGGGCGCGCGTGCCGCTGCCCCGCGGCGGCCGGCTCGAGGTGCTCGGCGGCGAAGCGGCGCTGGCCGGGTTCACGGCGCCGGAAGGCGTGCGGCTGCGGTTCGAGCGCGAGACCTACGTGGCGGAATTTGACCGTGCGGGTGAGTTCCCGCTGGCGTTCGAGTTCGACGCCGCGGTGCGCCACACCAACGGCTGGCGCGAGGTGAACTTCACCGTGGCGCCGGCGGTCGTGGCCCCGATCACGCTCGCCGGCCTGCCCGCGGACACGCAGTTTCGCTTCGCAGGCGCGGCCCGCCCCGAACGGCGGGGCGAGGGGTTTGTGAGCCACTTGCCGCCGGATGGCCGGGTGCGCCTGGCCTGGCAGGAAGGCCGGCCGGAAGCCGAGGGGCGCCTGTTCTTCGCGGCCGAGGCGCTCGAGCAGGTGACGCTCAGCCCCGGCCTGATGCGGCAGGCGGCGGCGCTGGAGTTTCGCGTGATGCAGGGGGAGATGCAGCGCGTGGAGCTGGCGCTGGCCGGCGGGGCGGCGGTCACACGCGTGCAGGGCGGGGCGGTGTTGTCGTGGGAGGTGTTGCCCGCCGACCGCGAGGGCCGCCGGCGGTTGCAGGTGCAGTTGAACGCCCCGCAAAAGGACACCTTCGCGCTGAGCGTGCACCTCGAGCAGGCGCTGGACGCCTTCCCGCAAACCGTGGAGGTGACGCGGCTGGCGCCCGCGGGCGCCACGCGCTTCGCCGGGCACCTGCGCGTGGCCACGCAGGGCGCGGTGCGGCTGGATGTGCTCGAGGCCGCGGGCCTGGCGCAGATTTCGCCGGAACAGTTTCCGGGGAGCGACACCGCGCGCGCGCTGGCGCCGCCGGCGGCCCGCCCGGTGTTTGCCTACCGGTATGCCGGCCCCGAACAGCGGTTGCGCCTGCAGGCGGACGACGTCCTGCCGGAGCTGGCCGTGTCGGCCGTCCTGGCCTATTACCTGGGCGAGTCCGAGCTGGGGATCGAAGCGGAGTTCGAGGTGGACGTGCGCGAGGCGGCGCTGCGCGAAGTCCAGGTGCGGGTGCCGACCGGGTTCACCGTGGTCGCGGTGCAGGCGGCGGGGATGAGCGAGTACACGGTGCCGCCCGCCGGCGAAGCCGAGCCGGTGGTGCGGGTGCTTTACGGGGCGCCGGTGCTGGGCCGGCAACTGATCACCCTGCGACTGGAGCGCAACGAGGCTTTCCGCGAGCCGCGCTGGACCCTGCCGCGCCTGGAGGTGTTGCGCGCCCGGTCCACCCGCGGCCACGTGGGCGTCTCCGCCGACGCGGGTTTCCGGCTCACGCCGGCGGCGACCGCGGGCCTGACGGAGCTGGCCACGGCGTTTTTCCCCAAACCGCGCGCGGGCTTGCAGGCGGCGTTCCGGATCACGGAGGCCGGGTGGTCGGCCACGCTGGCGGTGGAGCGGCTGCCGCAGACGGTGCAGGTGGACGCCTTCCACCTCTTCTCGGTGGGCGAGGGCGTGGCCTACGGCAGTTCGGTGTTGAACTACCTGGTCAGCGGCGCGCCGGTCTCGGCCTGGACGGTCGAGTTGCCGGCGGAGGTGGCCAATGTCGAGTTCACCGGCCGGCACGTCCGGGGGGCGCATCAGACCCCCAACGGCTACCGGGTCGAGCTCGGCCAGCCGGTGAGCGGTCCGTACACGTTGCTGGTCACCTATGACCGGCCGTTCAAGGCGCCGGGCGACCAACTGGCCTTCACCGGTGCGCGCCCGCTCGAGGTGCAGAGCGAACAGGGCTACACCGTGGTGGTCAGCACCTACCAGTTCCAGGTCCGGCCGGTGCAGGTCTCGCCCGCCCTGGTCGCGCTCGAGCCGGGCGAGTTGCCGCCGGAGTACCGGCTGCTGTTCGACGCGCCGGTGCTGGCCGCCTTCCGGTACACCGCCCGGCCCTTCAACCTCGAACTGGCCCTTCAGCCGCTGGCCCAGGGCGAGATGCTCAGCCAGGTGGTGGACCGGGCGGCGCTCACCACCCGGATTGCCCGCGAGGGCCAGGTGGTGACCGAGGCGCGCTATTTCGTGAAGAACAAGGGCACGCCGCATCTGCAACTGGTCCTGCCGCCCAACACCACCCTCTGGTCGGTGCTGGTCAACAGCAACGCGGTTGTGCCCGTCCGCGACGGCCCAACCAATCTCATCCGCTTGCCGCAGCACAGCGACCCGAACACGCTCAACGAGGTGGTGGTCAAACTGGCGGCCACCAACGTCGGGCCGCGCCGACTCACCGTGGCCACCCCGGCGGTGACCGCCCCGGTGCTGCTGGCCGATTGGCGCCTGGAGACCGAGCGGGACCGTCGCCTGGTGCTGCGCTCCGCCACGTTGCCCCCCGCCCCGGCCGTCGCCGCCCATACCGGCTGGACCGCGCTGGCCCGCATCTTCACCGGACCGGACCGCGCGAAAACCGCCGGCCGGTGGCTGGTGCTGTTGGGAATGGTGCTGCTGGCCGCACTGGCGCTGCGCTGGCTGGCGGACACGCCCGGTGGCCGGTTCGCGCCCCGGCGCCTCGCCGCGCTGGCGGCGGGCTTGCTGGCCCTGTTCCTGGCCGCGCAGATGCTCCGGGAGTGGGTCGCCACGCCACCGCCCGGCGCGGAAGATGCCGGGCTGCGCTTTGTGGCGCCGGTGCTCCCACCCGGCGGCGTGCTCCGGGCCGAAGTGCTGCACGTGCCGCTGACGGTGCCGGTGTGGGGACGGGTGTGGAGTTTTTGGCCGGCCGCCCTGGCGCTGGTGGCCTGGGCCGTGGGCCGCGGTTCCACCCAACCGCGGCGCGTCGTCGTGTGGGGCGCGCTGGGCTGGACGGCACTGGCCTGGGCGGCCTTGCGACAACCGGACGGTGGCGCGTCCTTTGCCGGCGTGGTGGGCTTGTTCCTGGTGGTCCAGGTGCTGGTGCCGCTGTGGCGGCGGTGGTGGCGCGCGCCGGTGGCGCCCGGTGCCGCGACCGGCCCGGTCACGGCCGCGGTGGTGGGGTGGCTCGGTCTGGGGTTGGGTGTCGGCGCGTGGGGGCTGCCGGCCCGGGCGGCCGGCCCCGCGGCTCCCGTGGCCGCGCAGATCGTCCAGGAAGTGCGGGCAGAGGACGACCACGTGCTGGGTGAGGTGCGGCTGCGCTGGCAGGCCGCCCCGGGCCAGACGCTGCCCGTGCTCGAAGCGCCCGGCGTGCTCACCGGGTTCGAGCTGGTCACCGGTGCCGCCCGCCTCGTCCAGGGCGGCCCGCCGGAGCGGCCGCAACGCGGGCTCCTGGCCGAGACCAACGGCTGGATCGAGGCCGTGATCCGTTACCAAACCCGGGTCGAGCCGCAGGGCGAAGTCCGCGGCTTCCGGGTGCCGGTGCCGCCGGGGCTGGTCAACCGCCTCACGTTGACCGTCGCGGGCCAGGACGTGGACGTGGTCGCCGAACAGGCCGTGTCCGCGCAGCGGCGCTCGGCGGCGGACGCGACCAACACGGTAATTGAGCTGGTGTTGCGGCCCGTGGGCGAGACGTGGCTGGGCTGGCGGCCGCGGCAACGCGACCCGCGGCGCGAAGCGGCGGTCTTTTACGCGGAATGGACGCAGGTGTACGTCCCGGCCAGTGGGGCGGTGGAAGGGTTGCACGCGGCGCAGGTGCGCCCGGCCCGGGGCGAGCTGGCCGAACTGGTGTTCGACGTGCCGCCGGGGGCGGCGGTCACCGACGTGACCGCGCCGGGGTTGGCGGGTTGGCGGTTTGACCCGGACACGCGGCAGTTGCGCGCCCGGCTCAGCCCCGCGCAGGCCCGGCCGTTTGCGGTGCAAATCCGCTCGCAATCGCCCGCCGGCACCTTGCCCGCGGAGACCCGCGTGGGCCTGGTGCGGCTGCGCGGCGCCGCCAGCGAGGTGGGCGTGGTGGGCGTGGCCACGGGGGGCGAGGTGCAGTTGGAGGCGGTGGACGCCGGACCGCTGGCGCCGATCAACCTGGAGGATTTCCCGGTCGCGGTGCTCGAACCGCTGGTCGGGGCGGTGCCGGGCCTGGCCGTGCGCCGGGCCTTCCGGTACGCGAACACGGAGGCCGCGTTGCGCCTGCGGGCCGCGCCGGTCGAACCCGAGGTGCGGGTCGAGTCGCAGCAAACCCTCTCGCTGGGCGAGGACCGCGTCCTGCTGGCGGCGACGTGGACGGTGGACATCACGCGGGCGGGCATTTTCCGGCTGAGCTTTTCGCTGCCACCGGGTCTGGAGGTGGAGACGCTCAGCGGCGCGGCGTTGAGCCACTGGACGGAACTGCGGACCGACGCCACCCACCGCGTGATCACGCTCCATCTCAAGGGCCGCACGCTGGGACCACAGACCTTTGCGCTGACGCTGGCCGGGCCGGGCGTGCGCGCGGCGCAGGGCTGGACGGTGCCCGTGCTGCGGGTGCGAGAGGCGGCCCGGGAGCGGGGGCAGTTGTTCGTGGCGCCCGAGCAGGGCCTGCGGGTGCGCGTGGCCGCGCGCGAGGGCGTGGTGCCGTTTGACCCGGCCGAGGCCGGGGCGCGGCCCCGGGGCGTGCTGGCCTTCCGGCTCCTGCAAAGTCCCTGGCGGCTGACGCTGGACCTCGAATCGGTGGACGCCTGGTTGCAGGTCACCAGCCTCCAGCACGTGACCGTGGGCGACGCCCGCCTCCAGGTGCAGGCCAACCTCCAGTACGAGATCGAAAACACCGGCGTCAAAACCCTCCGGGTGCGCCTGCCCGCCGCGGCGGAGAACGTCCGCTTCCGCGGCGAATCGGTGGCCGATTTCGCCCCGCGCGAGGACGCCACCAACGCCGTCGCGCGCGTCTGGGAAGTGAAGCTGCACCGGCGCGTGCTCGGCCGGCATCTGCTTCAGGTCAGCTACACCCTGCCCGTGGCCGGGGAGGCGACCGCGGCCGAAATCCTCGGCGTGCAGGCGCTCGAGGTGAATCTGCAACGCGGCTTCCTCACCGTGCAGGCCGCCGGCCGGCTCCAGGCGCGGGTGGCGGAGGTGCCGCCGAGCCTGCAACCCACCGAATGGCAGGTCATCCCGCGCGCGTTGCTGCGGGACATCCCGGCGGCGGCGGCCAACTACACCTTCCGCCTCATCGAGCCGGACGCGCGCCTGACCGTGCGTCTGGAGCGTCACCAGGCCGCCAGCCTCCTGCCCGCGCGCGTCAACCGCGTCGAACTCCAATCCGTCGTGGCCGACGACGGCGGGATGCTCACCCGCACGCGGGTCGAACTGGTTCCGGGCGACAAGCGCCTGTTGCACCTGCGGCTGCCGGCCGGGGCGCGTTTCTGGTTCGCCTTCGTCAACCAGAACAGCGTCTGGCCCTGGAACGACGGCGACCAGGTGCTCATCCCGCTCGAGCAACACGCCGGCGGCAGCGAACCGGTCACCATCGAGTTCTACCACACCAGCCCGGCGGGCCGCGCGCGACCGGAGACGCTCGACCTGACGCTGGTCGGGCCGCGCCTGGACCTGCCCCTGGAAAACGTCTCCTGGCAGGTCTTCCTGCACGAGCGCTGGCGCCTGAAGGACTGGTCCGGCACCCTGCAATTGCAGGAGGCGGCCACCCGCGCCGTGGCCCCGCCGGACCTGGAGGCCTACCTGACCGCGGAACGGACCCGGCAACGCGAGCAGAATCAGCAGGCCGAACAATTTCTCTCCCTGGGCAACCGCCTGCTCGAGGCCGGCGACGCCGAGCGCGCCCGGCTGGCCTTCAAGAACGCCTTTCAACTTTCAAGCCGCGACGCGGCGTTCAACGAGGACGCGCGCGTCCAGCTCCAAAACCTCAAGATGCAGCAGGCCCTCCGGGGGTTGAGCCTCAGTCAGAGCCGCGTGGCCGGCCAGGTCCCCTCCCCGGCCGCGGCGCCGGCGACGCCTCCCCGGGCAGGGCAACAGCTTGAGCGCGGCGCCCCCGAGGACGAGGCGGTGCCGTTGAAACTGGCCCAGCGCCTCATTCAACAGCAGGAAGCGGCGGCGGCCAGCCCCACGGCGTTGCGGGTGGCGCTGCCCGAGCAGGGCCGGGTGTTGACCTTCACCCGCCCGCTGGCGGTGGAGCCGTGGGCCGAGTTGAAAATCGCCCTCCGCGTCGCGGCCGTGCGGGCGGAGGTTTCGGGCGTGGGCCGACTGGCCCTGCTGGCAGGCCTGTTCCTGGCCGGTTGGATGGTCCTGCGCCTTGCGCGGTCACCCGCCAAGCCGGGCCGCGTCGGGTGACACGCCCCCGAATCCGGCTTCGATCCGGCTTCAGGGCCGCCGGGCCGGCCCCAGCCAGCGCTTGATCAGCCCGGCCTGGGGGTGGTGGGGCTGGAGCTCGAGCACCTTGAGGTAATGCTCCCGCGCGCGGTCGCGCTCGGCCAGCGTCGTGGCGCAAAGATTGGCCAGGGCCAGGTGCGCTTCGACGTGGCGCGGGTCGCGGGCGAGCAATTTTTCCAGTTCCGCCGCCGCGTCGAGCGGGTAACCGGCGCGTTCCAGGGTGAGGGCCAGGCCGTAGCGGGCGTCGGCATGGGCGGGGTCCAGGGCCAGCGCGGTCTCGTAAGCGGCCAGGGCACGCGGCCAGTCGCGTTGCTCGTAGGCGGCCACGGCCAGGTTGAACTGGGCCGGGAAGTGCGCCGGGTCGGCGCGCGTGGCCCGCTGGTACGCCGTCAACGCCTCGCCCAACCGCCCGGCGCGGTGCGCGGCCAGGCCTTCGGCCACCAGGCGCTCGGCCTCCGCGCGATTTCCGGGCGCGGGCGGGGCCGGTGCCGCGTAGCGGTACCGGGGAAAAACGGGGCGGGGCGGCTCGGGAGGCGGGGCCGGGGCGGCGGCCGTCTTGCGTTCGACGGGTGTGGGCCGTTTTTTGGCGGCCTCTTTTGCCGCCTTGCGGGCCTGCTCGGCGGCTTTTTTCGCCTCGCGCTCGCGGATTTTTTCCGGGTCCTCCTCGCCGCGGATGAGGTTGAGCGGGTTGAGTCGGGCGAGGAAGGAGCGTTTGCGGGGCGGTTCGGGTTCCTTGGCTTCGCTGCCCGGGGCCGCGGAGGACAATGCCGGCGTGGCGGCGGGTCGGGCCGGGGTGGGACCCGCCGCTGGTTCGCGAGCGGGCGCGGCGGGTGGAGGGGACGTGGCGACGGAAGGCGGGAGCGGCGTCGCGGCCGGGGCGAGCGCCACGTCCACGGCGGGTTTGACGTCCGGTTCGGTCTCGAGCTCCACCGTTTCCACGGTCGGCGCCGGGGGCGGCTCTGGCTTGGGCGCGGCGGCAACGGGCGCCGGTGCGGGGCCGGGCGTGCTTGGTGGTGGTTTTTCGGCTCCGCGGGGGCCGGGGGGGGCGGCGCGCGGTGTGACCGCGGCGACCTGGGGCGGCGCAGGTGTGGTGTCCGGCGGCGTCCGGACCGGCGGTGGGGCGGCGGCTACGACGGGTGGGGGTGCGGTGGTGGCGACCGGGGCCGGGGGGGGTGAGGTTTGCGCGATCCCCGGCGGCGCGGTGACGGACGGCTTGGCCGGAGGCACCGTGGTGCGGAGCGGGCTCGGGGTTGGAGCGCTCACTGCAGGCGGAGTTGCGGTGCGGAGATTGGCCAGCAGGTTGGTCGCGGGTGGCGGGGCAACCGGTGCCGGTGTGGGCTTGAGCGTCTGGGCGATTTGCTCGCCCAGGCGGTTGGTCAGGCGGCGGATGGTCTCGGCCTCAGCGGCCTGGCCGGCCGCGGCGAGGTAGGCGGCGTATTTCTGGAGGGCGAAGCGGTGGTCGTGCACCTGCTGGGAAAGGATGGCCTGGTTGAGCAGGGCGGGCGGGTAGTTGGTGACGCGATTGAGGGCGGCCTCGAAGTACTGGAAGGCCTCGCGGGGTCGGCGGCGTTGGGCCTGGCCCAGGCCGAGGGCGTTGAGGGCTTCGGCCTGCGGGAGAGGATCGGGGTTCAGGCGCAGGGCCTGGAGCAGGTTGCGGTCGGCGGCGTCGAGCAGGCCGGCGCGCAGTTGCGCCCGGCCGAGCAGGAGCCAGCCGGCCGGGTCTTTGGGCTGGTGGGCGGTGTAGGTGGTCAGTTCGTTGATGGCGGCGGCGTAGTTGCCCTGCTCGAAGAGCAGCGCGCCCAGGTTGTAGCGGGCGGTGAAGAGGTTGAAGTCGCGGTCCAGCGCCACCTTGTAAGCCCGGGCGGCCTCGGCGGGTTGTCCCGCCCGATGGTAGGCCAGGCCGAGGTAGTTCCAGGCCTGGGCCGCGGCAGGGGCGTTGGTTTGGAGGGCTTGAATCGCGGCCTGGAGCGGCTCGATGGCCTCGGCCGGACGGCCTTCCCGGAGCAACCGCTGGCCCAGCAGCAGGTGGTCGCGCCCTTGGACGCCGCAGCCCGCCACGAACAAGAACAGACCCCAAAAGAGACCGGCCCGCCACGCACCTTTCCCGGGCTGCTCCGCCCCCTGCGAAGGCGCGGCCGCCGGGTGGCGTGCAGGCTTGCCAAAGGCCCGGGCGAAGTCCGATAACAGCCCCCGATGTTGGGCGGCCCACATGTCGCCCGGTGGTAACACCTCATGTCTGGCACGTCAAGGAACCCGGGCGGGATTGCCGCGGTCCTGCTGGGAGGTTGGCTGGCGATTGGCGCGGAGCCCTTCCCCGAAACGCCCCCCCCGATTTCGGCCCCGGCTCCGGCGATGTCGGCGCCGATGTTCCCCCTTCCGGCCCCGGCCCGGGCCCGGGTGGTGGTGGTGGAAGACCCGGCCGCCATGGTGGCTTACCAGCCCCAGCGCGAGGTCCTGCGGCGCATGGTGGACCGCGGGTTGACCCATTTCACCGGTCAGCCCACACCCGAGGCGGCCTGGCGCAGCCTCTTGAGCACCCAGGAGGTGGTGGGCATCAAGGTCCACGCCGCGCCGGGTGCGTTGAGCGGGACCCGGCCGGCGGTGGTCGAGGCGCTGGTCTCGAGCCTGCTCACCGCGGGCCATCCGCCGGAGCGGGTGGTGATCTGGGACAAGCAAATGGCGCCTTTGCGGCAGGCCGGTTTTGTGGACCTGGCGGCCCGGCAGGGGGTGCGCGTGGCGGCGGCGCTCGAGGCGGGCTACGACACCAACGAGTTTTACGAAAACTCGATCCTCGGGCAGGTGGTGCATGGCGACGTGGACTTCGACCAGCAGGGGCAATCCCTGAGCCGGCGCTCGTACGTGAGCCGGTTGGTCAGCCGGGAGTTGACCCGGATCATCAGCGTGGTCCCGCTGCTCAACCACAACCACAGCGGCGTGTCCGGACACCTGGCCGGGCTGGCGTTGGGCAGCGTGGACAACACGCTCCGGTTCACCGGCGACGCCGGCCGGCTGGCGGTGGCAGTGCCGGAAATCTGCGCGCTGCCGTTGCTGGGCGACCGGGTGGTGTTGAACGTGACCGACGCCCTGCTGGCGCAGTACTACGGCGAGGAGCGCACGCTCCTGCACTACTCGGCGGTGCTGAATCAGCTCTGGTTCGGCACCGACCCCGTGGCGCTGGATGTGCTGGCGATCCGCGAGCTGGAACACCAACGCGAGCTGGCCGGCCGGCCGGCGGTCAAGACCAGCCTCGCCCTGTACCAGAACGCCGAGTTGCTCCAGATCGGCGTCAGCGACCTGAAGCAGGTGGTGGTCGAACGGGTGCGTTGAGTCGCGGTCGGGGCCGTGTTGGTTTGGTGCGGGGCGTGCAGGCCGGGCGCGCAATTCGCTCCGGCGCTCCGTTCCGGCGCTACCAGCCGGGCAGTTCGCGGACCGTGGCGCGCAGCCCCTCGGCGCCGACGAGGTAGATCGGGCTTTCGCCGATGGGCACGGAAAAGCTGGCGGTGCGCACGGGGTCGTGCTCGACGAAGCGCCGGGTGCCGAAGACGTCGTAAACCTCGAGCCCGCTTTCGGGGGTGTTTACCCGCAGATAGGCCACGGGCTGCGTGGCCCAGGCGACCAGGGTGTCCTGCTTTTTCTCGGGGTCGTTGAAGACCACCACGAACACGCGCGGGCCGAAGGCGTCGTTGCGGACCCAGCGCCTGCCCTCGAGCAGGCGGGTCATCCAGGCGTACGCGGCGAAGCTGTACTTGGGCGAGCGGTCAAACCGCATCAGCCCCACCATGTCCGCCTGGTCGTACTGGCGCACGCCCTGGTCGCGCAGCGCCCACCAGAAGACCTTTTCGATCCGGCGCGAGGCCAGGGCCAGGACGTGGAAGCGGACCAGCAGGTCGGCCTGGCGCAGTTCGCTCACGCCGTAGGGGTGGAGGTGCGAGTTCCAGCAGATTTCGGTGACCCAGAGCGGCTTGGGGGCGTTGAGACGTTCGAGCAGGCGGGCCAGTTCGGCGGTTTGCTCGAGGAACGTCATGTTCACCTGCGAGTAGTTGGTGGGCAGTTCGCCGGCGTGCCAGGACTTCACGTACTGGTCGAGCATCCACCAGTCGAAGGGCTCCTCGGGCGCCGAGGGCGGGCGGTACGGGTGGAAGGCCACGATGTCGTAAGCGGCGGGGGAGACCTGCTTGAGCACGCGACCGGCCCAGAGCACATCGCAGAAGGCCATGTTGAGGGCCACGACCCGGGCCTGACGGTTGACCAGGCGAATGGCCGGGCCGGCCACGCTGAGCAGGCGGGCGTAATCCTCGGGACTGCCCTTCCAGAATCCGCCGTTGGGCTCGTTCCAAATCTGCCAGTAATCCACCCGCCCGGCGTAACGGCGCGCGGCGGCCTCGGCGAATTTGGCGTAGGCATCGGCGCCGGCGGGGGTGGCGGGGTCATGGAAACTGGGCGCGTAGGCCAGGCAGCCGAGCAGTTGGATGCCGTGCTCGTGCGCGGTTTCCACCAGTTGGTCGTAGGCCTGCCACTGGTATTGACCCGGCGCCCGTTCGATCTGGCGCCAGGTGAAATCCTGCCGGACCCACTTCACGCCCAGGTCCTGCATGGCCTGAAAATGGGTCTCGAGGTCGGGCTGGCCGGGGTCCAGGGCGCTGTTGATGCCGAAGGGCGAGTTGGTGAGCAGCGCGGTCGGGTACGGTGCCGGTGGCAGGTCCACCAGCAAATGCGACTCCGCCGTGGGCGGTTCGGCGGCGAGCAGCCGGGCCGCCAGGATCGCGGCCGCTCCGCAGCGCCACACCGGGGCGCGGCCTGGCAGTGGGGTGGGGCGAGGAGTGCGCATGGCGCGATGGTGGAAAGGCCGGGCGCGGCTGGGAAGCCCGATTTGCGGCGGGCAGCAGCGCGTCCGCGCGCGATGAGGCGTGGTCGCGCGAAGACGTGACAGCGGCCCGACGGGGCGTTACCACAAGGCGCATGAAGACACCTCGCAAGCCGTTGCCGCCGGCGGGCGCCTCGCGCCGGAGCTTCCTGAAAAGCGTCGGCGCCGGGAGCGCCGTCGCCCTGCTGGCGCGCGCCCAGGACGTGCCGATCGCGGGGTTTGAAAAGGCGCCCACCGATCCGGAAGCCTCGCGGGGTTGGAAGCCCGTGTCCGACCGCCGCCTGCGCGTGGGCATTGTGGGCTACGGGGTGTGCCAGTTCGGGGCGGTGTTCGGTTTCCAGGACCACCCGAATGTCGAGGTCGTGGCGGTGAGCGACCTGATTCCGGAGCGTTGCGCCGCGCTGGCGCGGGCGTGCCGATGCGCGAAGACCTACCCTTCACTGGAGGAATTGGTCAAAGACGACCGCATCGAGGCGGTGTTTGTGGCCACGGACGCCCCCAGCCACTCGCGCCACAGCATCCTGGCGCTCGAGCACGGCAAACACGTGGCCTGCGCGGTGCCGGCGGTGTTCGGCTCGCTGGAAGAGGCGGACCAGCTCTTCGCCGCGGTGAAGAAGTCCGGCCTGACCTACATGATGTTCGAGACCTCCTGTTACCATGCCGACCTGCACGCGATGCGCACACTTTACCGCGCCGGGTTGCTGGGGGAGATCGTGTACTCGGAGGGTGAGTACTACCACTACATGGAGCAGCCGATCCCGTCCTTCCGGGACTGGCGGGTGGGCCTGCCGCCGCAATGGTACCCGACGCACTCGAACGCCTACCACCTGGGCGTCACCGGCGGCAGTTTTACCGAGGTTTCCTGCCTGGGCATGCCCAGCCGGATCGAACACCTCCAACCCGCCCACAACCGTTACCGAAATCCCTTCGGCACCGAGATCGCCCTGTTCCGCACCAGCGAGGGCGGCATGTCCCGCATGGCCGTGAGCTGGGACACACCCGGCGACGAGGGCGAACGCGGCCGCGTGCGGGGCCAGCGCGGCAGCTTTCACGGTCGCTTCGAGGGGTTGGAGAAGAACCTGCCCGACACGCGCCGGCCGCCGTTGCCGCCGGGGGTCGAGGCCGGCGGGCACGGCGGTTCGCACGGGTATTTGATGAACGAGTTTGTGACCGCCATCCTGGAGCGACGCCGGCCGCGGGTGGATGTGGCGCTGGCCCTGAACATGACGGTGGCCGGCATCGTGGCCCACCAGTCCGCCCTCAAGGGCGGGGAATGGCTGAAGATTCCGCAGTACCGGCTGTGAGGCGCGGCGCGGGCCGCCAAGCCGGCGAACGGATTGGCGCCGCGGTGGAACCGGCCGGAGCGCGGCTCAACTCACCACCAGGGCGCAGCCGCCACCCGGCGCGGCTTCCCGCAGGCACTCGTCCAGGAAATCCAGAATCTGGTGACTGAGCCGGCGGCAGCGCGGACACCAGCGTTGCGCCGAGACCAGGTGTTTGACGCAGGGGCGCAGGCCCTGCAGGCGCAACACCCGCGGCGCGCGGGCCAGGCGTTGGGTCAGTTCACCCCGCAGGCGGGTGAAAAACGCCAGTTCGAAGTTCGCGCCCGCTTCGCGCACCAGGTCCCGGAGGTCGAGCGGAAAAACTTCTTCGCCGCCCTTGGGCGCCGTTTCGGTGACCACTTGCACGCCAAAGTTCCGCAACACCCGGGCCAGGACGCGGGAAAATTCGTCCACGGTCACGGTGTCGCGCTCCAGGTCGTCCCGGAAATAACGCAACACGCCCGCGGCGGCCTGTCGGAGAATCTCGGGGTCCACCCACGTGGAGGCCTCGCCCAGGAGTTCGTGGATCACGTACTCCACGGGGCAGGGCACCCCGCCGGCGGCCGTTTCAAAAACCAGGCAGTCGGTACGTAGCCGTATCATGCGGGACCTCCAGATGTTTGACCGCTTGCAGGAAATCTGTGGCCTCCTCGAACCGGCGATAGACACTGGCAAAGCGCACGTAGGCCACCGGGTCCAGGCCGCGCAGTTCGCTCATGACCCGTTCCCCGATCACCGTGGCCGGGACCTCGCCGTCGAACTCGCTGTGCAGCTCGCCGCTCACCCGCTCGACGAGTTCCTCGATTTGGGCCGGGCTGACGGGGCGTTTGTCGCACGCGCGGCTGATGCCGCTGCGCAGCTTGTCCTTCGAGAACGGTTCGCGTCGGCCGTCGCGTTTGATGACCGCCAAGGGGCGGGTTTCCACCTGCTCGTAGGTGGTGAAGCGGTGGCCACAGGCCAGGCACTCGCGGCGACGCCGGATGGTTGCCCCTTCCCGGGAGGCCCGGGAGTCTATGACCTTGTCTTCTCGGCAACCGCACTTGGGACAACGCATAAGGGCTCGGCCTACTGCTAAATGTGGCTGGCGCGGACGTTGCCCACAAAATCTTGAGGTGTCAAGCAACACCACCTTCAAGTAGCGACAAAAAACCCCGCCGAGGCTTCGGCGGGGTGTTGAAAGCCGCGGCGGTCGTTGAGCCCGGGCCGGAGATTTCTTGCCCGGCGGGCGATGACACCGGGCAGGAGCGGCAGGTGTCCGCCGGGTCGGGACTCGCACACCACCCCAAAGCGGAGGGAGGTCGGCCCCCGCTGGAGCGGTGGGCAATGCCGCTTTAGCGTTTGCTGAACTGGAAACGCTTGCGTGCGCCCGGCTGGCCGTACTTCTTACGCTCCTTCACGCGGGGGTCGCGAGTGAGCAGGCCTTCGGCCTTGAGCCGCGGACGGAGGTTGGGGTCGGAACTGAGCAACGCGCGGGCGATGCCCAGGCGCACCGCCCCGGCCTGGCCGCTGAGGCCGCCGCCGGTGACGTTGACGCGCACGTCGAATTTGCCCGCCGTTTCCGTGACCACCAGGGGATGCGTGGCCCAAACGCGCTGGGATTCGAGGACAAAGTAGTTTTCGATCGGCCGGCCGTTGATGGTGATTTTGCCGCTGCCGGGGGCCAGACGCACGCGCGCCACGGCTTCCTTGCGCCGGCCCGTGCCGAGAAGTTCAGCAACCTGGGTCATGGGAGACTAGGCAGGGAGGGGAGTGGGAATCGGTTTTTGAGCCTGATGGGGATGCTGGGGGCCGCGGAAGACCTTCAGTTTGGTGAGCATCCGGGCGCCCAGACGGTTTTTGGGGATCATGCCCTTCACGGCGTGCAGGATGAGCTGCTCGGGGTGCCGGGCGCGCACCTCGGCCACGGTGCGGAATTTCTCGCCACCCTTCCACCCCGAGTAGGTCATGTAGCGCTTCTGGGTTTCCTTTTTGCCGGTCAGGCGGACCTTCTCGGCGTTGATCACGATCACAAAATCACCGGTGTCCAGGTGCGGGGTGAAGATCGGTTTGTCTTTGCCGCGTAGCAGGTTGGCCACGGTGGCCGCCAGGCGGCCCAGCACCATGCCGTCGGCATCCACCACCCGCCATTGCCGGGCGTTCAAGTCCACTTTGGGCAAGTACGTCTTCATCAAGCTCCGAACAAAGAGCGGTGAAGGTACCAAAGACCGCGGTTGCGTCAACAGGCTTTCTGCGTAGCGCGGGCCTGCTTTGGGGCGCGCCGGCCCCGACGAAACTCGCTCGGCACGCCGCAACGCGGGATGCTCGCGAAATCTGGTGCCGGTGGTGGGACTCGAACCCACACGGCCAATCCTGGCCAAGGGATTTTAAGTCCCTTGCGTCTGCCATTTCGCCACACCGGCCGGAAGGGCGACGCGGACACCGGCCGCGTCAGGGAGCACTGTGGAACGCGTCGCCGCTTTCCTGCAAGCTTTCGGCACGCAGATGGCCGGGAGCCACAAACCGGCCGGCCCAGGCGCGCTGCGCACCGGACCCTTCGGAGATTTCACCGCTACACGCAATGACATCCTTCGCTCCGGTCGGTGATTGGCCGGTGTGGAACGGCCTTATCCCGGAAAACGGGCCAGGGGGCGGTGCGTCCTCGACGCGCGGGGACGCTTCCGCTCAACGGACTTCGTCTTCCGACAAGCGACGCAGGATGCGGCCGTGAGCGTCCACCAGGTAGTACTCGGGCACCTGGATGACGCGGCCGTCGGGGGTCTTTTCCTCGTGCCAGTGGCAGATGATCCGTTTGGCGGGGTCGTATTTGAACGGCTGGCTGGCTGCGGCCGCGGCCCCTTCACCCACCCCCACGACCGCTCCGGCCACGTTGCCGGCCACGGCGCCCACCCCGCTTCCCACCACGGTGCCCACGGCGGGGCCGGGGGCTTTCGGGTTGGTGACGCGCGCCTCGGGACTGCGGCACCCGGCCAGCACCACGGCGGCCAGCGGCAGAAGGATCAACGGGTTTTTCAACAGGTTTTTCATGGTCCGGCTTGCCCAATTTTCAGAAACCCACCGCCGGCCGGCTGCCCTGCTTGACGATGGTCTTTTCGTCTTCCCACACCGCGATGCCCTCCGGCGTTTTGGTCAGCGAAAGCTGGAAAACGTAGGCTGTCTGGCGGAGGTTCCCCGCCCGGGTCCGGTCTTCAATGATTTTGCCCGACAAGGTGTAGTCGGGGCGGCGGTTGACCCCGGCGGCGGACCTGCCCAGCAGTTGTTGTTCCTCGGCGGCCAGCGGGTCTTCGGGGCCGCCGAAGGCGATGGTGGTGCTGGTCCAGACCTTGCCGGTGCGCAGCAGGGCGACGCGGATTTTCTTCACCAGGAGGTCGGTGTCGAGCTGCTGGCCGGTGTTGTTCTGGATGCGGCTGATGGCCAGCAGGGCCGGCTCGCCGGGCACGCCGCTGCGGAGTTGACCGGGGTTGATGAGGTGGTCAATGAGCGAGGCCACCATTGTGTCCGCCGCCTGGGCGAAGTCCTGAATGTTGACCTGGTCCACGCTGGTGATCAGGCGCGAACTGCCGGGCTCGACGTAGGCGGTCTTGGGACTGGAGCAGGCGGGCAACAGCGCCGCCAAAGCCGCCGGGAGGAGGAAACGGGAACGGGGCTTCATGGCTTATTGGGTCACGGGTTCGAGAAACAGGATGCGGAAGTCCTTGGCTCTTGGCGTGGGGGCGGTGGCGGTGATGTAGGCCACTTCGCGCCCTTCGAGCGCGCGCGGCACGGCCGTGGCCGTGGGCAGGGAGATGAGCATCCCCTGCTCGTCGAACCACTGCACCCGGTAGGTGATCTGCTTGCGGCTGCGGGTGGTGTTTTCGATCTCGACCTGCACCCGCAGAAAGCCCTGCGCGTCCGTGGCGGTGTTGACGCCGCGCACGCGCACGGCCCGGGCCAGCGAGGCGTCGGTTTGCACCCGCTGGTCCGCCAGCATCTCGCGGTGCGCGCTGGGCACGGCCGGTTCAACCGTGTTGACGGTGGTGGAACTGCAGCCGGACCCCAGGCCCCACGCGGCGCCCAGCAGGCAGCAGGCAAGCATCGGTATTCGGTTCATCGCAAGCGAAATTGATGGATCCACAACGGGCCTCCGGCCCGCATGGACCTTACATAGACGACGGTCACCTCACCGTCAATCAACGTCACGTGCCGGGCAACCTGGCCCGGCGTGCTCAGGCGCAACGTCCGGTCGGCCGGCGGGGTCAGCCGCGCGACCTGAAATTCCTTGGGCAACGTGGTCCAGGAGCGGGTGTCCGCGATGTTCACGGCCGCCTGCACCGCGGCGGTGACCAGGCGCGCCAGCAACCCCAATCCCTCGTCCTGCCGGCGGGCGGCGTCGCTGACCGCCCACCCGGCCGCGGCCTTGGCCGCCGTGGCGATGAGGGTCTTGGTGATGATGGCCGGCAGTTCGTTGCGGAAGTCCTGGGCGATGATCGCGTCCACGCTGGCCACCGGGACCGTGCTCTGGCGCGTGCCGCCGGCCTCCACGATCAGGTGACGTTCGTAATCCTCCTCGTGGAAGACCAGTTGCGGGAACGCCGCGCCGATGTAGGAGACGTCCACCACCAGAATGGGAATATCCAGGCGCACCTGCTCGCGGCTGGCGGCGCGGCCGGTCTCAAAAATGACGTAGGTCAGCGGCCCGCTCGCGCTCGCGCGACCGGCCGCCCGCGCCTCGGCCAGGGCCAGGTCCGCCGCCACGGCCGGGTTGGGGCCGGCCACTTCCACAACGCGGCGCAGGGATTTGAGCGCGCGTTCGAGGTCCGCTCCGCCGGCGCCGGCGTGCAGGAAGTACAGGCCGTCCAGGTACACGGTGAAGGGGTTGACGTAGTCGGCGTAGGCGCGAAAACCCTCCAGACCACGGGTGAGGCTGGCGGTCGCCTGTTGGAACTGCGGGTCGGCCCGGGTGCGGGCGATGACTTCCCGCTGGTCGGATTGGCGCTCGGCCTCGAGCGCCTCCTCGATACGCCGGCGGTTCTCGGCCACGGCGTCCTGTTGCCGTTGGTAGGCACGGATCAATTCCGGCCGCGCCCGGTCCGGCTCGCCCAGGGCGAGGTAATTGAGCGCCTTGTAGGTGTGGAGGAGGATTTTGTCGTAGGCGCGGCCCTCGTAGGGCAGGTTTTGCTGGTTGGAAAAAAGGGCGCCGGCCTCGTTGCCCAGGCGCACTTTGGGCCGGTTTTCGTAAGCCTCGATGCGGGCGGCGGCGGTGTCGAAGTGGCGGTTGCTGGCGACGAAATCCCCCGCCGCGCGCGTGGCGGCACCCGCCTCCAGATGCCAGATCACCGCATCCTTCGAGCTGGTCTTGCGCTCGGCTTCGCGCGCAAAGGTGCGCGCCGCGGCCGGGGCATCGCCCGCCGCCCACGCCGAGGTCATTTCCCGGCTTTGCGTGGTGTAGGTCCGGCAGCCGACACAGCCGACGGCGAGCAACACCGCCAGGGCGCTGCGCCACCCGGACGCGCACGCGCGCGGCCGGGCGTCGGAGAGGCGGGGTTGGGGAGCCGTGATTCCGCAATTCATGCTCGGGCAAGACGCCGGGAACGGACGGGAAGTTCAACCCGCGCCAAGCCGCAGACCGGTGGGGTACCCGCCGTGCCGCGCCCAAGCGTCGGGTTACCACCCGCCAAGTCAAGCAGCCGCGGGCGCGTTTGCCCGGGACGCCGGGCGCGAGACCGCCCGCAGCCGCGATAACGAAGGGCCGCGACTCCGGCCGCAAGCGGCCGGCTCCGTGCTTGCGAGGGGCCGGGCGGCGCTGAAAGTTGCGCCGCCGTGCACGATTCCGGCCAAAAGGCGCCCGCACCGGGCCCGCCCGCCCTTCCGGCGGTGTGGGTGGTGGGGGCCTTTGCGTTTTGCGTGCTGGGCGGTTGGACCGTGGGCGCGCTGCTGCAAGTGTGGCGGTTCGCGCCCGGGTTTGTGCTCTCGGAACTGCTTTTCTTTGCCGCGCCGGCCGGGGGGGTGCTCTGGCTGAGCCGTCGCCGCCGCCCGGGCCCGGGCCCGGATTTCCGGGTGCCGCGGGGCGTGGACGCCGTGCGGGCGGGGCTGTTGGGGGTATTGGCGGCCGGCCTGGCGGTGGTGACGGGCGTGGCGGTGCGCCGGGGTTTGGACCTGCCGTTGGCGAATCGTGCGCCGGACTGGCCGTTGATTTTGGCCCTGGCCCTGCCGGCGCCGCTGGCCGAGGAGCTGATGTTCCGGCCGGTGATGCAGCGAACGCTGGCCGCGTTTTGGCGGCCCGCGGCGGCGGTGTCGGCCACGGCGGTGTTGTTCGGCCTGATCCACGGCAGCTTCGTGCGGTTTCCCGAGACGTTCCTGCTGGGGTTCCTCAACGGCGTGGTGTACCTCAAATGCGGCAATTACTGGGCGTGCGTGCTCTTTCATGCCGCGGCCAATCTGGCCGGACCGGCGCTCTGGTCGCTGGCGGCCCGCGTCCCGACGCTGTTCCACCCGGTGACCGGGTTGGCGCTGGCGGTGCCGGTGGGGGTGCTGCTGTGGTCCTGGCCGACGCCGCCCGAGGCGCACCGCTGGAACTGGCGCGCGCACCTGCGCTGGGCGTTGTTCGGCCCGAACAACCCGCCGCCCGGTGCCCCGGGCGGGGCGGGGCCGGCGGTGGTGTGGGGAATCGGCGTCGCGGCGATGGCGGTCCTGGTGGGCTGGGTGACCGTGGGGGAGTGGAAGGCCAGTCGGGCGGCCCGGGAGGCGGCGGCGGGCGGACCGGAGGTGCGGCAGCGGGACGAATGGGTCCTGGGCACCAACGCGGTGATTTCGGTGCGCTCGCGCATCGAGTTCGAGCGCTGGCCGCCGCGCGCGGAGGCATGGGTGCTGGCGCTGGCGTATCCCGAGGCCACGCTGCAGGGCGTGACGCTGGCCGGGGAAGTGTTCGAGCCCCGGCTGGTGGGCGCGGGGACGTATGAGTTGCGGTGGCCGCGGCCGTTGCCGCCGCCGGGCACGGTGGAGGTGTACTGGGAAGTGCCGCTGGCGGCGTTGGAAGCGCCGGAACGGGGGTACCGCGTGCGGTTGCAGGCGTTGGTGCCGGTGCACGCGTATGCCCTGAGGTTGGTGTTGGCGGAGGGATGCGGCTACGTGTTCGACCGCGCGCCCGCGCGGCCGTTTGACACAATCTTTTCGACGTCCGGTCAGCGACCGCCGCGGCGGGATTTCGGCACGTGCGGGCTGGGATTGCGGCGGGTGGACGCGGTCCTGCCCATGGCGCCGCAGGCTCCCTGAGGTCGCGCTTCCAGCCCGCGCCGCGGGGGCGATTCGGGTGAGGGGCGCCGGCCGGTCGTCGCCTGCTACGGGGCGAGTTCTTTTTTGAACTTCCGCACCTTGGGAGCGATGACCGCCTGGCAGTAGGCCTGGTCGGGGTTGCGGCGGAAGTAGTCTTGGTGGTACGCCTCGGCCGGGTAGAAGCGCGTCAGCGGCTTGATCTCCGTGACGATGGGCCGGGTGAACTGCGCGGCGGCGGTGGCGCGGGACTTTTCGGCGGCCGCCTTTTGGGCGGGGTTGTGGTAAAGGATGATCGAGCGGTACTGGGGCCCAAGGTCGTTGCCCTGGCGGTTGAGGGTGGTGGGGTCGTGGCATTGCCAGAAGATTTCGAGCAGGCGCTCGTAGCTGACCCGCGCCGGGTCGAACTCGATTTGCACCACTTCGGCGTGTCCGGTGGTCCCGCTGCAGACCTGTTTGTACGTGGGATTCTCGACGTGGCCGCCGGCGTAACCGCTGGTGACGGCGTGGACGCCCGGCACCAGTTCAAAGACCGCCTCGAGGCACCAGAAACAGCCGCCGCCGAGCGTGGCGCGTTCGAGTTGGGCCGGAGGAGGCGTGGCGGTGGAATGGGCAGTGTCGGGGTTCACGGGTTCGGCAGCGGCGCCGGGGCGGGATAGTCCGGCGAGTCCCAGGGCAACCAGCAGTCCAAAGGTGGCGGGCGTTTTCATACCGGCGCGCTCGCCAAGGGTAGGCCGGCCGGGGCGAAAGGCAAATCCCCGGCGGGGCGCGGGTCAGGTGCCGGAGGGCGGGGCGGGTTCGGCGAGGTCGGGTGGAGGGGCCGGCTTGAGTTTGTGGCGCACGTCCCGGCCCTCGTAGAGGTACACCACCTCTTCGGCCAGGTTTTTGGCGTGGTCGGCCACCCGTTCGAGGGCTTTCGAGATGACCATCAGGTTCAGGCAGCGGGTGATGGTGTCGGGCCGTTCAATCATGTAGCTGGCCAGCTCGCGGTGGAGTTGTTTGTTGAGCGCGTCCACCTCTTTGTCGCGGGGGAT
This sequence comes from Verrucomicrobiales bacterium, assembly GCA_037445715.1. Lineage (GTDB taxonomy): Bacteria > Verrucomicrobiota > Verrucomicrobiia > Limisphaerales > J093 > DSVZ01. Next base: position 36,010 of record JBBIJZ010000002.1, on the reverse strand, counting down.
GACGGCCAGGGCGCGGGCCGGTTCGTGGCGGATGAAGGCCTCCAGGGCCTCGTGCAACATGTCCAGGGCCAGCCGGGCCATTCGGGGGATGTCCACGTAGGGTTTGAGCTGGGGTTCCTGACCCAGTTCGATGGCGCGGCGGGCGATGGTGGTGGCCTCGTCGCCGACGCGTTCGAGGTTTTGGCCGAACTTCATGGCCACGGTGATCAGGCGCAGGTCTCCGGCCAGGGGGGCCTGGCTCAGGAGCTGGATGCCCAGTTCGTCAATGGCCACTTCCAGGTCGTCCAGCTCGGTGTCGGCGGCGATGACCTGGCGGGCGAGGTCGTCCTCGCGCTCGACCAGGGCCCGGAGCGCCCGGTCCACCGCGGTGGCCGCCTTGCTGGCCATGGTGAGGAGCCGTTGTTTGAGTTCGTCCAGGTGTTGGTCGAAGTGCACGGACATGGCGGCGCGGGCGGTGGGTGAGGGGCGGGGCCGGCGGCTCAACCGAAACGGCCGGTGACGTAGTCCTCGGTCTGCTTGCGGGCCGGGTTGGTGAAGATGCGGGTGGTGGTGTCGTACTCGATGAGTTCGCCCAGGTAGAAAAAGGCGGTGTAGTCCGAGATGCGCGCGGCCTGCTGCATGTTGTGGGTGACGATGACGATGGTGAAGTCGCGTTTCAAGTCGAGGATGAGGTCCTCGATCCGGGCGGTGGCGATGGGGTCCAGGGCCGAGGCCGGTTCGTCCATGAGCAGGATGTCCGGTTGCACGGCGATGGCGCGGGCGATGCACAGGCGCTGCTGTTGCCCGCCGGAAAGGCCCAGCGCACTGGCGTGCAGGCGGTCCTTGACCTCGTCCCAGAGTGCGGCGGCGCGGAGGCTTTTCTCGACGATTTCGTCCAGCTCGGCCTTGCGGCGGATGCCCTGGAGGCGCAGGGCGTAGGCGATGTTGTCGTAGATGGATTTCGGGAACGGGTTCGAGCGCTGGAACACCATGCCCACGCGGCGCCGCAACTCGATCACGTCCACCGCCGGCGCGTAGATGTCCTGCCCGGCGATGCGGACCTGCCCGGTGAGGCGCACCCCGTCAATGAGGTCGTTCATGCGGTTGAGGCAGCGCAGGAGGGTGGACTTGCCGCAGCCGGAGGGACCGATGAACGCGGTCACCAGGCGCTCGCGGATGCCGAAGCTGATGTCCCGAAGCGCCGGCGCCGTGCCGTACCACAGCGAGAGCCGCTCGATGGTGATCAGCTCCGGGGCCTCGGCCACGCTGGCGCCGGCGGGGACCTCGGCGCGGACTTTCAGGTTGGGGGAGGAGACGGCCATGACAGAAGGGGCGGGACGGTCAGCCCAGTTGCCGCAGGCGGCGGCGCACCCGGGTGCGGATGAGGATGGCCACCACGTTCAGGGCGAAGGTCAACAGCAGCAGCACCACCACGGTGCCGTACAGGATGGGCCGGCTTTTTTCGATGTCCGGCGCCTGGGTCGAAAGCACAAACACATGATAGGCCAGGTCCATGAACTGGTCGGTGAGTGCGCGCGGGAGGCTGGCCATGTAGTAGGCCGCGCCGGTGAACAGAATGGGCGCCACCTCGCCCGCCGCCCGGCTCACCGCCAGGATGCCGCCGGTGAGGATGCCGGGCAGGGCCTGGGGCAGGACCACGCGCAGGATGGTCTGCAGCTTGGTGGCGCCCAGGGCCAGACTGGCCTCGCGCAGGCCCGGCGGAATGGCGCGCAGGGATTCCTCGGTGGCCACGATCACCACCGGCAACGTCATCACCGCCAGGGTCAGCGAGGCCCAGATCAGCGCCGGCTTGCCCCACACCGGCTTGGGGTTGTCCGGGGACAACAGGCCGTCCAGGCTGCCGCCCACCGCGCTGATGAAAAAGCCCAGTCCGAACAGGCCAAACACGATGGAGGGCACGCCGGCCAGATTGTTGACCGCGCTGCGGATGACGCGCGTGAACGGCGCCCCGGACCGCGCGTACTCGGTCAGGTAAATCGCCGTGGCCACGCCGACGGGCAGGACGAACAGGGTCATCAAAATCACCCGCGCCGCCGTGCCAAAAACCATGGGCCCCACGCCGGCCCGGGCGGGGTCGAACATGTCGCGCTCCGCGCTGCCGAAGATGAACCGCGGGGAAAAACCGGCCCCGCCGTGCCAGAAGAGGTTGCCCAGGATGACCGCCAGGAGGGCCAGGATCAGGAACGTGGCCGCGCCGGTCAGGCCGGTGCAGAAAAAGGACACCGGCTCGAAACGGCCCACGCCGAACGGACCGCGGGCGATCGGTTGGGGCGGACGGTTCATCGGCGTCCCTCCAGGCGGGCTTTGAGCCGGTGGATGAAGAGCTCCCCGGCCAGGTTCGAGAGGAAGGTCACGGCGAAGAGCAGCACCCCCAGCATGAAGAGCATCCGGTAATGGTGGCCGCCCACCACCGTCTCGGCCAGCTCGGCGGCGATGGTGGCGGTGAGCGTGCGGACCGAGTCAAACAGGTTCCAGGACAGGATGCTGGCGTTGCCGCTGGCCATGAGCACGATCATCGTCTCGCCGATGGCCCGACCAAAGCCCAGCACCCCGGCGGCAAAGACCCCCGGCAGCGCCGCCGGCAGCACGATCTGCCAGGCGGCCTGCCAGCGGGTCGAGCCCAGCGCCAGGGCCGCTTCCGAATAACTGCGCGGCACGCTGGTCAGCGCGTCTTCGGCGATGGAGAACACCACCGGAATGACCGCCAGGCCCAGGGCGAGGCCCGCCAGGAAGGCGTTCAGGCGCGAGGGGTAACCGAAGAGGGCTTGCAGGACCGAGGCCAGCACGATCAGGGCGAAAAACCCCAGCACCACCGAGGGAATCCCGGCGAGCAGTTCGATGGCCGGCTTGAGCCATTCGCGCAGGCGCGGCGGGGCCAGTTGCGAAACATAGAGGGCCGCCGCCACGCCCAGCGGCACGGCCAGGAGCAGTGCCACGAGCGTGGCTTTGAGGCTCCCCACGATCAGCGGGACGATGTTGTACTTGTGAATCGCGGAGACCGGCTGCCAGATGTACACCGGCCGGTCGTAGCCGGTCCACTGGTGCGGTCCCAGCACGTAACGCCAGCGCAGGGTGTTGAGCAGGGCGTCCTTGTCGTCCGGCATCTGCGCGCGACTTTCGAGGCGCAGTTGCATCAGGTCGCGCAGCGTCTCCCGGTCCATGCTCTGGAACTGTTCCCGGGTCAGCCCCAGGTACTGGCGCAGCCGCTCGGGCGGGGTTTTCTCGAGGTCCTCGACCGGGATGATGTCCTGCAACTCGCGGGCCAGCGAGCTGTCCATTTGGCCGGTGAGGATGGGCCAGGCTTCGCGGCCGACGAACAGGAAGATCAGGAAGATCATCACGATGGCCGTGCAGGACAGCAGGAAGATGCCCTGTTCGACCAGCCACTCGGAGGGTTTGGCCCGGTGGCCCCGGGCCAGGCCCATCCAACCGGCACTGCGCCGGGCGCCGGGAGGTGTCTTGGGCATGGCCGCGTGCGGTTAAAGCGCCGTAAGGTGACCGCGGATCAGGTCTCCGCAAAGGGAACGGGCGGGGCAACCGTTGTCGCAGCCAGCGGCCGCCCGCCCGTCCGGATGATCGCAGGAGGAACTGCAGATCGGTTGAAATAGACGCCGAGCTTTGAACATGTGCAACCCAAATCAACGACTGCGCTGCCCGCGCGGCAGGGGGTAGTAACCCACTTCCGTGACCACCGCCTGGCCGGCGTCGCTGCGAATCCACTTCAGGTAATCGGCCACGGGGCCCTTGTCGAGCGCCGGGTTCACGTAGATGTACAGGTAGCGGGAGATGGGATAGGTGCCGTTCACGACGTTTTCCTCGGTCGGCTCGATGGCCGGATCGGCGGCCGTCTTGCGGATGCGCAGATGCTTGGCACCCACGCCGTAGGCGGCGCCGCCGTAGCCGATGCCGTGGCGCGCGCGGGACACGGCCTGGAGCACGGCAGCCGTGCCCGGCATGGTTTGCGCGTGCGCGGCGAAGTCCCTGCCCTGAAGGACGTGTTCCTTGAAGAACTCGTAGGTGCCGGAGTTGTTTTCGCGGCTGTACAGGATGATCGGCGCGTCCGGGCCGCCCACTTCCTTCCAGTTGCGAATCTTGCCGGTGAAGATGGCCTCGAGCTGCTCGATCGAAAGTTCCTCGATCGGATTGTCGGCGTGGACGTACACCGACAGCCCGTCCAGGGCCACGCGGTACTCGGTGGGCCGGCGGCCGAAGGCCTTGATGCAGGTCTCGATTTCCTTGGGCCGGATTTTGCGCGAGGCGTTGCACAGGTCGGTCTGCTGGTTTTGCAGGGCGGCAAAGCCCGTGCCGGTGCCGCCGCCGGTGACCTGGATTTTCACGTCCGGGTGCGTGCTCATGTACACCTCGGCCCATTTCTGGGCGAGGATGACCATGGTGTCCGAGCCTTTGACCGTGATGGTGGCCGCGTGCAGGGCGGCACTCGCCGCGGCGGTGAACAGGAGCAGGGGCAACAGGAGGGTACGGGGTTTCATGGTCTTCCGGGATTTCGGATTTGCGGCCGGGGCCGGTGGGAGGCCCACGGCGCGGCCCGGCGCGGGGCGGAGGATCGTCGGGTTCCCACTGGTCGGGCCGGTCCACGAGGTGGCTACGTTGTTTTCCATGCCCCGAACCTCGCGGGGGTGGGTGACAAGCCGGCGTCGCGGAAGTTACAAATCGGTGACAGGCTCCGGCCCTGGAGGGGCGGTATCCGGTTCCACCTCCCGGTCCGCCGCTTTAAAAAAAGTCCCGGGCCTCCGCCCGGGATGCCACGGCCAAATCCGGCCGGACTGTCGCGCCCGCCTCAACGCAGGCCCGGCGGTATCGGGCTGAAAAACTTCAGCAGGTACCCGGCGTTCGAGGCCTGCCCGGCGAAGACGGTGAAGTGGAAATACCGGGCCACGCGCTCGAACGGCGGCAGCAGCGAAAAGTCCAGCCATTCCGAGAGCGTCTTTTGGAAATCGCCGTGCTCGGACATGGTCTCCTTGAGGAGCGGGTTTTGGGCGGCGACCAGGTCCAGGAACAGGTTTTTGTTGGACCGCAGGGCCTCCCAAAACACCCGCAGGGATTCGGCATCGTTTTGGAAGCCGAACAGCCCCGTGCCAGTGCCACCCACCTTCTCCGCGGCCTCGCGCAGGCCGGGGAACTCGGCCAGCGGTTTGGGCCGGCTCTCGGCCCGGCGCAGGTATTCTTCGAGGATGGCCGTGTCGGCCGAGATGGCCAGGTACCCGCCGCTGGCCACGAAATGCAACGCCGTCGGTTTCCCCCCGCCCGTCATGTCCGGAATCGTCAGCGAGTAAATCCGCTGCCCCAGAAATTCGCGGTCCTTGATTTCCATCGAGGCCAGGGGCCCGGGCAGGAGGCTGACGGCCGAGCGCAACGCGCCCAGCAGTTGGCCCGGGTTGGGGGAACCGATCAGCGTCAGCGACGGTTGGGCCAGCAGGTCCGCCGGAGCGGTGCTGCGGGGCGCTTTCTGGTAGCTGATGAAGTCGTCGCCCAGGTTCATGAGGAAGCTGCGACGGAAGTTCAGGTTGGGGTCTTTCTCTTTCAGGGCCGCGTCCAGTTGGCCGGTGAAAAAGCCCAACATGCCCGGTGAAATTTCCTCGAACATGGCCTCGAGGGTGGCCCAAAACCGCTGCCCATCCAGCCGCCAGCGCCAGAAGGCCACGGCGTCCGCCGGGACAAAACCCGGGATGCTGGCGTCCTTGGGCTCGGTGGCCGGCAACTGCAACAGCCCTTTGCGCTCCGGTCGGGGCGCGTTGAGGTTCAGGTCCACCGAATAGCCCTCGGCATTGTCCCGCACGCCGAAGGCGAGCGTTTTGAGTCCCTTGAACCCGAGCGCTTCGATGAGTTTGCCGGGCTGGGGCGCCATCGGGTTGTTGCCGGCGGCAGCCGTCGCGGCCGTGGCCACCTGCGTCACCACCTCGACCAACGGCCGGGCGTGAAGCCACCCGTAGAAGACCGCTTCGCGGAAGAACCGCTGGTGGTCCTCGGCGTACGCGCTTTCCTCGGCCAGGGCGGGGAGCCCGCCGCCCTGCAGCCCGGCCACCACGCGCTCCAGGGGTCGCGGAGCCGTGCCCGCGACCAGTACCGAACCCACCTGCCCAAACATCAACCCGGGCGCCCGGGCATCCTTCGCATCCAGGGGCAGCGTGGTAAACTCCACGTCGCGCAGGGTCTCGGTTTTCAAGGTCGCGCCGGCCTCGGTGATCTTTTTCCGCAGCTCGCCCAGCCGGGTCTTGAGTTGGTCGCCCTTGTCGCGCGCGTCCACCAGGAGCACCAGCGCCGGCAGAGGGTTGGTACTGCCCTGCCAGTCGTTGCGCGTGACCGCGAGGGTGAACTGGCCCTGCAGCAGTTCGGCGTAATCCGCCAGTTTGATGCCCGCCTCGCGTTCGAGCTTGTCCAGCACCTCGGCCCGGAACTTGGCCTGCAACTTTTCCAGGAACGGCCGCTGGGCCGGGTCGCTCCAAAACTGGCCGGCCCCGCGGGTCAACGACGCCCGGTATTGGGAACAGTCCGGCATGGACAGGACCGCCAGGGTGTCCGGCGGCAGGAGTTTGGCCGCCGGAGGAGTGGCGGCGAGCAGCGAGGCGGCACCCAGGATGCCGGTGAGCAGCGCGCACGCACCGGTATGGAGGAGACGGGGATTCATGGGGGTGGAGGGGCGATTGGGGTTTGGAGTGTTCGGAGGGACAGCGCGGTCAGGACGTGGGCGGGGTGGTCGGTTCGGTGCTGCGTTTCATCCGGCGCGGCGGCTCCAGGTAGCGGTAGCCGCTGGTGGGATTGTTGTTGTCGTAGGCAAAAGCGTCGCGGTTGACCAGGAAGTCCCGCACGGCTTTGACCGGGATGGCGAACCCCAGGCCCTCGCCGAAGCTGATCTTCATGTTGGTGACCCCCACCACCTCGCCCCGCAGGTTGAACAACGGCCCGCCGCTGTTGCCCGGATTGATCTGCGCGGTGGTTTGCAGGTACAGGTCACCCTGCATCTCGCGGGTCTTGGTGCTGATGATGCCCTCGGTGACCGTGCGCTCCAGCCCCAGCGGGCTGCCCACGGCGAAGACCCGCTCGCCCACGGCCAGGGCGTCCGAATCGCCCAGGGGCACAAACACAAAGGCCGGCGCGCCGGGTTCTTCCACGCGCAACAGGGCCAGGTCACGAAACTTGTTCATCGCCACGATCCGGACCTGCTTGTAGGTGCGGCGTTCCAACTGGCCGGATCGCACATGATACACCTCCACCGAAATCTGGGTTTCACCCTCGATGACGTGGAAGTTGGTGATGAGATAGCCCTCCGCGTTGATGAAAAACCCCGAGCCCAGCCCCGCGGGCGTGCGCACCTGCACCACCGCTTCCCCCACCTCGGCCACCAGCTCCCGCACCGTCCGCTCCCGGGCCTGGCCGCCGGCCGTGGAGAAAAATCCCGGAGCCGGGGGCGTCCCCGCACCGGCCCGGGCGGTGCCTTCGGTCGGCGCGGAGGCGGAGCCGCTGCCCTCCGTGGCGGACGGCGCCTCGCGGCGCACCTCCTGGACTTGCGCCCGCGGCACCACCAGCACGGTGTAACCGACATCCACCACGTAATGATCGGGCTTTTCCGCCAGCAACCGCCCGGTGATGGCGGCCTGCTCCTTGAGCACCAGCGTGTCCAGAGCCCATCCGCCGCCGGAAATCAGCCCCAGCGCGGTGACCCAGGTGGACATTCGACGCAACATGGCGGCAGCTTAATGGTCCGTACGGCCCGGGGCAAGCAGTTGCTCCGCGTTTCTGCTGGTTCCGGTGGCCTGCCGAGGGACCATCCGATCGGCGAGTCGACTCGCCCTTCACCAGCACAACACCGTCAGACGCTTGGGCCCGTGGGCGCCCAGCACCAGGATGCGCTCGATGTCCCCGGTCCGGCTCGGGCCGGTGATGAGCGAAATCATGCTCGGGTGGTTCGCGCCGTACTTTTCCTGAAGCCGCCGGAAGGCGGTCGGCAGGTCCGGGACCAGTTGCTCGCGCCCGGCCAGCACCACGTGATGCGGCGGCAGCACGTTCAACGCCCGCCCGCCCGCGCTGGCGCTGGTCACCACCACCGTGCCGGTCTGGGCCACCAGGGCATCGCACTCGGTCAGACCCGCGTCGCAGACCTCGAGCGCGGACTTGTCGTAGCCGTCGTCGGTCCAGAGCACCGGCCGGTCCAACGCCGCGGCCAGCGGCGCGACCCGGCGACCGCGATGCGCGGCCAGGCGCTGCCAGCCCGCGGCGTCGCGCAGCCGGATCAATTCAGTCCGGACCTGCGCCTCCGATTCGCAGAGCACAAACTCGGTGCGCAGCTCCTTCGAGGCGGCGGCGAAAGCGGCCACCCAATCCTCGAAGGCCGGCCCCACCCGCGGCAGCAGGCCGGTGAAGTCGCGGGGCGGCAGTGCGGTCGTGGACGGCACCGGCGCATGGTGCCGGGCAGCGGGCGCCCGCAGGGCTTCGCGGATGCGGGCGAGGATGGTCTCGCGCGGGTTCATGGGCTTTCGGCCGAAGTCAGGGCCCGACGGGGCCTCGTCCCTCCGCGGAATCTCGCCCCGCCCGATTGGTGGACCGCTGGCGCCACCACTGCTTGAAACTTTGCGGCGCCAGGCGCGGCATTTCGCGGGTCTGCGTCCAGGCATACGCCGGGTCCAGGCGCGTGCCCCGGACCAGACCATGCACTTTCTGGCTCAGGCGGCCCAGGGCCAGCACCAGCCGCCACAGGGCGGGGGAGTTCACCACCGCGGCGAAGAGGCGGAAGGCCAGCTTTTCCCACCAGACCGGCCGCTGCGCGCGCGCGTTGCGGCGGTGCTGGAGCAGGTGGTGGTGCAGGTCAATCTTCACCGGGCAGGCCTCGCTGCAGGCGCCGCAGAGCGAGGAGGCGAACGGCAGATGCTTCCACTCCTGCAGCCCGCGCAGGTGGGGGGTGATGACCGCGCCGATAGGGCCCGGGTAGGTGGTGCCGTAGGCCTGGCCGCCCACGTTGCGGAAAATGGGGCAGACGTTCAGGCAGGCCCCGCAGCGGATGCAGTGCAGGGCGTCGCGCTGCTCGGGGTCGGCCAGGATTGTGGTCCGCTGGTTGTCCAGCAGCACCACGTGAAACTCCTCCGGGCCGTCGGGCTCGCCGGGTTGGCGCGGGCCGCCGTAGAGGGTGTTGTAGCCGGAGATGAGCTGGCCGGCGCCGGCCGTGGCCAGCAGGGGCAGAAACAGCGCCACGTCGGCCAGCCGGGGCAGCACCTTCTCGACGCCCACCAGGGTAATCATGGTACGCGGCAACGCGGCGGTGAGCCGGGCGTTGCCCTCGTTTTCGGTGATCGAGATCATGCCCGTCTCGGCGACGGCGAAGTTGGCGCCGGTGATGCCCACGTCCGCCTCGAGATACTTCCGGCGCAGCACGCGCCGGGCGACCATGGTCAGTTCCTCCGGGTTGTCCGAGGGCGCGTCGCCCAGCTTGCGCGCGAACAGGTCGCGGATTTCGCCCCGGGTCAGATGCATGGCCGGGAAGACGATGTGGTAGGGCGCCTCGCCGCGGAGCTGGACGATGAACTCGCCCAGGTCGGACTCGACCACCTCGAAGCCGGCCTGTTCGAGCGCCTCGTTGAGGTGGATTTCCTCGGCGGTCATCGCCTTGGACTTGACGATGGTACGGGCCTGCCGGTCGCGACAGATGCCGATGATGATCTGGCGGGCGGCCCCGGCGTGGGGGGCCCAGTGGACCTTCGCGCCGCGGGCCTCGAGGCGGGCGGTGAACTCTTCGAGGTGTTGGTCCAGGCGCCCGATGGCCTCGGCCTTGATGGCCGAGGCGGCCGCGCGCGCGCCTTCCCAGTCCTGGAAACGCGCCTTCATCTCGTCGCGCTTGACCTCGTACTTGCCCAGCGCGGTCTGGATGCGCTGGCGGTGGTCGAGGTCGCGCGCCAGGACGCGCGCGGCGGACTTGAACTGGGCGGCGGGAGAGGTCATGGGG
>JBBIJZ010000002.1:0-25958 GCA_037445715.1 Verrucomicrobiales bacterium | reverse complement strand
CACTTCGGCCAGGTGGATCGTTTTGAGCCCGAGCCCCTGCTGCCGGTCAATCAGCCCCTGCACGTGCATCAGACAGCTCGAGTCGCTCGAGACGAGGTACTCCGCGCGCACGGCTTGCGCCTCGGCGATCTTCACCTCGCCCATGGCGGTCGAGATCATCGGAAACTTCGCGGCGAAGGTGCCTCCGAAGCCGCAGCAGACCACCTGTTTCATCTCCACCAGCTCCAGGTCGCGCACCCGCGCCAGGAGCCGGCGCGGGGCGTCCCGGATGCCCAGCTCGCGCAGGCTGTGGCAGCCGTCGTGGTAGGTGACGCGGTGCGGGAAGCGCGCGCCCAGGTCGGTCACCCCCAGCCGGTCCACGAGGAACTCGGCAAACTCGAAGACCCGCCCCGCCAGCGCGTGCGCGGCGGCCTCGTGCGGCGTGCCGGCGAACAGGTCCGGATAAAACCGCCGCAGCATCGCGCCGCAGGAGCCGCTGGGAATGACCACCGTCTCTGCGTTGCGCAACCGGGCCAGCACGCGTTCGGCCACCGGACGCGCCTCGGCCCAGCAGCCGGAGTTGAAGGCCGGCTGGCCGCAGCAGTTGAGCTCCTCGGCCACCTCCACGGTGTGGCCGAGCCGTTCGAGGATGCGCACCACGGCGACGGCCACCTGCGGGTACAGGGCATCCACGAAACAGGGGACAAACAGCGTGATCTTCATGACCGCGGTCCGGTGTCGTTTCAGTGCTGCCCGCCTTTCAACCAGAACGGCGCGGCGGCAAACCACCCCACCGCCGCCGCCAACATCACGGCTTTCATCGGGCCCTCGCCGAGGACCTTCAGCGCGTAGAACACCGGCGGCAGGAGGGTGCCGGCCAGCGCGAGCAGGGCCAGGGCTTTGGCCAGGGGTTTCATGCGGGGGCCGGGGGGTTGCGGTTCAGGAGTTTGGTGAACACCACGTACAGGAGGCCGCACGCCAGCCAGGCGGGCAGCGGCAGGAAAAACGCGTTCACCCCGTGCACGCGGTAAAAGTACAGGCCCACGAGCACCGGCAGCGCCCAGGCCAGCAGCACCGCCACGTTGAACGAGGTGCCGGTCTTCACTGCGTACTCGGCCGGAATGCCCACCCGCCGCGCCAGGTAATGGTCCACCACGATCACCGCGCCCACCGGGCAGAGGATGGTCCCGTAGATGCCCACGAAATCCAGCAGCTTCATGGCCACCGCCGGGAAGATGCCGGCCAGCGTGCACACCGTGCCGGCGATGAGCGTGCCCGCCACGCGCGACATCTTCGGGAACATGCCCTGGAAGGCCAGCCCCGCGCGGTAGATGGTCGGATTGGCCGTGGTCCAACCGGCGATCACCACGCACAACAACCCGGCCCAGCCCACGGCGTCCCACACCATCGGCCCCGGCGGCGCGCCCCGGGCGGGGTCGGCGCCGCGCTCGCGCACCCAGTACACCAGCAGCAGGGCCGCGCAAATCCAGGCGATGTAGTGGCCCAGGTACATGCCGGCGGCCGAGGCCCAGCCGTACGAGGGCTTGCGGGCGAAGCGGAAAATGCTCAGGTCCGACATGCCCAGATGCATCGCGGCGTTGCAGAACCAGGCAAAGCAGACCACGCCCCAGAACCCGATCTTGCGCGGGGCACCGTCCGCCGGCTGGATCACCTCGAACAAGTTCGCCGTGCCCAGCCGCGCCAGCATCACCACCCCGCACGCCACAAACACCAGAAACATCCACGGCGCGGCCACATGCCCCACCCGCGCCACAAACCCGTAGCCGCGCGCCGCCACGAAGGTCATCGCCGCCCCGAGGGCCACGCACACCAGCACCCACACCACGCCGGTCGGCCAGGTGTCCGCGAAGGACGGCATCCGGATGTGCTCGCCAAAGGGCACGCCCACCGCCGTGGCGGACACCGTGACCATCGCCCCGGCCAAGAAGCAGAACAGGACGCCGTTGAAGAAATTGTACAGCGTGACCAGGCGGCGGCCGGTGATGCGCTCGAGCTGGTAGTACAAAGTCAGCCGCCGCTGCGTGGCGATCTCCGCGGTCAGAAACCGCCAGGTCAGCACGGCCAGCAAATTGCCCAGCAACAGGCCGAAGATCAGGTCGAATGCGCTCGCGCCCCAGGCCACAAACAGCGGGCCGATCATGAACTCCGTTCCGGCGGTGTGCTCGCCGGCGTACATGCCCCAGAAGGCGCTGGGGCCCTTGCGGGCGGGCTCCGGCACCGGCTCGCGCTCGAACTCGTCGCCGGCGTGGGGCGGGGGCGATGGGGCGTTGCCCGGGGAAGACGCGTTGCTCATAAAAACCGTTCAGCCGCCGGCGCCATCCCGGCCCTTGAGCCAGGTGCCGTAGCCGATCACCAGGGTGGACAACAGCAGCAGCCCGAGGCCGGTGGCGATGAGGCCGTGCGCCCGGCGGCTCGCGCCTTTCCATTCGTGGAACCACCAGCCCCACATCGTGCTGAAGAGGATGATGCTGGCCATGTGCAGTGTCCAGCTGGCGAAACCGTACCGGCCCATCTGGGTCTCGCCCATCGTGTAGAAAAAGAACTGGAAGTACCAGAGGCTCCCGGCCAGGGCGCTGAGCAGGTAGTTGCGTCGGCGCGGAATCGCCCGGTCCGGCGCCGGCCCCGCCGGGTTGCCGGCCGTCGCGCCCGGGGCGGCGGGCTCCGGGCGCAACCGCGTGGCCAGATACTGGTAGGCGGTGCCGTGGTGCGCGTGCAGCCACAGGCACCAGAGGAAATTCGTGGTGAACCCACCCCAGAGCACCACCACCAGCTTGGGCAGCCCGCTCCACAACGCCGGCGTGCCCGCGGCCCGCGAGGCCGCCCCGATCGGATGGCCCGCGGTGAGCGCGAAGGAGAAACACGCGCTGAGGATGCCGGAAAACGTGGCCACCAGCAGGCCCCTGCCGAAACGGAACTCGGCCATGGCCTGCCGCTTCTGCGCCAGCGGCATTTCCCGCTCCTTGGTCAGCCCGGCCAGCGCGGCCACGGCAATGCCCGCCAGGCAAACCGCCACCCCCGCCAGCGTCACCTGCCCCGCGCGACTGGCGGCAATCTCGGGCAGCGACTCGGCCACCGGAATGGCCGGCAGGCAGGTCTTCAACAACGGCGGCAACAACGTGCCGAACGCGGCGCAGTACCCCAGCGCCACGCCCATGCCCAGCGAAAGCCCCAGATACCGCAGCGCCAGCCCGAAGCTCAACCCGCCCAGCCCCCAGAGCGCCCCGAAACCGTACGTCCAGCCCAGCGTCGCCGGGTCCTGGCGTGCCAGCACGCCCGGCAGGTCGCGGGTCAGCGCCACGGCCAGCACCCCCGGGCAGACCAGCCAGGAAAACACCCCGCCCACCAGCCAGTACGTCTCCCAGGCCCAATGCCGCACGCCCTTGAAGGGCACGTAGAAACTCCCGGCCGCCAGCCCGCCCAACCAGTGGAAAAAGACGCCGACAAAGGGGTTCATGGTGTGGTGCGCGGCGCAAGGTGTTGCGCCGGTAAAAGTCCCGATTCGCCCCCGGGTGTCCAGCCAAATTTCCGGGGTCAAGGCGGGAAGGGCAGCTCAATTGACCACCGGGGTGGTGACGCAGGTTCGCCACCGGCCGGATTGCCGACTTCCAGTCGGCGGCGACCGGTCACGCGCGGTGCGCCCGGGGACAGCGCGGGCCTTGCAGCCGCGGACGGCTGCACCACAGCATCGCGCTGGCCGGCGGGTTGGAAGCCCGCAGCCCGGCTGACCCGCGGTCTGCACTGCAGCGCCCCGGGCCGCCCGCTCAGCGCTTCGCACCGCCTTCCACCGCCCGGTGCCGGTCTTACGCCGCGCCGTCCACCGCCTCGCACACCCAGGATTCGAGCGGCCGGCCGGTCCGGGCCGGGTAGCCGGCGGCCAGGTGGGCGCGAAAATCCTCGACCGCCGCCCGCCGGACCAGGTTGACCGTGGCGCCGCCGAAGCCCCCGCCGGTGAGCCGCGCGCCCAGGCAGGCAGGGTGGGTGCGGGCCAGTTCGACCAGCACGTCCAGTTCGGGGCAACTGTTGTGAAAGTTCTCGCGGGAGCTGGCGTGGCTTTGCCAGAGCAGTTGGCCGAAGCCGGCGTAGTCCCCGGCCCGCAGCAGCGCGGCGCCGCGGCGCACGCGGTCGTTTTCGCCGACGACGTGCAGCGCGCATTCGTACTGGTGCGGCGTGAGCCGGGCGCGGCCGGCCTCGAGTTGGGCGAGGGCGATTTCCCGCAGGGTCGCCACGCCCAGCGCCCGGGCCGCGGCCTCGCACGTGGCGCGGCGGTCGTTGTACTCGCCGGCCACCAGCGCGTGGCGCACGCCCGAATGGCCGATCACCACGGCCAGGTCCGGCCCCAACGGGGTCCAGTCCACGCGCGTGTCCCGAAAGTCCAGAAGGATGACCTGGCCGGCGCGGCCGAAGAGGCTGGAGAGGTGGTCCAGGAGGCCGCAGTTGACGCCCACGAAGCGGTTTTCGGCGGCCTGGCAGAGTCGGGCCAGCGCCAGTTTCTCGGCGGGGGCCAGGGCGGGCAGTTCGTCGCCGGGCCACGGGGGCAGGGGGGTGACGCATCCCTGCGCGTCCAGCGTGTAGGGCTGGAGTTTGCGGACCAGCAGGGCCGTGGCCACGAGCAGGGCCGCGGAGCTGCTCAGGCCGGCGCCGGGGGGAATGGTGCTGTGGATGGCGGCGTTGAAGCCGCGCAGCACGGCGCCGCGCTCGCGCAGACCGGCCAGCACGCCCTTGACATAATCGGCCCAGGGCGCCGCGGGGTCGCGCTCGAGGCGTTCGAGGGCGAAGCGTGCCGGTTGCGGGTAGGCGGTCGAGACCACCTCGACCTGGTCGTCCGCGCGCGGGGCGCCGGCCAGGGTGATGTACTTGTCCACCGCCAGGGCCATGACCAGGCCCTGGTTGTAGTCGGTGTGGTTGCCGAGCAGTTCGACCCGGCCCGGGGCACGGGCAAGCCGGGTGGGGGGGGAGCCGAAGTGGTGTTGAAAGGCGCGGGCGGCTTCCAGCATGTGGACGGTTAGCCTGCGCGAGGCGCCCGGGCGCGGCAAGGCGGTTTGCGCGGGGCGGCGGGGGGAATGGTGACCCTCCGTGGGCGAAGTATCCGGACGCCGGGCAGCCGGATTTCCGGCAGTGCTGCGCTGCGACGCGGTCGGGAAAACGGCGCCGGCGCAGCGGCGCCCTACCGTTGGATGCCTGCGGCGCGGGGGCGCCCTACCGTTTGATGACGCCGGCGCAGGGGCGCCCTACCTCAACGGCCCTACCGGGGGGTGGGCTGCGAGCGCGGTCGAGTACGCGGGGGGGTGCCCTGTACGCCGACAAAAAAACGCCGGCGGCGTTGAGCCGCCGGCGTCGTGGGCCTCGAAAAGCGGGTTAGAATCGCTTGGTGAGGGTGAGGGTGCCGCGATGGCCTTCGGGGCGGTTCTCGGCCAGCACCTCGTAGGCGTAGCGGAGGGAGAAGAAGAGTTTGGCCTTTTCCCAGAACCAGACCACTTCGGGGCCGACGCCCACCACGTGGTCCTTCACCGGGCTCACGGCCACGCCGGTGTCGCCCTCGTCCTCGGTGATCTGGCCCTGGTAATAGGCCCAAACACCGGTCTCGAGGGCCGGGCTGAAGGCCTTGCTCAGGCCGCCTTCGAGTGAGAGCACGTCCCCGGGGGTGATGTTGTAGTCATCGCTTTCGTGGCTGAGCTCGTAGCGGCCGAGGGCGGAGAGCGCCCAGGTTTTTTCGGCATCGAAGTACACCGTGCCGCCGGCGCTGAACATGTGGGTCCAGGTGCCCTGACCGGTGCCGCCGGTGAGGCTGCCGGTGTCCACATCGCCGGTGGGCGCCCAAATGCCGTAGCCCAGGCCCAGGTCGGCCCGCTGCCAGTGCCAGGACAGGGTGACGGGCTCGATGAAGATGTCGCCCAGGTTGAAGGTGTCGTCGCGGTTGCCGGCGACCTTCATGTTTTTGTAGAGGAAGGGCACCAGGACGTCGCACCCGTAGTTGGCGCCGAGGATTTTGAAGTCGGTGATCCAGATGGGTCGGATGGCGTTGGCGTACACGAACGCCTCGAAGTCCACCGGCACCTGGTCGCCGCGGGAGTCGTTGAGGCGGTCGCTGTAGTACGCGAGGTTGTAGTCGCGCAGGTAAAAGCCCGGCGGAGGCAGGGTGCCGGACTTGAGACCTTCCACCCCGACGGGGTAAAGGCCGGTGAAGCTGGGCTGGGCCAGCGTGAGGAGCGGCAGCGCCAGCGCGCCGCCAAGATACAGGAGTGGAGTCGTGGATTTGGTCATGGTTTTTTGCGTCCCGCCGGTGCGGCGGGAAATCGGGTTCATGCCTCGCCGTCGCGGAGTTGCCCGGAGAGGTAGGTGTCGTAGGCGGCCAGGTCCAACATGCCGTGGCCGCAGAGGTTGAACAGGATGACCTTTTTGCGGCCCTCCTCGCGGCAGCGCACCGCCTCGTCAATGACCGCGGCGATGGCGTGGGAGGGTTCGGGGGCGGGCAGGATGCCCTCGGTGCGGGCGAAGAGCACGCCGGCCTCGAAGACCCGGGTCTGGGGGTAGGCCACCGCGTCAATGAGCCCGAGCTTTTTGGCGTGGCTGACGGCCGGGGCCATGCCGTGGTAGCGGAGGCCGCCGGCGTGAATCTTGGGCGGCATGAACCGGTGCCCCAGGGTGTACATCATCAGCAACGGCGTCATCTCCGCCGTGTCGCCGAAGTCGTACCGCAGCTCGCCCTTGGTGAGCGAGGCGCAGGAGGAGGGTTCGACCGCCACGATGCGGTAGTTGGCGCCGCGCTTGAGCTTGTGCTCGAGGAAGGGGAAGGTCAGGCCGGCGAAATTGCTGCCGCCGCCCACGCAACCGATGATGACGTCCGGCGCCTCGCCGGCCAGTTCCATCTGCTTGATGGCCTCCTGGCCGATGACGGTCTGGTGGAGGCAGACGTGGTTGAGCACGCTGCCCAGGGAGTACTTGGTTCCGGGATGCTTGACGGTGTCCTCGATGGCCTCGCTGATGGCGATGCCCAGGCTGCCGGGGCAGTTGGGGTCCTCGGCGAGCAGTTTGCGGCCGTACTCGGTGTGTTCGCTGGGGCTGGGGTGCACCTCCGCGCCCCAGGCCTGCATCATCAGGCCGCGGTAGGGCTTGGAGAGGTAACTGACCTTGACCATGTACACCACGCAGTCCAGCCCGAAGAGGCGCGTGGCGAAGGCCAGGGACGAACCCCACTGGCCGGCGCCGGTCTCGGTGGCCAGGCGTTTGGTGCCGGCCAGTTTGTTGTAGTAGGCCTGGGGGACGGAGGTGTTGGGTTTGTGGCTGCCGGCCGGGCTGACGCCCTCGTACTTGTAGTAGATGTGGGCGGGGGTATTCAGGGCCTTCTCCAGGCGCACGGCCCGCAGCAGCGGCGTGGGCCGCCACAAGGCGTAAATCTCCCGCACCGGCTCGGGGATTTCGATCCACCGCTCCGGGCTCATCTCCTGCTGGACCAGGTTTTCCGGGAAGATCGCGGTCATCAGGTCCGGCGTGACCGGCTGCCGGGTGCCCGGGTGCAGCGGCGGAGGCAGAGGCTCGGGGAAATCCGCCGGCAGGTTGTACCAGGCCCGCGGCAGGTCTTTGACGGTCAGGTCGAAACGAACAGGGTGACTCATGGTTTTACGTCGTGTTGTGCCGGAAATGCGTTGGCCAATACCAGCCGGCCGGCCGCTTGGCAATCTTTTCCCCGCGGCGCCGCCCGCGTGGCAACACGCCGGGTCCCCTGCCGCGCGCGGTCGTGTTCGGGGGAAAAACGCCACGCCGGGCGCCCGGCGTCCAGGGCGCGTTGCCGGACAGTGGGAGGCGCCCCGTTCGTCGCGCAGGGCGGGTTTTTCCGGGTTGCTTTTTCCCGGCGGCGGCGTAGGGGTCAGGGCGTAACTCAAACGAGGCATCCCATGAAAAAACAGGTTTGGTTCGCGGTGGTGACCGCGCTCGCGCTGGTGGGAGGAAGCGTGGCCCAGGCCCCGAGTTCACCCGCGCCCGCGCCCGCCCCGAAGGCGCCGAAGGCACAGGCCGAAAAGGCCCCCGCCAAAAAGTCGGCAACGTTCCCGTTTCGCGGCACGTTGAAGGCCGTGGACAAGGACGCGATGACCCTGACCCTGGCCGGCAAGCAGAAGGACCGGGTCATTCACATCACCTCCCAGACCCGCTTCACCAAGGACGGCAAACCGGCGGTGCTGGGGGACGGCGTGGTGGGTGAGGAAGTGGCCGGCTCGGCCCGCAAGACCGAGGACGGCCGCACGGTGGCCGTCTCCGTGCGTTTTGGCCCGGCACCGCAGAAGTCCGGGGCTACGGCGAAGCCGGGCCGGAAGTCCAGGACCGAGACCGCGCCCTGACCGTGAGGGGGGACCGGATTTGCCGGTGCCTCAGCCCCGGCGGAACCAGCTTTTGATCCCGCCGGTCTTGGCCGCGGGTTTGCCCCCGGGCGGCGGGGTGGTGCCGGTGACGTAGCGGCCCACGAGGTAGTGACTGCGCGCCGCTTCGAGGGCCATGATGAATTCCTCGTAGCTCTGGAAACGGTCGGCCGGGTTTTTGGCCATCGCTTTGACGATGGCGTCGCTGGTGGGCTGGGTGATTTCCGGGACGACCTGGTTGGGCGGCGTGAGCGGGGTGTGAACGTGGGCCGCCACGACCTCCTCGACCGAGGGCGCCTCGAAGGGCACGTGCTGGGTGAGGGCGTGGTAAAGCGTCCCGGCCAGGCTGTACAGGTCGGAGAGAAAGTCCTCCCGCTCGCGCCGGATTTTTTCCGGGGCGATGTAATACGGGGTGCCCCACACGGTGCCGTCCGAGTCCTCCTCGGCATCGGCCGGCCGGGCCAGGCCGAAGTCCACCAACTTGGGCTCGCCCTCGGCGTTGAACAGGATGTTGCCCGGCTTGATGTCCCGGTGCAGCAGGCCGTGTTTGAGGGCGGCGTTGAGGGCGGAGGCGACCTTGATGCCGATGTCCAGCACCTCCAGCTCGGGCAGGCGCCCCTTTTCGATCCGGCTGTCCAGGCTGCCGCGGTCGGCCAGTTCCATGACCAGGTAGAGCCGGCCCTCGGACTCGTCGAAGGTGTAGATGTGGATGATGTTGGTGTGGTTGAGGCGGGCGCAGGCGCGGGCCTCGCGCAGCAGGCCGGCCATGGCCTTTTCATCCTGGAGCAGCTCGGGCTTGACGAGTTTGACCGCCACCTCGCGCTCCAGCACGGTGTCGAAGGCCCGGTACACGGTGCCCATGCCGCCGGAGGCGATGCGGGCGCGCAGCTCGAACTGCCGCAACCGCATGGGCATCATCACGCCGGCCCCGCACTTGGTGCACGGGAAATGACTCAACGGCTCGGTATCCCCCGGCACGAACAGCGTCGTGCCACAGGCCGGACAGCTCACCATCCGGTACTGCTTGCGGGAACCGTTTTCGACCTCGGACACGCGCCGACTTTTAACACCGTCGGCCCCCGTCGCAAGCGTCGAAACCACCCGCTCCAATTCGCCGGGGCCGGTGACCGGGCTTCTCCAGTCCGTGCTGGCGTGCAAGGTTTTCATGGCACACCCCTTCTGCCTAGCAGGTTCCTCGCCAGAATTGACCCGCCCCGCCGCGGGCGCTTGCCAAGCCCGCCCCTCGCCCTAGTCTGGCCGGGTGCGCATCCTCTTCCTGGGCGACATCGTGGGCGAACCCGGCCGGAAAACCGTTCGCAAGCTCGTCCCCCGCCTGCGCGCGCAGCTCGGCGTGGACGTGGTCATCGCCAACGGCGAAAACATGGCCGGCGGCGCCGGCATCACCGCCAAAACCGCCGCGGAGGTCTTCGAGGCGGGGGTGGACGTGATCACCGGCGGCGACCACATGTGGGACCAGAAGGAAATCATGGCCTACCTGCCGTCGGACCCGCGCATCCTGCGCCCATTGAACTACCCGCCCGGCGCCCCGGGGCAGGGGGCCTTCCTGCTCCAAAAACCCAGCCTGGCGCCCTTGGTGGTGCTCAACGCCCTGGGCCGCGTCTTCCTGCCCCCGCTGGACAACCCCTTCCACGTCGTCCCGGCCGAGGTCCGCCGCTGGCGCCCGACCACCCCGCTGCTGTTGCTGGATTTCCATGCCGAGGCCACCTCCGAAAAAATCGCCCTCGCCCGCCTGCTCGACGGCCAGGTCAGCGCCGTCATCGGCACCCACACCCACGTCCAGACCGCCGACGAGCAAATCCTCCCCGGCGGCACGGCCTACCTGACCGACGCCGGCTTCACCGGCGCGCACGCCAGCGTGCTGGGGCGCGAGATCGAGCCGGTCCTCAAGGGCTTTTTGACCAACCTCCCCCAGCGCTTCCACGTGGCCACCGCCCAGCCCCGCCTCCAAGGGGCCGTGATCGAACTGGACCAGGCCACGGGGCGCGCGCGCAGCATCCGGCGCATCAACGAGCCGATGCCCGAAACCAACCCCTGAGGCCCGGCGCCCATGCCCCGCCAGACCCAATCCCAGTGGGACTTCGGCGAACTGTTCCCGCCCGAAACCTCCCGGCGCGTGCTCACCGTTTCCGAACTCACCGCCCGGGTCAAACGCCTGTTGGAAGCCCAAATCGGCTCGGTCTGGGTCTCCGGCGAGGTCTCCAACCTGCGGGTCCAGGCTTCCGGCCACGCGTACTTCACCCTCAAGGATGCCGGCGCCCAACTGGCCTGCGTGCTGTTCCGCGGCACACCCGCCCTGCGCGACCTGCTGGCCGACGGACGCAAGGTGCTCCTCCAGGGGGAGCTCACCGTGTACGAGCCCCGCGGCCAGTACCAACTGGTCGTCAGCGCAATTGAGCTGCAGGGCCTGGGCGCCCTCCAACTCGCCTTCGAGCGGCTCAAACAAAAACTCGCCGCCGAAGGCCTCTTCGCCCCCGAACGCAAACGCCCGCTGCCCCGTTACCTCCAGCGGCTGGGCGTGGTTACCTCCCCCACCGGCGCGGCCCTGCGTGACGTGCTGCACGTCCTCGCGCGCCGCCAACCCGCCCTCGAGCTGGTGCTGGCCCCGTGTCGTGTCCAGGGCGAGGGTGCCGCGGCCGAAATCGCCGAGGCCCTCCGTCGGCTCAACCGCTACCACGCCGAAGTCACGGCCGCCCGCGGACCGCGCGCCGGGCTGGACCTCATCCTGCTCACCCGCGGCGGCGGCAGCCTCGAAGACCTCTGGGCCTTCAACGAGGAAATCGTCGCCCGCGCCATCTTCGAATCCGCCCTGCCGGTGGTCTCCGCCATCGGCCACGAGATTGACTACACCATCAGCGACTTCGTGGCGGACTGCCGCGCCGCCACCCCCAGTGCCGCCGCCGAACTCATCACGGCCGGTGCCGTGGCCGCGCGCGACTGGCTGGCCGAAACCCGCGCCCGCCTGCCCCGCCTGGCCCGGGAACTCCACTTCGCCCGCGCCGCCAACCTGGCCGACCTGCTGGCCCGCCTGCGCCGGGCCCACCCCCGCCAGCGCGTCAATCTCGCCTGGCAACGCCTGGACGAACTTCACGCCACCCTCGCCCGTGTCGTCCGCCACGCCGCGCGCCAGGCCCGCACCCGTTGGGAAGCCGCGCTGGCCGCCTGGACGCGCGGGCATCCCCGCCCGCGCCTCGAGCGACTGCGCCGCGAAACGGCCGAGACCGCCGCGCGCCTGCGGGAACGGGCCCGACGCCGCCTGGAACTGGACCGCCACCGGTTCCGCGCCCTCGAGGACCGCCTGCGCCTGCTCTCGCCCGAACACACCCTCGCCCGCGGCTACTCGATCACCATGGACACCGCCTCCGGCCGCATCATCCGCGACGCCGCCGAGACCCGGCCGGGCCAGGCCCTGACCACCCGCGTCCGGCGCGGCACCTTCCGCAGCCGCGTCGAGTAAACGCGGGGAGCAGCCCCCGGTCGTCTGCCGCCGCCCGTCGCGCGACCCCGGGGCAAGCGGGGCGTGACCCGCGACCCCCCGGGCAGGCGTGCTCCCTCAATCCCGTATCCCGGCAGCACCGCCCCGCCGCCGGCACGGACACCCGGGCCTTCCGCGCACTTGCCGGGCTGGGGGCTTCGTGGTTGGCTTCCGCTCATGCAAGCGCGCGACCCGAGGCAGCGACCCCTGAACTTTTTGACGCGCGGCGCGGTCCTGGTGTCGGCCCTGCTCCCGCTTCACGCCCAGATTCACATGGAAAAAATCAGCTACGGCGGCTGGCCCAACTGCATCCGCCTGGCCAACGGTCAGCTGGAACTCATCGCCACCACCGACGTCGGGCCCCGCATCCTGCACCTGGCCCGGCCCGGTGGCTCGAACCTGTTCAAGGTCTGGCCGGATCAGTTGGGGAAGACCGGTGGCGAAGAGTGGCGCATTTACGGCGGCCACCGCCTCTGGCACGCCCCGGAAGTGCGCCCGCGCACCTACGCGCCGGACAACGACCTGGTGCAGGTGGACTGGGACGGCCGCCGGCTGCGGCTCACCCAGCGGGTCGAGGCCGGTACCGGGTTGCAAAAGGAAATCGAGGTCGCCCTGAGCACCAACCAGCCGGCCGTCACGGTCATCCACCGGCTCTACAACCGCAGCCCGTGGGACATCGAAGCGGCGCCCTGGGCCCTGACCGTCTGCCAGGGACCGGGCCGGGCCATCGTGCCGCAAGAACCGCCCGTGCCGCATGCCGAACGCCTGTTGCCGGTGCGGACGATGGCCCTGTGGGGCTACACGGACATGCAGGACCCACGGTACACGTGGGGCTCGCGTTTTGTGCAGGTGCGGAGCGACCCCGACCGGCGCACCTCGCAAAAGATCGGCTTCCAGAACACGCAGGGCTGGGCGGCGTTTGCGCGCGGGGAGGAGCTGTTGGTCAAACGCTTCGCTTTCGACCCGCGGGCCACCTACGCCGACCTGGGCTGCAACACCGAGGTGTACACCAACGGCGACATGCTCGAACTGGAGACGCTCGGGCCGCTGACCCGCATCGCCCCCGGCGCGGCCGTCGAGCATCTCGAGCGCTGGTACCTCTTCCGCGCCGCGCCGGGACCCACCGACGCCGAACTGGACGCGGCACTGGCCCCGCTGCTGCGGCAGACCGAGCCGGTCAACCCATGACCCCCTCGACCCCGGAATCCACGGCCCCGAGGGAACCCGCCCCGCCGCGGACGGTGCCGCCTTCTTCCTTGCTGGCGCGGCTGTTCAACGTCCTGGCCGCGCCGGGCGAGGTGTTTGCCGAGGTGCGGGAGGGCCCGCCGCGGGCGGCGCACTGGGTGCTCCCGGCAGTTCTGCTCATCGTGGTGGGCTGGCTGGGCACCTGGCTGGTGTTCAGCCAGCCGGTCTTCCGCCACCAGCAGGACGAAATCCAGCTCCGGGTGCTCCAGCGGATGGTCGAAAACGGCAAGCTGACTCGCGACCAGTTTGAACAGCTTCAACAGAACCTGGGCGGGGGCGGCCCGGCCAAATACCTGGTGGGTCCGGCGGCGGGGGTGTTGGCGCTGGCCCTGGTCTCGCCGTTCTGGGGGGCCTTCCTGATCTGGCTGGTCGGGGCCAAAATCCACCGGGGTAGTTTCCGCTACGGGAAGGCCCTCGAGGTGGCCGGGCTGGCCAACATGGTGGTCGTGCTGGGCTCGGTGGTGAAGACCTTGATGATCCTGGCCCTGGGCCGGCTCCAGGCCGCGCCCACGCCCGCGCTGCTGTTGCCGGACTTCGACCCCTTCAATCCGCTCCACGCCGCGCTGGCCACGCTGGACCTGTTCGGCGTGTGGCTCTGCGGCGTGCGGGCCGCGGGCATGGCGGCCCTGGGCGGCCCGGCCTGGGGCCGGGGCTTTGCCTGGTTGCTGGTGATCTGGGCGGGCCTCAACGGGCTGCTGGTGGCGGCCTCCTGGGGCGTGAGCCGGTGGCTGGGCTTCTGAGCGGCCGGGCGCGCGCGCTGTAACCGGGCGCCCGGGTTCCGTGAAACATTTGCCACGCAGCAGTGTCTTAATTGCCAACGGACATGGCCAAGTCAAAATCCCGGGGCCGCAAGGTCCTCGTCTTTTCCCTCATCCTGGTCCTTCTGGGCGGGCTGGGAGCCGCCGCCTACCTGCGCCAGCGCGAAGTGGTGCTCACGGTGCAAACCGAGAAGGTCACCCGCCGCAACCTCACCGAGACCGTGGTCGCCAACGGCCGCGTGCAGCCGGTCTTCTACGTGAAGATCAGCCCGGAGGTCAGCGGCGAGATCATCGAGTTGCCGGTCAAGGAGGGCCAGACCGTGCGCAAGGGCGACCTGCTGGTGCGCATCAAGCCCGACACCTACATCGCCAACAGCAACTCCGCCACCGCCAGCTTCCGCGCCTCCCAGGCCGCCCTGGCCACCGCCCAGGCCAACCTCGCCCGCGCCGAGGCGGAGTTCCACCGTCAGGAGGCGCTCCACAAGAACCACCTCGTCTCCGAATCGGTGTACGTGGACGCCAAGACCGCCTACGAGGTGGCCCGGGCACAACTGCGCAGCGCCACTCATCAGGTCGAAATGTCCCAGGCCGCCCTGGACCGCGCCGAAGAGGACCTGCGCAAGACCGTGATCTACTCGCCCCTGGACGGCACCGTCATCCGCCTCAACTCCCAGGTCGGTGAACGTGTGGTGGGCACCGCCATGATGGCCGGCACCGAGATCATGACCATCGCCGACCTCAACGAGATGGAGGCGCGCGTCGAGGTGGGCGAGATTGATGTGCCGCTCATTCAGATCGGCCAGCTCGCCCGGATCGAGGCCGACGCCTTCAAGGACCGCAAATTCACCGGCACGGTCACCGAGATCGCCAACTCCTCCCGCGGCCTGGTGCTGGGCGGCGGCGGCGGTTTCGGCGCCCAGTCCCAGGAGGCCACCAAGTTCGAGGTCAAGGTGCGCATCCAGGACAAGGCCGCCTTCCGCCCCGGCATGTCCGTCACCGCGGAGATCGAAACCCGCTACCGCACCAACGTCCTCACCGTGCCCATCGTCAGCGTGACCACCCGCCTGCCCAAAACCACCAACTCGGTCGGCCGCGCCGGCCCCGCGTCCGCCGCCCCGGCCGGGACCAACGCCGCCGCGGCCGCAACGCCCTCCTCCCCCGGCGCGACCAACGGCCCCGCGGGCGCGCGCAAACCCGGCGAGGCCCCCAAGCCCATCGAGGTCGTCTTCGTCAAGGACGGCGACGTGGCCCGGATGGTCCCCATCAAACGCGGGATCAGCGACGACACCTACGTCGAGATCCTCGAGGGCTTGCAGGAAGGCCAGGAGGTGATTTCCGGCGGTCACAAGGCCATCAGCCGCGAACTTGAGGACGGCAAAAAAATCAAGGTGGGTCCGCCCCCCTTTGAAAAGGGCGGCCCCGGCCGCCCGAGTGCACCGGAGACCTCCCGCTGACGCCCCGCGACAGTCCGCGTGACCGCCTCCCGCCGTGAGCCTGATCCGCCTCGAACACATCAGCCGTCGCTACGAAATGGGCAGCGAGACCGTCCACGCCCTGCGGGACGTTTCCCTGAGCGTCGCGCGCGGCGAATACGTGGCCATCATGGGCCCCTCCGGTTCCGGCAAGTCCACCCTCATGAACATCATCGGCTGCCTGGACACCCCCACCGCCGGCACCTACCTCCTCAACGGCACCGACGTGAGCGACATGGGCGACAACGCGCTGGCCGAGGTGCGCAACCGCGAGATCGGCTTCGTCTTCCAGACCTTCAACCTCCTGCCCCGGGCCAACGCCCTGCACAACGTCGAACTGCCCCTCATTTACGCCGGCATCCCCGCCGCCCGGCGGCGCCAGATGGCCATCGAGGCCCTCACCAGCGTGGGCCTGGCGGACCGCATGACGCACAAGCCCAACGAAATGTCCGGCGGCCAGCGCCAGCGCGTGGCCATTGCCCGCGCTCTGGTCAACCGCCCCGCCATCCTCCTGGCCGACGAACCCACCGGTAACCTCGACTCGAAAACCGGCGCGGAAATCATGGCCCTGTTCGAGGAACTGGCCGCGCGCGGCAACACCATCATCGTGGTCACCCACGAGGAGGACGTCGCCCGCCACGCCCGCCGCATCGTCCGCATCCGCGACGGGCTCATCGCCAGCGACGAACAGCGTCCCCCGCCCCCATGCGCCTAGTGACCGAGTTTGTCGAGAGCCTCCGCATCGCCGCCGACGCCCTGCGGGCGAACAAGCTGCGGGCGGCCCTCACCACCCTGGGTATCGTCATCGGCATCGTGACGGTGACGCTCATGGGCACGGCCATCGAAGGGCTCAAGCGGGGGTTCACCCAGAGCATCGCCCTGCTCGGCACGGACGTGCTCTACGTGCAGCGGTTTGACTGGTTCATCAACTCGCACGCCGAGTGGCTCCGCCAGAACCGGCGCCGCGAAATCCGCCTGCCCGACTTCCGCGAGCTCGAACGCCAGGCCGTGCTGCCCCTGGCCATGGCGCCGATCGTGGACACGATGCAGCCGGTCAAGCACGGCAACCGCAGCGCCTCGGCCGTGCGCGTGGTGGGCACCACCGAGGCCTTTCTGCTCACCGGCGGCATCACCGTGGCCCAGGGCCGGTTCCTCTCCGAGCGCGAGGCGCAGGGCGGCCGGCCGGTGTGCGTGCTGGGGGCGCAGACGGCCACGAACCTCTTCCCGCTGGGCTCGCCGCTGGGCGCGCGCGTGTACATCGGCGGCTTTCCCTTCGAGGTGATCGGCGTGCTGGAGAAGCAGGGGGAATTCCTCGGCGCCTTCAGCTTGGACAACCAGGTGGTCATCCCCATCAGCCAGTTCAGCGAACTGTTCTGGCGCTTCCCCGAGATCGCCATCCAGGTCAAGGCCCGCAGCGTGGATGCCCTGGAGGACACCCGCGAGGAAATCCGCGGTCTGATGCGCAAAATCCGCCGTCTGGCGCCGGGCCAGCCGGATGACTTCGCCGTCAATCAGCAGGACCAGTTCCTGAAGACCTTCAACCGCGTCATCGGCACCATCGCCACCGCCGGCCTGTTCATCACCGGCCTGGCGCTGTTCGTGGGCGGCATCGGCATCATGAACATCATGTTCGTCTCGGTGGCCGAGCGCACCCGCGAGATCGGCATCCGCAAGGCCATCGGCGCCAAACGGCGGGCCATCCTGATGCAGTTCCTGACCGAGGCGGCGGGCCTCTGCCTGCTGGGCGGGTTGATCGGGCTGGCGATTGCCTGGCCGGCCACGTGGGCGCTGGCCCGCTTCATGCCGGCCACGCTCTCGTGGCCCATCGTGAGCGCGGCCCTGCTGGTGTCGCTGCTGACCGGCGTGGTGGCGGGGTTTTTGCCCGCCTGGCGCGCGGCCCGGCTCAGCCCGGTCGAGGCGTTGCGCAGCGAGTGACCGGACCATGAAACCGCTCCGTCCCCGTCCGGGCCTGGCGCTGCTGCTGGCCGAACTGAAGGAGAGCCTCTGGATGGCCACCGACGCCATCCGGGCGCACAAGCTGCGTTCGGCCCTGACCTTGTTGGGGGTGCTCATCGGCGTGTTTTCGATCATCGTGGTCATGACCGCCATGCGCGTGCTCCAGCGCAACGTCGAGGCGGAGTTGAGCCAGCTCGGTGCCCACACCTTCCAGGTGCGCAAGTGGCCGGCGGTGCAGTTCGGCGGGCCGGAGACCTGGGAGAAGTACTGGCGCCGCAAGAACATCACCGAGGCGCACGGCCGGGCGGTGATCGCCCGCGCCACGCTCGCCCGTCACGTGGGCCTGGAGCGGGTCTTCTGGAGCGGCGAGGTCAGCTCCCGCTACGACAAGTCCCCGCCCAACGTGACCCTCTTCGGCGCCACGCCGGGCGGCTTCCCGGCCCGCAACTGGGTGGTGGCCGCCGGCCGCGCCATCACGGATGCGGACGTGGACAGCGCGCGGGACGTGGTGGTCATCGCCGCCAACGTGGCCAAGACGCTCTTCCCCTTCGGTTCCCCCTTGGGCGAGCGCGTGAAGGTGGACGGCATCAACTACACCGTGGTGGGCGTGCTCGAACCCAAGGGCGCGGCCCTGGGGGGCGAGCAGGACAACTTCGTCATCATCCCGCTGTCCACCGGCCTCAACCGCTACGGCCGCCTCTGGGCGAGCCTGTCCATCCTGGTGCAGGCGGAAAATCAGGCGACCTACGACGACACCGTCGAGCAGGTCCGCGGCATCCTGCGCACCGTGCGCAAGGTCGAGCCCGGGGCCGAGGACGACTTCGAGATTTTCTCGAACGACTCGCTCATCCAGCAGTTCAAGAGCTTCACTTTCATCGTGCGCGTGGTGGTGGCGGTGGTCAGCTCGATCGCCCTGCTGGCCGCGGGGGTGGGCATCATGAACATCATGCTGGTCTCGGTCACCGAACGCACGCGCGAGATCGGCATCCGCCGCGCCGTCGGTGCCAAGAAGCGCAACATCATGACCCAGTTCATCCTCGAGGCCATTGTGCTGTGCGAGGTGGGGGGCCTGCTCGGCGTGGCCCTGGGCCTGGCCGGGGGCAACGCCGCCGCCTGGTACCTGGAAGTGCCGCCGGTCATCCCCGTGGACTGGGTGGTGTTGGGGCTGGTGATTTGTTCCCTGGTGGGCGTCGTCTTCGGCACCTACCCCGCCTACAAGGCCGCCAACCTCGACCCCATCGAATCCCTGCGCTACGAGTAAGGCCGCGGCCCGACCCTCCACGACACCCCGGTTGCCCCGCGCCGGCGCCGGAGTAGTTTTCCGCCATGAACGAACCGCCTGCCCTTGAACTGACCCGCGACTGCCCCGCCGTGCAAATCCCCGCCGGCAACGTGGTGGTGCTGCCCGCCGGGACCGCCGTCGAGTTGACCCAGGACCTCGGCGGCACGTTCACCGTGCGCGCGCTGGGCGGGCTGTTTCAAATCGCCGGCCGCGACGCCGACGCCCTGGGCCGGGAAGTCCCCACCCCGGCCGGGGCCGTCGCGCCCGCCGCGCCCGAGACCGCCGGCGCGCTGACCGAGGACCAGGTCTGGGCCGTGTTGCGCACCTGCTACGACCCGGAAATCCCCGTGAACATCGTGGACCTGGGCCTGATTTACGACCTGCGCCTGGCCGCGCTGCCCGCCGGCGGCAGCCGCGTGGAGGTGACGATGACCCTGACCGCGCCCGGTTGCGGCATGGGCCCGGTCATCGCCCAGGACGCCCGTGAGAAAATCCTGACCCTGCCCGGCGTGCGGGAAGCGGCGGTCGAGGTGGTGTGGGACCCGCCCTGGCATCCTTCGATGATCTCCGCCGAAGGCCGCCGCCTGCTGGGGTTGGATTGAGGCATGGCCGGGGCGGAAGTGTCGCCGCGGGCGCGCAGCGGCGCGGCCGGTGGCGCCACCGCGGGGCTTACGCCGGCTCCAGGTCCGTCGCGTCCAGCCGCACCGCGGCGGCCTGGCCGATGAAGTCCAGCCGCAGCAGCACTTCGACCATGCCCTTGCGGGCTTCCACCCAGCCCTCCATCCCCTGTAGCGGGCCGGATTTGATGCGTACCCGCATCCCCGGACCGATGGCGGGCGCCAGCCGCACCTCGACCTGCTGTTCGAGCGCGAAAAGGATGTCCCGCAACTGACGATCGAACTCCGCCTGATCCGGCACGTCCAGCAGGTTGGCCACGTAATCGCTCTGGTACACCTTCTGGCGCTGGTGGGGTTCGAGTTTCAGGAACACGTAGCCGGGGAACAGCGGCTTGAGGAACACCACCTGCTTGCCCCGGTATTTCTTCACGCTGCGGTACAGCGGGAGGGTGGTGGAAAACCCCTCCCGGGTGCAGTACTCGACCAGCTTTTTTTCGCAGCGCGGGCGCGTGTGCGCCACGTACCAGGGCAGCTCACTCATCACGACGTTTGGTCCGGGGCGAACCCGCCGCCGGCGCGGCGAAAGTGGCAACGCCCACCCGCCGCGGCAAGCGCGAAGCCGCCCCGGTCAACCCGGGGACGCCGCGGCCGACGTGGGTTGCCGCCGGCTGCGGCCTCCGCTAGCTTGGGCGCGCTTTATGACGCTGACGGAAAAAATTCTGGCCCGCGCCGCCGGCAAGGCCCGGGTGCAGGCCGGGGACAATGTCTGGGTGAACGCGGACATCCTGATGACCCATGACGTGTGCGGCCCGGGCACCATCGGGGTGTTCAAGCGCGAGTTCGGCCCCAACGCCCGTGTGTGGGACCGCCACAAGGTGGTCATCATCCCGGACCACTACATTTTCACCGCGGACTCGAACTCGAACCGCAACGTCAACCTGCTGCGCGAGTTCGTGCGCGAGCAGGGCATCGTGTACTTCTACGACGTGATTGACGACCCGGCCGGGACCTGGCGCTTCGACCCGGCCCGCGGCGAGCTGGTCCGGCAGTACGGCTCCCGCTACGCCGGCGTCTGCCACAGCGCCCTGCCGCAAAAGGGGCACACCCGGCCCGGGGAGGTGCTCTTCGGCACCGATTCGCACACCTGCACCGCGGGCGCGTTCAACGAGTTTGCCACCGGCATCGGCAACACCGACGCCGGCTTCGTGATGGGCACCGGCAAGCTGCTGTTGAAGGTGCCCGAGACGATGCACTTCCGCCTCGAGGGCCGGCTGCCGCCCGGCGTGATGGCCAAGGACCTCATCCTCCACATCATCGGCGAAATCGGCTTCGACGGTGCCACCTACCGGGCCATGCAGTTCGACGGCCCCGGCGTGGCCTGCCTCTCGATGGACGACCGCATGACCATCGCCAACATGGCCATCGAGGCCGGCGCCAAAAACGGCATCTTCCCCTTCGACACCCGCACCGCCGAATATGTCGAGGCCCGCACCCGGCTCAACGGCACCAAGCGCGAGTACGAACCGGTCGAGCCGGACCGCGACCAGAAGTTCGTGTATGAACTGGTGATCGAGCTGGACCGGTTGGAGCCCACCGTGGCCTGCCATCCGGACCCCGCCCGGCGCCAGCGGGCCAGGGAACTCGGGCACATCCAGCTGGACCGCGCCTACATCGGCTCCTGCACCGGCGGCAAGACCAGCGATTTCATCGAGTTCGCCCGCGTGGTTCAGGGCCGTCGCGTGAAAATTGACACCTTCGGCGTGCCGGCGACCCCCGAGATCGTGCGCGACCTCCAGACCACCCGCTGGGGCGAAAAAACCGTGTGGGAAATCCTGCGCGACGCCGGGGTGCGCCTGACCGAGAACGCCGGCTGCGCGGCGTGCCTGGGCGGACCGGTGGACACTTTCGGCCGCATCAACCAGCCGGGGATCAAGTGCATCAGCGCCACCAACCGCAATTTCCCCGGTCGCATGGGCCACAAGGAATCGCAGGTCTTCCTGGCCTCCCCGGTCACCGTCGCCGCCAGCGCCCTCACCGGCCACATCACCGACCCGCGTGAGTTCCTCCCGGGCTGAGACGCGAAGCAGCGGGCGACAACCGACCGCCCCGCAGCAAGACGGCGGCGGGATACTGCCCCGCACAACTGCGCAGGGCGGCCGTGGAATCTCCGGAGGGACTGCCCGAGTTTTCCGGTGAGCACCGGTGCCGCGTCCCGAAGCGGGGCAGGGAAGATTTAGCGGCCTTCGAACATGCCCGCCGGCAGGCCGTGTTCCCAACTCCGGGGGGCATTCCAAGGGCGTTCGGACAGGTTGTCGGCGTCCCGGGTAGAGGCACAACCGACGCCCAGCGCCAGCAGGAGCGCCGCCAGCAGCACCGGCCAGGCGGGGAAGTTCGTCCAACGGCCGCTCATTTTACCGAAGCACCTGATCGCCCACCTGCACCTCGGCCTGTTTCCATTCGGGCAGGATGTTGGCCACGCTGCGCGTGTCCTCGACCTTGGTCAGGCGCACCTTGGCCACGAGCTTGCCGTCGCGGTTGACAAGCAGTTCGCCCCGCTCGACGGCGCCGTCGTTGCGGCCGAGGTCCAGGACCACGAAATCCCACTGGGTATCCACCGCCAGCACCTTGCCGTGCCGGGTCAACTGCATTTCCGGCGGGGTTTCCTTGTCGCCCTCATAGACCCGCAGCCGGTTCTCGGTCTGGGTGAGCTTGGCAAATAAAATCCGGTTTTCGGCGGTGAGGGTTTTGATCTCCTCACGGGCGCGGACCAACTGGTCGAGCCGTTCGCGCACCAGCTCGACCGGGATGCCCAGGGCCCGCCAGGCGGCCAGGTTGCGGTTGGCCTCGGTCAGGTCGGTGCGGGTCTTTTCCAACTCGGCCTCGTTGCGGTCGGCGCGGGCCTGCTGGGTGTTGGCCCGGGCGGTCTGGGCCTCGAGCAACTCCCGGGTCTGGGCCAGTTCGCGGTCCAGGTTGTCGGCCCGGGTCTTTTCCTGTTTGGCTTCGGCCTGGGCTTTGGCCTCGGCCTCCTGCGAGGCGGCCAACTGGGCCTGGGTGCTGGCCAGGTCGGTCTCCAGCCCGCGGATGCGGCCTCCGACCTGCACGTGGCTGACGACAAAAGTGGCAATGCCGGCCACGATGGCGACGATCAAGCTGATGCGCAGAAGCATGGTAACAGGATGTTAAGCTCTGACCCGCCCAAGGCTAGGGGCGTCGCCCTCCGGTGTCAACGTCCGGTTCAACGAACCTGCGGGCCCGGACCACCGGCCCTGGCCCACCGCACCCGCGAGAAAGGCACGAGGTACGGGCAGGGCAGGGGTATCGTCGGCGGGCAGGTCGCTCAGGGCGCGGTGAGCGGCTGCCCGTTGTCCTGGGGCCCCAGGTCCAGCAGAAACGGCGCGGCGCGCCGGGCCCAGGCCTCCGGGGTGGGATAGCCGGCGGCCGCGGCGCCGAAGCAACTGCGCAACATGTCCGTGTCAATGATGCCGGGATTCAGCGGTACCGCGGCCAGCCCCGCGGGCAATTCCTGCGCCAGCGCCTGCGTCAGGCCCTCGATGGCCCACTTGGTGGCGCAGTACGGCGCCACCTCCGCATCGGTCGAGCGGCCCCAGCCGGAACTGACATTCACGATGACGCCCCGCCCGCGCCGGATCATGGCCGGCACGAAATGCCGGATCACATTCGCCACGCCCTTGAGATTCACGGCCACCACCCGGTCAAACTCCGCCGCCGGCACCTCCCAGAGCGGGGCGTTGCGGTGGATGAGCGCGGCGTTGTTCAGCAGCAGGTCCGGCGGGCCGAGCCGGTCGAGCACCCGCGCGGCCCAGGCCCGCACCGCGGTGTCATCGGCCACGTCCACGACGGCAAACTCGTGCGGCGGGCCGTACTGACGGGACAACCCGGCCAGGGCCGCCGCGTTGCGGGCGCAACCCGCCACCGTGTGGCCGAGCCGGATGAACTCCCCGGCCAGCGCGCGGCCCAGACCGCGGCTGACGCCGGTGATGAGGACCAAACGCGTCGGGTTGGAGGTGGCCGCCATGGGCCGAGCGTAGGCGGAGACCCCCGGGCTGCCAAGGCGCGGTCGCGACACCTTGTGTCTGACGGCGCCCGGCAATGGCGCGAAGCCGGTGAAGCCCGGGAAGGCCGGGGTTCATGCAAACGCCGGTCAGGGGGGCCCGACAAAAAAGGCCGGCGTGGAACGCCGGCCCGGGATCCGCGTTCAAACGCGGTGGCCGCAAACAAGAGATTACTGCACGACCTTGAACCCGGTCGCATCAATCGCGGCCAGGATGTCCTTGGTCGAGACCTTTTCGGGGTCGAAGGTGACCACGGCCTGTTTGGCCTCGTGGCAGACCTTCTGTTCGCTGACGCCCTTGAGGGCGGCGAGCTTCTTGGCGACCTTGTCCGAGCAGGCGGCGCAGCTCATGCCGTCCACCTTCAGGGCCACGGTCTCGGCCTGGACCTGGAAGCCGGCCTGGCGGATGGCGGCGGCGAGGTCACGGTCCTTGGCCTTCTTGGGATTGTAGCTGACCTTGGCCAGCTTGGAGTCGGCGCAGGCGGAGGCTTCCTTGACCCCCTCGATGGCGTTGAGGGCCTTGGTCACCTTGGTTTCGCAGGCGGCGCAGCTCATGCCGGCGACCTTGAACTGCGCGTGGATGAGCCCGTCGGCGCTGGGGGTCAACTGGGTCGTGGCCCCGGACACCGGGCAGGTGGCCGCTTTGTCGGCGGCGCAACAGGCATCGGTCTTGGCGGTGCCGGCCGGATTGTTGTCCTTGTCACCGGCCAGGGTCAGGGCGGGCAGCACGGTGGCCACGCCCAGGCTCAGGAGGGGTTGGAACAGATGTTTCATCGGAGCGTTGCGGTGTTGTTGTTGTCGCTGTCTCCGCCGTCCACCGATGTGGCGGCGGATTTCTTGCCCGCAATGATGGCGGGTCATTGGCGCACAAAGTGGGTCGGTTCGGCGGCCCTGTCAAATCCGCCCCGCCCCGGTGCGTCCGGCCGCAACATCCGCTCCGCCGCCTGATCGGCAAAACGCAAGCCCCGGCGCGTGAGCCGGAAGCCCTCCGCCGTGCGTTCCCCCCACCCGCGCGCCTCCAGCCAGGCCAGGTCTTCCGCCCATTCGCGGCGCAGGTCGTACCCCGTGAGCCGCTCGAAGTCGGCGTACGGCCAGCCGGCCACCAGGCGCAGGCCGAAGGCCGCCGCCTCGCCGGCCCGCGCCAGCGGCGAAAGGGCCTCCCGGAATTCCACCTCCCGCCGGCCCTGCTCGAGCGCGGCGCAGTACCGCGGCGTGTTGGCCGGATTGCGGGTGCGCACGCCGCGCACGTAGCCGGTGGCGCTCGGCCCCAGCCCGTAGAACGAGCCGCCGCGCCAGTAATTCAGGTTGTGCAGGCAGGCATGGTCCGGCACCGCCGCGCCGGGCGGGCCGGTGTGGCGGGCGAAGTTGGCCACCTCGTACTGGCGGTAGCCCGCGCCGGCGGCGGTCTCGACCAGCTCCTCGTACAGGGCACAGGCCAGGTCTTCGTCCACGTCGAACCGCCCCGCGCGGAGCTGGGCAAAGAGCGGGGTGTCCTCCTCGTAAATGACCTCGTAGCCCGAGAGGTGTTCGCTGCCCAGCCCCAGCGCCTCGCGCAGCGTGGCCCGCCACATCGCCAGCGTCTGGCCGGGGATGGCGAACATCAGGTCCAGGTTCAGGTTCGTGAACCCGGCGGCGCGCAGCGTTGCCCAGGAGTCAAAGACCTGCCGGCGATTGTGAATGCGGCCCAGCCGTTCGAGCAGGGCCTCATCCAGCGACTGCACGCCCAGCGAGATGCGGTTGGCGCCGAAGTCGCGGAACAGCCGGGCCTTGTCCGCGGAGACCGTGGCGGGGTTGGCCTCGAGGGTGAATTCCGCCGCGCCCAGCAGGTTCAACCGCTCCATCTGCCGCAGCACCCGCTCCCACGCCCGCCACGGCAACAGGGTGGGGGTACCGCCGCCGAAGAAAATCGTGCGCGGGCGGACGTCCGCCGCCACCAGTTCCAGCTCCCGGCACAGGGCCGCCACGTAGCGGTCCAGAAGCCCGTCCCCGCGCGGCACCTCGGAGTAAAACGCGCAGTACTCGCACTTGTGCGCGCAAAAGGGCACGTGCACGTACAGGTGCCGCACCCGCGGTTCCCAGCTCACCGCGCCGCCCGGGAGCGTGGACGCCGCCGGGGCGGCGGGGGCCGCAGTGGAGTTCCTCGAGGCAAACATGGCCGGTTTCGACGGCAAAGGCCGTTCAAGGAAGACGGCTGGCCCGGGAAAATCAAGCCGCCGGTCGGAGCGCGAAACGCGCCAGCACCGAGTACACCGGGCCTTCGGGCCGCAGGTCGCTGCGGAAGAGTTGGAACGCGCGCACCGGCCATTCCGCGGGCGGCGGGGCCGGGGTGCGAGCCAGCCGTTCCGCCAGCGCCCGAGTTACGCGCGCGTCCCGGTCCGCCACGCGCCCCAGCGTGAGGTGCGGGTGGAACTCCCTCTCCTCCCGGTGGTCGCCCAGGTCCGCGGCGGCGGCGTCCACCCGACGGGCCAACGCCGCCAACGCCTCGAGGTCTCCCCGCAGCCCCACCCAGAGCACGCGCGGCGCGGCCGCGCTGGGAAACGCGCCCGGGCCGCCCAGCGCCAGCGAAAAGGCGGGGCTTTCGGCCGCCGCTCCGGTCAGTCGCCGTTCGAGCTCGGGCAACCGGTCCGGCGGAACGTTGCCCAGGAACCGCAGCGTGAGATGGCATTGCCCGGGCCGGACCCAGCGCACGGCCCGGCGGGGCGCGGCCGCGGC
>JBBIJZ010000001.1:100933-112845 GCA_037445715.1 Verrucomicrobiales bacterium | reverse complement strand
GGCCGAAGGCCGGGGCCCACTGAGCCTCGGCCGGCAAGGGCCGCGCCTCGAAGTGATCACCGCGATTCAGGAAAAGCGTGTGCGCCAGGTGACCGGCCTCGACGCGGGAAGCTTGCGCCTGCGCCGCCCTCAAGACCTCGCTCGCGGTCGCCGAGCCAAAGGAGGCGAAGGTGGGAAACCGCGCCCGCAGCATTGGCAGGGCGGTGCCCAGCGTCGCCAGATCCTGCCACGGCACTTCGCGATTCGTGCGGGGATCGTGGTAAGCAGCCAGGATGTCCAGCGTGCCGCTGCCGTCGAAATCGCCGTAGTACAGCCGCAGCGGCTGATCGGGCCGGGCGCGCGCCGGGTCGTTCAAACCCCGGTTGGCGGCCACCAGGTCGAGCCGACCGTCGCCGTCGAAATCACCCGTGTTCACCGCGGTCCAACGGCCCGTCCACCGGGCGAGTCCCCACGCCGCGGTGGCTTCCTCGAAACGGCCGTGCCGGTTGAGGAACAGCCGCACCGGCCCCCATTCGCAGGCCAGCAACAGGTCGGGCCAGCCATCGCCATTCACGTCACTGAAGACCGCCCCGCTCACCAGCCCCACGCGCCGGAGGACGGCGCTGTTGACAGGGTCCGCCTGCCACTGGCCGCTGACCTGGCGGAACAGCCCCGAGTCCGCCGGTTCGGGATAACGCCCCGGCACCGCGCGCCCGCCGACGAACAAGTCCAGCACCCCGTCGCCGTCGTAGTCCGCCAGGGCCAACGGCCCCGGACTGGCCGTAGTGGGTGGCACTGCCGGGGCCCAGGTCCCGTCGGCGAGGTTGAGCGCCATCACCGCCGCGGGCACCGCGCCTTCCACGCTGGCCACGCCCGCGAGGATGCGTACCGCTCCGCCCGGCCCGGGCCAGACCACGAGTCCGGTGTAATCTCCGGGCGCCGCGGGACCCAGGCCGCCGGGGCGGGCGTGGAAGCCGCCGCGGGAGTCGTTCAGAAACACGCCGAGTGTTCCGCCCTTGCCGCTGCCGACGACGAGGTCCTCCCAGCCGTCGCCGTCGAGGTCGCCCCAGGCCACTCCGGGGCCGCCCTGGCTCAGCCGAGCCGGCGAAAGCGGTTGCACCGCGAAGTCATCAAACGGCGGTTCGTGGTGCTGATGGCCCAGGCGCTCGGTGAAGTCTTCAAACCACGGGGGCGGCGACGCGAGCGGCGGCGAGGCCGGCAAGGGCGGCTCCGCAGGTTCGGCCACTTCGTAAAGGTGGTTGGCCGTCAGGTTCGAGAGCCGGGACAACCGGCCGCTGCGCCAGCGCACTTCCAATGCCCACGGGCCGGCTCCGCGCGCGGCAAAGACCCGCAACGGGTCGGCACCGGACAGGTACCGGCCGCCGGCGATGACCTCCTGGCTTTGCGTCAGTCCGCCGCCGTGGAGGATGAGGCGCGCGCCGATGCCCTGGGTGTTGGGCGGCCGACCGCGCAGGCGCACCGCCAACCGCGGTGCCGCGGTCTCGTTGCGGTACACCGCCGCCGGGCTGTTGAGGTCGTTGGCGACCACGTCCAGGTCGCCGTCGTTGTCCAGGTCGGCCAGAGTCAGGCCGTGCGAGACGCCGCGGTGGTGGAAGCCCCACGTGGCGGACGCCTCCTCGAAGGTGAGGTCGCCGCGGTTGCGAAAGGCCAACCGATTCATGGGCAGACGCGGGTAAAGCAGGAGCTTACCGGGCACTTTTTCGCGCGGCATCGGCCCGAGGGCGGCGATGCGCAGGTCCGCGTCCAGGTCCTGGGTGTCGAAGCCGTGGCCGGTGTTGCAGAGCAGGTCTTCGTAGCCGTCCAGGTCCACGTCCAGGAACACGGCCGACCACGCCCAGTCGTTGGCCTCGAGGCCGGCGAAGGGAGCCACGTCGGCGAAGGTGCCGTCACCGCGGTTGCGCTGGAGCACGCTGCGGTCGTACTGGGGCCGGTCGTCGAAGTGGCCGGGCCGGCCGGGCTGGGGATCGCTGCCGGCCCGTTGCATGAGGCGCCGGGCGTGCTCGGTGCCGAGCATGTCGGCCACGAACAAGTCGTCGTGGCCGTCGCGGTCCACATCGGCGAAGTCCACGGCCATCGAGAAAGTGCTGGTGTGGCGCAGCGCGAGGGGCTCGGCGGCGCGGAAGCGTCCGCGGCCGTCGTTCCACCACAGGTGGTCCGGGGAGTGAAAATCGCCGCACACGTAGAGGTCCGGGGCGCCGTCGCCGTTGAGGTCACGGAAAGCGGCGTTCAAGGTCCAGTCCCGGGGCGGGCGGGCGAGCGGCGTGCCGTCGGCCTGGCGGAACGTGCCGTCGGTCCAGGAGACGGGGGTGAAGCGGCCGTGGCCGTCGTTCAGGTAAAGCTGGTCCGGCTCGCCGTGCTCGAGGAGCCGACCGCTGGGCAACAGTTCGTAATCGTCCCGGTCCTCGGGTCGGAGCATCCGTCGGCCGCCCACGCGGAGCATCTCGAGACCGGTCGAGCGGACGGTGGTGGTGCGGTAATGGCAGACGTACAGGTCGAGGTCGCCGTCGCCGTCCACATCGGCCAGCGCCAGGGTGGTCACGCAGAACCGGCGCGCCAGGCCGCTGTCGGAGGCTTCGTTGAAGAGGCCGGAGCCGTCGTTGAAAAAGAGCCGCACGCCGCCGCCGATGCTTCCCACTAGCAGGTCCAGGTCGCCGTCGCCGTCCACGTCGGCCAGCACGGCGCCGGTGCTGTACAGGCCGGGACAGGCCACGCCGGCGCGGGCGGTGATGTCCTCGAAGCGCCAGCCGCCGAGGTTGCGAAACAGGGCGTTGTCGTTTTCCAGGCCGCAGAAGTACAGGTCGCAGAGGCCGTCACCATCCACGTCCCCGGCGGCGACACCGGAGCCGTTGAGGCGAATCTGGTTTTCGGCCGCGCGGGCGTCGCTGAGCACGTTGGAAAAAGTCAGACCGGTGTGGGCCGGGTCCAGCCGCGAAAAGCCGGCCCGTGCACTGGCGGGCACGGTCAGCGCGCGGGCCAACACCGGGGAAGACACCGGCTCAGCGGCTTGCGCGAGCAGGAGACACGAGGCGAGACCCGCCGCCGGTCCCAGGAGTCTCCCTGCTCGGGCCCGGCCGGGGCGTCGGAGGAACGCCGCGCGCGTCATCTGCCGGGTAAGCTGCATGGCGCCGCGAGACCGTGTGCCGGGGATGCGCCCGTGCGGCCTAGTCGGCCGGGCCCGGGCGTTTCCCGACGGGCCGAGCCGGTGTGGCTACTCCGCTGCCGCGAGAAACGGGTTGAACGACCACGGGCAACAGCACGTGCGACGGCCGCCGGCGGTCGAGGTAAACCACGTTGCGCGCCACCCGCCGGTAGTCGCGGGCGCGGAAGCCGTCGCCGGTGTTCGGGTTGGGATCGTAGCCGGGCGCGCTGCTCGAGGTGACGTGGACGCGCAGCCGGTGACCGCGGTTGAACACGATGCTGGTGGACCAGAGGTCCACGTCCAGCGGATAGACCTGGTCGGGGCGCAGCGGGACTTCGCGGTCAACCCCCTCGCGGAAGCGGGACCGGAGCTGGCCTTCGCATACGTTGATCGAGCGGCCGTCGGGGTACACGTCGCACAGGCGCACGAAAAAGTCCGTGTCCGGTGCGTCACTGCTGATCCAGAGCCGAGCGCGGACCCGGCCGGTGACCTCGAGCGGTTCGGCGAGCGGGGCGCTGGTGAAGACCAGCACGTCCGGGCGCGCTTCGATGGGCCGTTGGTCCTTGGGGCCGGCGGGAATGGTGAGTTGGTAACCGCCGAGGGTGGGCACCGGATCGGCCGGGTCGTAGAGGTAGCTCAGGGCCGCGCGGGACGCCGCGGGCTTTTCCGGAGCCAGGCGCCGGTCGGCGTGCAGGAACCACGGGGTGTCCCGCGTGGGTACCGGCGGCCATTGCGCGGCGGCGCGCCAGACGTTGCCGGGCGCGGCCGGGTCGCGGACGTCACCCATGACGTAGTAGGTCACGGCGGGCAGGCGGTCGAAGCCGTTGGTCGCGCCCTTGAGATGGAAGTCGAACCATTTCCAGGGGTCGTGCACGTCGCCGGGCGGGTGTTTGGCATTTTCGGGGAAGGTCAGGTCGCCGGCCTTGTTTTGGAGCACGCCGTGGGTCCAGGGGCCCATGATCAGTTTCTGGCGCCCGCGCGCCGCCGGGCCGCCCCGGGTTTGGTAGCCCACGAAGGAGTTGAGGGTACCCTGGGCGAAGATGTCGTACCAGCCGCCCAGGTGGACGGCGGCGGTGGCAACCTGCGGGTAGCGCGGGGTGAGGTCGCGCTCCTGCCAGTAGGCGTCGTAGGTGGGATGGGCCACCCAGGCGGCCAGGGCGTTGGTGCCCCACTGGGCCAGCCGCAACCAGTCTTCGATCATGGCCTTTTTGAAGACGCCGCCGGGGTACATGCCGGCGTAGAGGTTGGGTTCGCCCACGGTCAGATGCTGGCAAAGGGGTTGGGGCGCGTCGCGCCCGACCATCAGGAGCTGGGTGATGGCCACGGCCGAGCCGCCCCAGGTGCCCACGCGGCCGTTGCACCAGGGCTGGGCCAGCACCCACCGCAGGGTGTCCGGGCCGTCTTCGTGGTCGCGGTGGAAGGGAAGGTTCTCGCCCTCGGAGGCAAAACGGCCGCGGCAGTCCTGGACCACGACCGCGTAACCGCGCCGCGCGCCGTCCGCACCGATCCCCGCGGCGGCGGCCTTGTTGTAGGGTGTGCGGATGAGGATGGTGGGCCAGGGGCCGGCGCCTTCGGGCAGGTACAGGTCTGAGGCCAGCCGGGTGCCGTCTCGCACCACCACGGCCACGGTTTGGGTGGCAGCCAGCAGCGTTGTCCCAGGGCCGAGCCCGGTCAGGAGCAGGGTGGTCAGTCCGAGCAGGAATCCGTTGAGGCGGTTTTTTTTCATGGTGATGCATGTGCCGACCCGCCGGGCCGGGAAGCGGGGTCGGGCGCCACGTGACGCCCCGGTGGCCCCGGGTTTGCGGTCGGCAGGGCAGGAACGCCCGCAGCTTAAGGGGCCCGGCAGACAAGGCGAGTTTTTCGTGGATTTCGTGGAGCCCGCCGCTCCCGGCGTGGCCCGGCCGTGACTGCCTTTGCGACGGTCGGTGTCCAGGCCCTGGACATCCGTGGCAAATAACCCGCCAGGGCCGCACGAATTGAAAGGGCGCATCCGCAAGGGACAAGCCCCCGCCAGTCCCGCGGGCCCGCAAGGCACGGGGTTTGCTCAAACGTCTCTCAAGACTTTTGGGCCCGCGCCGGCCACGGGTTTTGTGTCGGCCCGGGTTGGGGATTCCACCGTGAAAACACCCGTCGAAGTTTTGGGGGTAGGGCCGGGCCTGCCGGCCGGCTTACCGCCAGAAACGCCCGGTTGCCGGGAGGACGCGCCACCCCTGGCGTGGGACTGGGTGCGGTCGCTCCCGGAGGCGGAAGAGCGCCTGCAACGCCGGGCCTACGACGTGGTGCTGGTGGACTGGGCCAACGGGATGCCGGCGGAGGCGGATGGTCTGCGCCAGTTGCAGGCGCGAACGGCCGACGGCGCGGTGGTTGCCCTGGTGGATTCAAGCCATGCCGAACGGGCCCCGCTGGCCCGGGCGTGCGGGGTGCGGACCTGGTGGTTGCCCGACTCCTCCGACCCGCCGGTTCGGGCGCTGGCCTTGCATCTGGCGGCGGTCTGGCATCACGCCCAGGAGAGCACGCGCAAGCTTCGGGCCGGTTTTCAAGCGGTCCTGGACCGGTTTCCGGACGGGCTGGTGGTGAGCGACGGCGCCGGGCGCCTGCTCTATGCCAACGCGGCCGCCCGGGCCCTGTGGCAGGCGACCGGGCACGAGTTGCGGGTGGAATCGCTGCCCGCCGACCTGCGTCCCGGACAAACGCGGGAATTCCCCCTGAGCCACGGGACCGGCCAGACGCTCACCGTGGAATGCCGCATGGTGGTGGGGCAGTGGGAAGAACAACCGGCCCGACTGGTCTTTCTGCGGGACATCACACACCGCAAACGGAACGAAGAACAGTTGCGGCTGGCCAACGACAAATACAAGCAGACCATCCGCCAGTTGGCCGACCGCAACGCGGAGATCGAGCTTTTCTACCACACCCTGTCCCACGAGTTGAAAACGCCCCTGGCCGCCGCGCGCGAGTTCATTTGCCTGGTGCTCGACGGTCTGGCCGGCCCGCTCACGCCGGCCCAGCGCGACTACCTCGAGATCGCCCGGGACAGTTGCGACCAGTTGCGGCTGCACGTGAACGACCTGCTGGACGTCACGCGCCTGGAAACCGGCAAAATGACCATCGTGCGCCAGCCCGTGGCACTGGCCGAATTGCTGGAGAAAGTGGCCGAGCTCATGCGCCCCGAGGCCACCCGCCGCCAAATCCAGTTGTCCTGGTCCTGTGAACCGGACCTGCCACCGGCGCTGGTGGACGGCCAGCGCATCGTGCAGGTGTTGACCAACCTGGTCGGCAACGCGCTCAAGTTCACCCCGGTCGGCGGCCAGGTGCGACTGCACGCCGGTCGTCATCCGGACCAGCCCCGCGAACTGCGGGTCAGCGTCAGCGACACCGGCCCCGGCATCCCGCCCGAGCATCGGGAGCGGATTTTCGAGCGGCTGCACCAACTGGACCCGCCCGGCACCAGCGGCGCCGCGCGCACCGGACTGGGCCTGGGTTTGTACATTTGCCGGGAACTGGTCAAACTCCACGGCGGCCGCATCTGGGTGGAGAGCGAGCCGGGCGGCGGCAGCAACTTTGTGTTCACGCTGCCGCTCGAGCCCTCGCCGGCCGTCCGGGAAATCATGGTGGTGGATGACGACCCGGCCATTCGCGGATTTCTCTGCGATTTCCTGGTGCAGGAAGGGTTCCGGGTCAAATCAGCCGACAGCGGCACCCGGGCCCTTGAACTCCTGCACCTCCAACGCCCGAACCTGGTCATCCTGGACCTGGTGATGCCGGGACTGGACGGCGAGCAAACCCTGCGCGAAATCCGCCGGCATTGCTCGGACCTGCCGGTGATCATCAGCTCGGGCTACGCCCGCGAGGAATTGCTCGCCCGGCTGGCGTCGCTGGCGCCGTTTGCCGTGGTGGAAAAACCCTACCGGCCGCAAATTTTGCTCAACACCATTCGCACGTTGCTCCAATAACCCGGGAAGCGCCCCGGTCGGAACACCCCCGGCCTGGCGGCGCGGGACGCGTCATGAAACTGATTCTGTTGGCCGACCCCGACCCGGCGGTGAGCTCGTTGCTCAACGCCCATCTGCAGTTTGCCGGCGTGGAGCGGCTCAATGCGGCCCGGGCCGAAGCCCTGCAAACGGCCCTGGACACCCGGCCCGACCTGGTGGTGGCCGCGGCCGAACCGCCGGACTGGTTCGGCTTCAGCCTGGCGCAGCACCTGCGCGAGCAAGCCCCGGAAATTCCCCTGCTGCTGTTGAGTGCCAGCCCGGAAGCGTGGGTGCAGGAAACGGCCCGGGTCCTGCGCGCCCGGGCGGTGGTGCACAAACCCGTCTCCGCCCAAAATCTGCTGCCGGTGGTCCATGACCTGTTGGGTTTGCCGCCTTTCGTTCCGACCCCGGAAACCACCGGGAACCCGCTCCTGGCCAGTGCAGCAGCCCCGGGGAGTGCGGCCCCCTTGAACGATGGAGCACCCCCGGCGTTGTCGAGGCTCGCCAACCCGGCTTCGAGTCCGCCCCGCACCGCACCGCCCCTGCCCCGCCCTCCCCCCGTCGCCTCCCCCCCGGCAACCGCACCGGCACCCCCGACCACGCAGCCGTCTTTGACCGGCAAGGTCCTGGTTGTGGAAGACGACCGGAACATCGCCAAGGCCCTGGCCGCACGCCTGCGCGCGGCCGGGCTGGAGGTCCTCATGGCTGGCGACGCCCTGAGCGGACTGGACATGGCAGTGCGCCAACACCCTGACCTGGTCCTGTTGGACATCGGCCTGCCGGCCGGCAGCGGGTTGAAGGTGGCCGAACGCATTCAGACCCTCGTGCCCAAGTTGACGCCCATCATCTTCCTGACCGCCAGCCGCCAGCCCGGCCTGCGGGAAGAGGCCTTGAAACTGGAGCCGGTGGACTACCTCGAGAAACCCTACGACGCGGACCGGCTGATGGAGGCCATCCAGCGCGCGCTGGCAAGCCGGGTCTGAAGGCACCCCCGTCGCGGACGCCCGGACCGGACGTCGGCGCCGCGCCTCCGCCTCTCCGCCCCCTTCACGCGGCCGGATGGAACCGGCCCGTTTCGTCCATCGGCAAGAGCCGCTCCAATTCCGCGGTGAAGCCGCCGCGGTAAATCCGCGGGCGAAAGCCGGGCGAGGCAAAGGGCTCGCGCGCGACCGGGTTTTCCATCCGCCAGCGGGTCCATTCGGCCACCAGACCGGCGTTTTCCTTGATCTCCCAGAAGTGGTTGTAGAGCGCGTAGGCCAGGGGGCGGTCGACCAGTTCGGTCACCTTTTCGTAAATGGCCATGATCTGCCGGGTGATTTGCTCGACGCGCACGGCCACTTCGCCCCAGGCGTTGGGCGGGGTGCGCAAGATGACGCGCAGGTCGGCCAGGTAGCGCCGGGCCAGCCCGCCGTGCTCGGTGGGCAGGTGGAAAATGTCGGCCGCCAGGCGCAGGTCTTCGAGGGTAAAATCGCGCCGGCCGCGGCTCTTGAACTGCGGCAGCCAGGCCAGCAGCGCCTCCTGGTAAGCGGCGGCGGGCACATAACCCATGCCCAGCCGCAC
Organism: Verrucomicrobiales bacterium; assembly: GCA_037445715.1. GTDB lineage: Bacteria > Verrucomicrobiota > Verrucomicrobiia > Limisphaerales > J093 > DSVZ01. The sequence goes on along the minus strand of JBBIJZ010000001.1, from coordinate 104,175 downwards.
ATACGCCCCCAGCGTGCGCACCGGGATGAAGTTCGCCTCGAACTGGCAGTTGGGGTTCTGGAGGATGCCCGAGATTTCGCCCAGCAGTTCGCCCGAGCGCCCCGCGTACGGCCCCAGGTAAAGCCGGCGCATGTCGTAGTCGTTGGCGTGCAGGTTGTCCCAGAGCATGGGCCGGCGGTGGAGCACCCGTTGCAGTTCGCGGATCGAATCCACCGGAATGACCTCCGATATGATCTCGGGCCCGGTCCAGAGCACCGCGATCTCCGGCGCCAACTGCTCCCCCAGCGTGCGCAGGTAGGGCGATTCGGCCACATTGGGTTGCGCGAAACGGCCGCAGTACTCGGTGGGGCAAAACAGGAGCCGCCCGCCACCGCGCGTCCAGGCCCGCACCCAGCCCAGCACGGTGTTGGCCACATGGGCCTGCGCCGCCGCCGGGGTGCCGAAACGGCTTTTATCGGCGGGGCTCAATTCGGGGTTGATGTCATCGAAGAGCACCGCGAAGTCCCGCACGCCCAAGCCGTGAACCTGCCGGAGCTTGGCGCGGAGGGCCTCGAGGTCGGCCGGCGCGGTGTACTGCAGGTCCAGCCCGGGGGAAATCGCGTAGATGAACCGCACGCCGTGGCGACGACACTCGCGCACCAACGCGGCCAGTTCGGCGGCCTCGCGGCGGTCGTAGCGCTCGCGCCAGACGGCGCGGTGTTTGGCGTCGTCCTTGGGCGCGTACAGGTAGGCGTTGAGACCGTTGGCCCGCAGCCAGCCAAACAGTTGCCGCCGCTGCGGCGCCGACCACGGACGGCCGTAAAAGCCTTCGACCACGCCGAACAAGCCGGAGGTATTTGCACTCATGGTCTCGGGTCAGAAAAGTGAGTTCAGGGATGTATCGGTGAGCGCAGTCTGCCAGCCGGCGCCGCCTCCGGCAACCGCCGCCACGGGCAGGTCCGCCCACCGACGACAATTCACGAACACGACCGGGCGCCCGGCAGACCGGTCGCAGAATTGACAAGGGGAGTGCGCTTCGGGAAACTGCGCCGCCTCATGTCCAAGCCGGCCCTGGGTCGTGGCTTGGGGGCCTTGCTGGGCGGGACCACTGCCGCCGCGCCGGCCGCCCCCGCCGCTGCGCCGGCCACCCCGCCCGGTGGACCGGTTCCCGCCGATCCGCGCGAGCGCGTCCAACAGGTGGCCGTGGACCGCATTTCCCCCAACCCCTTTCAACCGCGGAAGGACTTCACGGACGAGGCGCTGGCGGAGTTGACCGAATCCATCCGCGCGCAGGGCGTCCTCCAACCGCTGGTCGTGCGGCGTCGGGGCGAGGGCTGGGAGCTGATCGCCGGGGAACGCCGCTGGCGCGCCGCCCAACGGGCCGGCCTGGCCACCGTGCCGGTGATCGAGCGCGAGGTCACCGACACCGAGGCGCTCGAGCTGGCCCTCATCGAAAATCTCCAGCGCGAAAACCTCAACCCCATCGAAGAAGCGCTGGGGTTCCGGCAGTTGATCGAGCAGTTTCATCTGCGGCAGGAGGACGCCGCCGCCAAGGTCGGCAAAAGCCGCGTGGCCGTGGCCAACGCCCTGCGCCTGCTCAAACTGCCCGAGGAGGTCCAGGCCCTGGTCCGCAAGGGCCAGCTCTCCGCCGGCCACGCCAAGGCCATTTTGGCGCTCGATGCCCCCGCGCAGCAACAGCTCGCCGCCAGCCTGGTGCTGCGCGACGGCCTGAACGTGCGGCAGACCGAGGAACTGGTGAACCGCCTGCTGGCCGGGGCCACCGTCACCGACGCCACCGTCCGACCCCGCCGCGGCAAGGCCGCGACGCGCGACGTGCACCTGGCCGACCTCGAAAACCGCCTCCAGACCCGTTTCGGGGCCAAGGTCACCCTGCGCTACCGCCAGGGGCGCGGCGCCGTGGAAATTCACTTCTTCAGCGACGAGGAACTCGAACGCCTGCTGGAGCTGCTCGGCGCCCGCAGCGATTGACCCCCGCTCACCCGTTTTTTGAAAATGCCCATGACGATCACCCTGGAACAACGCCACTCCTGCGCCCAACGGCTCGAAGCCACCGCCGCCCGCGTGCCCGCACTGCGCGCCTTCCTCGGCCTGGACGGCTTCGTGGACGACATCCTGCACGTGGTGGACACGCGCAAAAACGCCGAGGAATGGACCCGCCTGCCCCGCATGGAGCAGTGGGCCGAACGCATCCGCCGCGCTGCCGGCCACAGCACCAACATCGAACTGGTCAGCCAGATGATGAAGCTGGGCGGCAACGGCCCCATCATGGCCAATGCCCTGGCCCGCTTCGGCCTGCGCGTGACCTACCTCGGCGTGCTGGGCTACCCGACCATTCACGAGGTCTTCAAGGAGTTCACCCGCCGCGCGGAAGTCCACTCGATCGCCGAGCCCGGCTACACCTACGCCGTCGAGTTCGAGGACGGCAAGGTCATGCTCGGCAAACACCAATCCCTCAAGGAAATGAACTGGGCCAACCTCCGCGACCGCTTCGGCCTGGACAAGCTCCGGCACCAGCTTGCCACCGCCGACCTGGTGGGCTTTGTCAACTGGACCATGCTCCCCTACATGAGCGAGGTCTGGCAGCGGCTCCAGGCGGAGATTTGCCCCGGGCTCAACGGTCCCCGCCGGCCGCTGTTCGTGGACCTGGCCGACCCCGAGAAGCGCGAAGACGCCGACCTGCGCGCCGCCCTCGAGTTGATCGGCGGCTTCGGCCGCTGGTTCGATGTCATCCTCGGCCTCAACGAAAAGGAGGCCCACGAGGTGGCCCGCAAGGCCCTGGGCATTGACCGCCCCGCGCCCACGCCCGAGGCGCTCGGCGAACTGGCCCGCGAGATTTACCAGCGCCTGCGCGTGCACACGCTGGTGGTCCACCCGGTCTCCTACGCCCTGGCCGTCTCGGCACAGGGCCTGGCCCTCACCCCCGGCCCCGTCACCGCCACGCCCAAGATCACCACCGGTGCCGGCGACCACTTCAACTCCGGCTTCTGCCTGGGCCGGCTCCTGGGCCTGGACGACCTGGACGCCCTGCTCGTGGGCGTGACCACCAGCGGCTACTACGTGCGCACCGCCCGCAGCCCGGGCGTGCCCGAGTTGGTCGCCACTCTGCGCGACCCGGCCATTGCCTACTGAGCCGCCATGGTGCTGGAAATCGTCAAGTACGGCCATCCGGCGCTGCGTCAGCCCGGGGCGCCGGTTGCCGAAGTGACCGAGGAAATCCGGCGCTTCGCCGCCGACCTGCTCGA
>JBBIJZ010000001.1:24950-100833 GCA_037445715.1 Verrucomicrobiales bacterium | reverse complement strand
CGGTGCATTTCCGCTGCGGCGGGTTGCTGGCCAAGGCCATCCAGCACGAGCAAGACCACCTCCAGGGCATCCTGTTCATTGACCGGATGAGCGCCGCCACCCGCCGGCAACTGCAGCCGGAACTGGACGCCCTCCTGGCGCGCACCCGGGCCGAACTGGCCCGCGCGCGCTGAGCCCGGGGCTGGTGTGACTTCAAGCTGGGCAGTGGCTTGGTGCTGCACAGGGATCCGCTCGCCCCCTCCCTTTTGACGGCGGCACGGGCGACTCGCCCGCGAGTGAGCCACCAGCGATCAACTCCGGCTGATACTATCAAACGGCCGCCAAGGTCCGTTGAGCTCGCAATTGCGGCTTCAGCCGGAGGCGGCTCCGCCCGGCGGCCTCTTGCGGGCAGCCATGGCCCAGCCCAACGCGAGCCGACGCGCGGGCACAAGCCGGTCCAGCCACAGGCACAGTTGATTCACCATCCGGCAGCACAGTTGCCGGTACACCTTGCCGGGCAGCGATGGTGGCCAACGGGCGAAGTGCAGATCCAGCAGCGCCTGTCCCAGCGCGGACGCACCGTACCCACGCTGCACCTCGCGCACCACGTCGAAGCCGGCGCGCCCCAGCAAGTACCGCAACCCGTGCTGGGTGTACCGATAGAAATCGTACGGCTCCTCGTGCAACGGCCAGACCATGGGCGCGGTCAATACCAGCACTCCCCCCGGCCGCAACACCCGCGCTGCTTCCCGCAGGACCCGCTCCGGATCGGCCACGTGCTCGAGCACCTGGGTGCAGATCACGCTGTCAAAGTGGTCGTCCGCAAAGGGGAGTTGGTGGCAGTCGGCGAAGGTGTCTGCCAGCGTGAAAGCGCCGTAAGAGCCCTGCATGGTCGGCGGGTTGTCCACACCCACCCAGCGGTCCCCCGGCCGGGCGAGCAGCGGCTCGTACGGTTTCACGCCGCAGCCAAGGTCCAGAATGACCCCGTGCTCCACCAGCTCCGCCAGTTCGCGCAACGCGCGGACCAACGAGAGGCGTTCCAGGTAGGCGGGCTGGCCCTTGGATGGCTCCAGGAAACTCCGCCGGAGCCGGGCAAGAGTCTCGGGGTTCGGGAGCGGGGGCGGCGCTTCAGCCATCGCGCGAGTGAGCATAAAAGCCGCTCTCCGCGCCGCGCAAGTCCGGCCCGGTCCCCGGAACAGGCCGGTCGGACAGAGGGGCGAGTCACGCCACACGACGCCACAACCCGCCCGGCCACCCTCGTCGCAGCAGGCCAAACGGCAGCCACACGTGCGGCGAAAACCGCCACCGACCGCCCGCCACGGCCGAGACCCGCGGCAGTTCCGATATCGTGCGGGCGAACCGGGCAAAGGTTTCGAGGTAGCCTTCACCCAGATGCGGCTGGACCAGGGTGTTGGCCCGCCGGCGCAGTTCCGACCATTCCTCTGCCGGGGCCCTGGCCAGCCGTTGAATGACCGCTGCCGCCGCCGCCACGTCCCCGGCCGGATACAACAGGTCCGGGTGCACGCCGGTCGCGTAGTCATCACCCCCCGAACCGATGGCGGGGAACACCGGCACCACCCCCACCGCCATCGCCTCGAGCAGCGCGATGGGCAGCCCTTCGTAGTCGCTCACAAACACCAGCGCGTCCCAGCCGCGGAGCACGTTCCAGTAGGCTTCGCCGTCCAGTCGCCCGTGAAACCGCACGCGCGATTCACCCGCCAGTTGCCGCCGCAGCCAGACCGCTTCCGGGCCGTCGCCGAGGAACTCGCAGCGGAAGTCCACCCCGGCCTCACGCAGCGCCCGCCGCAGCAGGGGGAAACGGTCCACCCGCTTTTGGGCAAAACTGAGCCGCCCGGCGAAGCCGAGCACCAGCGGGCGGTCCCGCGGCGGCGGTTGCGGCGCCTCGGTCCGCGCGCGGTTCACCGGGTACGGAAGCCACGCCACCCGCTCGCCGGCCAGCTCGGGCAAGGCGCGCCGCGTCATCTCGATCAACGGCCGGCTCACGCACAGCATGCCGTCCAATAACCCGCGCAGTCCGGGCAGCCAACCGGCCAGACCGGGGAAATCCGAATGCAGCACGCCCAACCGGCGTCCGGCGCGGTCCAGGTCGGCCAGGAAAGCCAGCCCCCAGAGGTTGTGCCAGGCCATCACCGCGGGCGGGGGTGCGACAAGCTGGCGGAAGCGGCGCCGTGCGGTGGCGATCGAGCTCCGGCCGGACAGGCCCAGGCCCCGGACCCGTTCCTCGCCGGAGCCGGGCGGCTCGAAGTACGCGCAAAACGCCGACTCCAGACCATGCGCGGCGTCCCTTGCGTGATGGAGGCGGAGCATGGACTGCACCCCGCCCAGGCCGTGGAAATGGGTGAAGCCGTGCAAAAGCCGGAGGCCGCTCACGAGCCGATGAAACGCGGGCGCGTGCAGCCCGGGCAAGCGGAAAGCCGGCACCACGGGTGGCTACACTGGTTGGTGAGCCGATCCGTGCTGATGCAGTACCGGTAGGGCCGCGCTGCGGCGCGCCCGGCCGGGCGGCGCCGACACAACGGCGCCCTACTTGCGCCATGCCGCCGGGCGGGTCGCCCGGCGGAATGGGCAGGTTGCCCGTTCCACCCCGGGCCGGCTGGAAGCCGACGCTCCGGCCAGGTCGGCCGGCCAGAACCGGGTAAAGGCCGCGCAGTGGTGCGCCCGCTGCCGCGCGAAGCGTATGGAGTGCGCCGGCTCGCCGGCGCTGTGGGAGCAACGCTCGGCACCGGCGCAGCGGCGTCCAACGAAAACTTCAGCCATGGCGCCCTGGCCGGATTGGTTGATCCGGTGGGGCGACAACGGGTGTGCCCAAGAGCGGCAGGGTCAAATGTCCGGGCCCCGCCCGAAAGCCAAACGGCGGGATGAACTCGTTCATCCCGCCGTGACTGGAGGTTCCGAAAGTATCGGTCAGCAGTTACTGCGTGAACTGGGCGGTGGCCTGCAAGGTACCCACGCCCGCCGGCACGGTCACCGGAATGGTCACCGTGCCTCCGGCCAGGTTGACCGGCCCGGCGGTGATGATCCCGGTGGCGGTGGTGACCCGCAACGATACGGGGGTCCCGTCCGGGATACCGGTCCCGTTGATGACCACGTTGACCTGGCCGGCGTCGCTGAAGACCACGTCGGGCGTGGTGAGGTTGCCGGTGGGGGGCTGAACGACGTTGACGCCGTCCACGCTGACGATGGTGAGGGTGCCGACCTGGTTGAGCTCGCCGCTGGCGGCGGGCAGGCCGACGACGGCCGTGGGCGTTTGCGCGCCGGTGAGGGACCGGACGTAGGCCTCGACCCGAATGCGGCCGTTGGGATTGCCAGTGGTGCCGCCGTAGGCCTGGAGCGTGCCGGGGCCGGACACCCGGTCGGCGCGCAGGAGAATGGCGCCGCCGGAGCCGCGACCGCCCTGGCTGGCGCCGCTCCATTGAAGCTCGCCGCCGTTGGCGCGGATGACGCCGTTGAGGGTGATGTCGCGCGAGGAGGCGATGAGGATCGCCCCGCCGCCGCCGCCGCCATTGCCGCCGTCGGTGTCGTTGTTCGACGCCCCGCCGCCACCGCCCGAGCCGCCGACCAGCGGCTGGAGGAAGGCGTTGCCGTAAACACCGTTGTACTCACCGTTCTTGCCGTCGCGCAGGTTCTGGGGACTGGTCTGCTGGGCCGTTCCCGGGGCACCACCGCCGGGCCCCAGGCCGGGCACGCCCACAAAGCTGCCCGAGGCGGAGACGCGGATGCCGCCGCGGCCGCCGTCGAACCCCCCGGGGCCGCCGCGCGCGGGCACGCCCGGCGGCAGGCTGTTGGCGCCGAACTCGCCGCTGACGTCCACCGCGCCGTTGATGACCACGTCCTCGGTGGCCAGCCAGCGGACGGGGGTGTTCTCGGTGTTCTTGCGGAAGACCACGGTGATGCCGCTGGGAACGTTGATGCTGGTGAAGTTCCAGATGCCGTTGGCGCGACCGGTCATGTCAAAGGTCTGAATCTTGCCGCTGTGGAAGGCCCAGTCCGTGCCGTTCCAGAAATCGGTGTCGGCCGACCAGTTGTCCACGCCGGGAATGTCACCGCCGAACACGACCATGCGCTGGATGCCGTTGTGCCAGGCCATCATGTGTCCCTGGCGGCCGGCGATCTGGCTGGCGGGCGTCTTCCGCGTCCAAGCGGTGCCGTTCCAGGTCCAGGTGTCGGACTGGTTGCTCCCGCTGAACAGGACCACCTCCTGGCGGACGGGGTCGTAGTCCATGGTGAGGTGGTTGCGCGCGCTGGGCGGGCCGAAGGGCGAGCGCTGGGTCCAGGTGGTGCCGTTCCAGATCCAAGTTTGGCCCTGATTGCCGAACAGGACGACCTCCTGCCGAGCGGCGTCGTAGGCCAGGGCGGAGTTGTTGTGGGCGGGCGGGGAGGTGGCAGGCGCTTCGAGGGTCCAGTTGGTGCCGTTCCAGGTCCACGTCTCGGTGTTGCCGGCCCCGGCGGAGTTGCCGCCGTGCAGGACGACCTCCTGCCGGGCGGCGTCGTAGGCCATGGCGTGGTACTCGCGCGGGGTGGGCGAGGTGGCCGGGGTCTTCTGGGTCCAGTCGGTGCCGTTCCAGACCCAGGTGTCATTGAGCCGGGTGTCGCCGCGGTGGCCGCCGAACAGGACGACCTCCTGCCGGGCGGCGTCATAGACCATGCGGTGACCGTAACGCGGCTGCGGGCTGTTGGCGGGGAAAACCCGCGTCCAGTTGATGCCGTCAAACAGCCAGGTGTCGTTCTGGTTGACGCCGTTGACCTGGCCGCCGAAGAGGACGATGCGGTTGCGCGCCGCGTCGTAGGCCATGCTGCCCCAGGAGCGACCGCCGGGGATCACCTGGCGGAAGGTCAGCGGGCCATCGGCCCCGGTGGAGCCGCTGGCGTAGGGCAGGTCGGGGTCCACTGCCCGGGCCGGGGTGGCCAGGAGGGACAGGCCGGCCGCCAGGAGGAGGCCGGCGCGGAGGTACGAGTTGCGTTGGGTTTTCATGGGCGGATCGTGTTGTTGCTGCGGGGGGAGAAGGGAAGTCATTGGTTCAGGTAACTGACCACCGGCGAGGGCACGAACACGGGCCCCGAGTAGGGCGCGGTGAACGTGTTCAGGTAGCTGGCCGGCAGGGATTGGAGGTCGAGCGGCGTACCCGTCGGCACCGTCGCCGGCAGGCTGTTGAGGTAGCTGACCGGGAGCGACAGCACATCCTTCGGCGTGTCGGGCGGGGGTGCGCTGGGCAGGGCGTTCAGGTAACTGGCGTTGAGGCTGGCCACGTGGAGCGGGGTGCCCGCCGGCGCGCTCTGGGCCAGGGCATTGAGGAAACTGGCCGCGAGGGAGTTGACCCGCACCGGGGGTGTCGAACCGGGGTCGGCGGGGTTGGTGCCGTCGGCCACTTCGCCGTTGTCGTCCCAGCCGTCAGCATCGGAGTCGGGATTGAGGGGGCTGCCGCCGGTCTGCCCTTCGCGGAAGTTGGGCAGGCCGTCGTTGTCGTTGTCCTCAAGGTCGTCGTTGATGCCGTTGCCGTCGGAATCTGCCACGCGCGGGTCCAGGCCAAAGACCAGTTCCCAGGCGGTGGGCAGGCGGTCGCGGTCGGGGTCTTCCTGGCCGTCGAGCACGCCGTTGCCGTTGGTGTCCGGGTTGTTCGGGTCCAGGCCGAGCGCGGCCTCGATGTTGTCCGGCACGCCGTCGCCGTCGGAGTCGGTCTGGCCGAGGATCCAGAAGTTCCAGGCCACGGGCGCGGCCAGGGGGTTGCCGGCCAGGTCGGCGATGGGCGGGAGCACCTGGACCTGGTACAGGCCCGGCTCCAGCGGCGCCGGGAAGGTCAGGAAGGCCGCCTGGAGACTGTCGCGGTAGTCCAGCACCCCGCCGGGCAGGATGGTGTCATCGGCCGTGCCCAGCACGGCGTCGGCCCCGGCGGCGAGCAGGCGGAAGGTGGCCGGGCCGAGGGTGCTTTCGCGGAGGGCCTCGCTGAAGTAGGCCGCGACGGTGTCGGTCGAGCCCACGATGGCCCCGGCCGCCGGGAAGCGCCGGATCACCCGCGGCGGGGTGGCGTCGGGCACCAGTTGGACCTCGTACTCGGTGGACCAGGTGAAATTCCCGCCGGTGTCAAAGGCGCGGGCACGCAGCCGGAAGGAGGTGCGCGCGTCGGTGCGGGTCGGTGTCACGAAGGTCTGGCTGAAGGGGAAGTTGCCGTCGGTGCCGATCCGGCTGTCGTCCACGTAAAACTCGACGCGGGCCACCTGGACGTCGTCGGACACGGTGGCGAGCACCTCGACCAGCTTGCCTTCCTCGGCCTGGGCGGGGTCGAGCGGGAAATCGGCGGAGAGGCTGATGGTGGGCGGCTGGTTGCCGGCATCGTAGGCCAGGTAGTTGACCACCTGCAGCCCGGCCTCGCCGTCGGCCACGTAGGCCAGGCCGTTGAAGAGCGAGACGGCGTGGGCGATGCCCGGGGTCGGGAAAGTGGCACGGAAACGCGTGGTCACGTCCGGGTTCGAGACGTCGTAGAGCGAGACGTGGTGGGTGCCGTCGTTGCGGGGGTTGACGCCCACCGCGGCGATGCCCAGGCCGGAGCCGTTGTCCACGATTTGCTTGAAGGAGTTGACCGTGCCGTCGGTGGCGCGGCCGCGCCGGACGAGGTTCGCGGGGTCGCTGAAGTCCACCACGTCGTAGCCCGGGTAACTGGTGATCAGGGCGAAGGGGTTGCCCAGGAACAACCGGCGGCGCTGGGTGATACCCTCGGGGAAGAAGCTCAGATTCAGGCTGCCAACCGGGTTTTCCGCCAGGGCCCACACCGAGTAGACCAGCAGACGGCTTTGGGTGACCACGAAGAGGTAATCGCCCCGCGCGCCGAGGTCGTTGATGCGTTCGTTGACCCGGACGCGTTCCAGCACCGTGCCGGTGTAGGTGTCCACCACGACCAGCCAGCCGTTGTCCAAGCCCACGTAGGCGACGCCGCCGCGCAGGGTGACCGCCAGGGCCTCGCCGCCCAGGTTCACCTGCTGGGTGATGCGGCCGTTGGCCGGCAACTCGAGGTCCACCACCGTCAGGCCGGCCGGGCCGTCGGCGACCGCCGCGCGAAGGACATCCCGGCTGGTGGGCGAGCCCAGCACGGCCACCGCGCGGGCCAGGCCCGGGGTGTCCACCTGGGCGATCAGGGTGGGGGTGAAGCCGCTGCGGATGTCGAAGAAGGCCACGCCGGCCTGGGCATCGGCCAGCACCACGTAATTGTTGCGGGCCACCACGTCCACGGCATTGCCGGGGGTGTCGGCGGCGGCCAGCACGCCGGTGGCGGCGGGCAGGCCGTCCAGCGGGCTGGTACCGTTGCGGATTTCCGCGCCGTCGGCCACGCCGTCGCCGTCGGTGTCCGCCTTGTCCGCGTTGGTGCCGAGGATCATTTCGGCGGTGTCGCGCAGGCCGTCACCGTCGCGGTCGGGCGAGCGGTCGCGGCGGAGGATGACGGCGGGGAGCAGGAAGCGGCGGCCGGTGTCGGCGCTGATCCAGTCGGCGGTGCCGATGCGACCGGTGGCCGGGTGGAACACCCACTGCCGATAGCGGGTGTTGGGGGCCATGATGAGGCTTTCGTGGCCTTCGCCGTTGCGGCCGGTGACCCCGCGTTGCTCGATGAGGCCGGTCTCCAGATTCATCAGCACGAAGTAGTGCAGGCCGAGCGAGGCGGGGCGGGTGCGCGTGTCCGGCGTGAGCGGGTCGGTGCCGTCCAGGGTCTCCTTGAAGTCCGAGCGGCCGTCGCCATCGGTGTCCTGCTGGCGCGGGTCCGTGTCGAACTCGAATTCCTTGATGTTGCGCAGGCCGTCGCCGTCGGCGTCCTGCATGGCGTCGCGCGGGTCGTTGGGATTGAGGCCGTGCTGGCGTTCCCAGTCATCGTGCATGCCGTCACCGTCGCGGTCGTAATCGGGCGGCACCAGGAGCGAAATGGCACCGAAGATGGGGTGGCGGTCGGGCCCGGGGGCGTGCCTGACGGTGATCTCGACCTGGCCGGACGCCACGCCGGTCACCTGGCCGGCGGCGTTGACCGTGGCCACCGCGGGGGAGCTGCTCTCGTAAACGGTCTGCGGCGCGGCGGTCAGGTCCACCTCCGAGCCGTCGTCGTAACGGCCGATGACCTGGAGTTGAAGCGACTGGCCGGGACCGAGGGTGAGGGAGGCGGCGTTGACCTCGAGGGCAACCAGGTGCGGCGCGCCGTGATCGGCCAGGGCCACATTCTGACGGACCAGGAAAAACGGCGGACAGGGTGCCCAACCCTGGTTGGTGGCGTGATTGCGAATCTCGTTGATGCGGACATTCAACACCGCCTGGCCGGCCTGGTAGGCACCGTCGTTGCGGGCGCCATCGTGGCCGACGTTGAAGGCAGAGACGCCCTGAACGAACTGGGTGTGCAGCGTGGCCTGGTGCTGGGCGACCCGGTTGCTGAGGATCAGCTCGGCCTCGGCGGGGGCGCGCTCGCACGGCACCGATTCCGCCTCGATGGCCGCCTCGATGTTCTGCCAGAGCGGATTCAAAATGCCCGGCCAGTCCACGTCGCGGTGGTGGACTTCGTGGGCCAGACTGGCGGCGCGCAGATGCCAGGAACCGCGGCCGCGGCCCAGGTAGCCGGCCATTTCTTCGATGATCGCGCAGTAGTTGTTGGAGGTGACGTTGACGCCGATGACCGGTTCGGTGCTGGGGAAACCGCTGTTGAGGCTGGTGTTGATGGCCCCGCGCCAGACCAGGCGGTTCACGCGGTACCGCCAGGTCCGGGTGGCGGCGTCGTAGCAAATGCCGCCCTGCACTTCAAAGCCGCGATGCCGGGTGTAGTTACCGCTGGGGTCGGTATCGTCGTTGGTAATCGGCCAGTCGCTTTGATCCACCGGACCGGCAGCATTCGGACCGCAAGGCGGGCCGGCGTCTTTGCACGGGTCTTCGTCCCCGTCGCCATCGCCATCGCCGTCGCCATCGCCGTCGCCATCCCCGTCACCATCACCATCACCATCACCATCACCGTCGCCGTCACCGTCGCCATCGCCATCGCCGCCGCCGATGAGGTTGTCGCAACCGCCATCCGAGCCGGGGAAGGTCCCGTGCCAGCCGGGCTGGCGCACGCCCACGCCGGGGTCGGTTTCCACAAAGTTGCCGTCGGCGGTCACGGTCATGGGGCCGCCCAGTTCCCACCGGCCGGTGTCGTGGTTGAAGCTCCAGAGGGCGCTCTTGGCGCCGGGCGGCAGTTTCTTGCCGGTGCGCGGGTCGGGCAGGTTGGGGAAGCGGATGGGCGCGGGCCGGTCGAAGTTCATGGGCCCGTCGGTCTGGATGGTGATGACCAGCGGCAACGCCAGGCCCGGTGGCAGCGGCTCGGGCAGCCGGTCCGGCGGCACGGGGGCGATGCCCACCCGCCCGCCGCGGTTGCCGGCGTCGTCAAAAAGGGCGTTGGCCGGGACGGTCAGGGCGACGCCGCTCAGGACCGGGTTTTGCTGGACCACCTCGGGCGGAAAGCTGACCGGGGTGTCCTGGGTGGTGCTGACCGGCTGGAGGCTGCCGCCGCGGATGAGCGGCAGGAAGATTTCGCCGGTGCCGGCGGCCAGGTTGTCCTCGCGGCCGGCCACCGCCTCCCAGGCCTTGCCCACAAAGGGGTAGTAATCCCCGTTCGGCCACTGGCTGCCGACGGCGGTGCGGCCGTCGACATGCACGAAAAACCGCCCCACCGGCGCGGGCTGGAGCTTGAAGAAGCCGTTGGCGTCGGTGGTGGTCCGCAGGGTCTCCTCGGCGCCGTCCACGGTGATGGTCACGCCCTGGAGGGGGCGGTTGAAAAACTCGCCCGGCCGGCCGCCCGGCTCGGGGTCCGAGGCGAACACCCGGCCGATCACCGCGGTGTTGGGCAGGGGCGTGGCGCTGAAGGTGTCGAAGAAAAAGTTGGTACCGCCGCCGGGTTGGCCGTCGCCATCCACGTCCACGCCGCGTCCGAAGGCGTCGTTCAGGCCGCTGCCGTCGAAGGTGACCCGGATGCGCGCGCCGGCCGGCAGGTTTTCCAGGTAGAAGAGCGACGCGCGCCGGCGGTCGGAGGACAGCTCCAGGCGGGAGAGCAGACGCCGGCCGCCGAACTCGGCAAAGAAACGATTCGAGGAGAGCAGCGTGTTCGCGGCCAGGGGCGCGGTAAACTCGATGAAGGTGTCGCGGTTGACGGAGACGCCGTGCGCGCCGTTGGGCGGGGAGGTGTTGGAAATGACCGTCAGCGGCGCCACGCCCACGAAGCGCAGGCGGTAGAACCGCGCGCCGCTGGCCGCCTCGACCCGCACCGCCAGTTCGTCCCCTTCCGGCACCGGGCTGAGGCCCGTGGGTTCCCAGACCGCGCCCGGTCCCAGCGTGCGGCTTTCCTCGAGGAGAAAATCCCCCGCCGCCTGCGGCCAGGCCAGGCGCACCTGCCGCCCGGGCTCGGGTTGCACCGACAAGGTGGGGGCCTGCGACCGGGCCCAATAGGCCACCCCCAGGAGGGTGACCACGACCCCAACGAGGACTTGCTTGCTGGTCATTGGATTGTGGCGCCGCGCGGGCGACCACAAGCCTTACGCCCGTTGTAATCAGGTCGGGGCCGTCGCGCTGACTGTTTATGGGTAGCATCAAGGCAATACTTGGCAAGGCCATTGAACGGTTTTTTGCAGAAAAAATTGCAGACGCTCCGCAGAGGGGCTTGGGCGGGGCAACCGCGCCGGTCTGCCGACACAGAAAAACATTGCCGGCCGCGGCCGGATTTCGGCTCAATGCCGTGCAGTCACCGGGTGAAGGCCTGACGTGAAACCGACCGACCTGCGGGGCATCCTGCAATATATCCCGCGCTTCCGCGAGCGGACGTTTGTCATCAGCGTGGACGGCGCGATCGTAACCGACGAGAACTTCGCCAACATCCTCATGGACGTGGCGGTGTTGCGCTCGCTCAACATTCGCGTGGTGCTGGTGCACGGCGCCGCCGCCCAAATCCGGCGCCTGGCCGAAGCCCGCGGCCTCACCCCCTCCGATCTGGACGGCGCCGGCATCACCGACGCCGCCACGCTGCAACTGGCCCTCGAGGCGGCCAACCGCCTGACCCACGAAATCCTCGAGGGCCTGGCCACCCAGGACCTGCGGGCCGCCTGCCCCAACGCCGTCGTCGCCCATCCCCTGGGCATCCTCCAGGGCGTGGACCATCTCTTCACCGGCAAAGTGGAGCGGGTGGACGTGGGCCTGCTCCAGGCCCTGCTCCAGGACGACATCCTCCCCGTGGTGCCGCCGCTGGGCTTCGATGGGGAAGGCCGCACCTACCGCGTCAACTCCGACGCCGTGGCCGTGGCGTTGGCCGTCGCCTTGCAGGCCATCAAAATCCTGTTCGTCACCCCCTACGACGGCCTGGTCCGCCAGGGCCGGCTGGTGCGGCAGATCCTGGCCAGCGACCTGGAGCGGGCGCTCGAGGCACACCGGGACGAGTTCAGCCCCGCCTGCCTCTCCAAGGCCCAGCACGCCGCCGCGGCCTGCAAGGCCGGCATCCCGCGCGTGCACGTCATCAATGGTCGTGTGGACGAGGCATTGCTGACGGAGGTCTTTTCCAACGAAGGTGTCGGCACGCTCGTGTACGCCAACGAATACCGGCAAATCCGCCGCGCCCTCAAAAAGGACATCCCTGAACTGCTCAAGCTCATCCAGCCCTCGGTGCAAAGCGAGGAACTGGTCCGTCGCAGCCGCGCCAGCATCGAGAAAAACCTGGCCGACTACTTCCTGTACGAGATAGACCGGAACCCCGTCGGCTGTGTGGCCCTGCATCCCTACCCCGAGCACGGCAAGGGCGAGGTGGCCTGCCTCTACGTCAAGCCCTCGCACGAAAACCAGGGCATCGGCCGCAAGCTGCTTCAGTTCGCCGAAAACCGGGCGCGCGAGCTCGGCCTCAAAGAACTGCTCGCCCTCTCCACCCAGGCCTTCACCTACTTCCAGTCCAAGGGCGGCTTCAGCGAGGGCAGCCCGGAGGACCTCCCGCCGGCCCGGCGCGAAAAGTACGAGCAAACCGGGCGCCGCTCGAAGATTCTGGTCAAGAAACTCCAGTGAACGCCGTGCCCGGCCGGCCGCCCCCCTGCCCTGCCCTGCCCGGCGAGATGCTCGGGCGTTGCCGCCGCCTGGGCGTGCGCCTCACCCGACACGTGCTGCTGGTCTGGACGGACCGCCAGTGCCTGGAATGGTGGACCGCCCGGGACCCGGCCGGGCGTGAACACCGTCTTCACCGCCGCTTCCGCGCGTCCACTTCCCGTTTCGGGCTGGGCCAGGTCCAGGGGTCGAACCGCACCCCGCTGGGCCTGCACCAGGTCGCCGCCAAAATCGGCGCCGGCTGGCCGGTGGGCACGGTCTTCCGCTCCCGCGTTCCCGTGGGCTTGACCTGGGCCGGCACCCGCCCCGCCCCCATCGCCCATCGCATCCTCTGGCTGCGCGGGCTGGAACCCGGCTTCAACCAGGGCGGCCCCGTGGACACCTTCCGCCGCTACATCTACATCCACGGACTGGACGACGAGCCCACCCTGGGCCGACCGGCCTCGCGCGGGTGCATCCACCTGGCAGCGGCCGGGCTGATGCCGCTTTTCGACCAGGTGCCGGTGGGCACGCTGGTCTGGATCAGCCCACATGCCCGCCCTTCCCCCGCCGCCGCCGGCGCACCGCCCGGCTGGTACTGATGCCGGCCGGCCTCCCGGGACGGCGACCGACTGCCCGACATTTACCGGCTCGCGCGCGACGTCGCGACCACTACACTCCCGCGCGTGCAACGCAAAATCTTCACTCTCCCGGGCGGCGCCGGGCTCTCCGGTCCGGGCGGCCCCGGCGGGCGGGACTGGATTCGCGGCTTCAAGTTCCTGCCCCTGCTGGCCCTGCTCCCGGTCCACGGCGGCGCCGGGCGCAACTGGGACACCTACCTGGGCGACGCCGCCAGCTCGCAGTGCTCGATGCTGCGCCAGATCAACCGCCGCAACGTCCACCGCCTCGAAGTGGCCTGGATTTACCGCAGCGGCGACGCCCGCACCAACAACCTGTCCCAAATCCAGTGCAACCCCTTGATCGTGGACGGCGTGCTGTACGGAACCTCGCCGCAGTTGAAGCTCCTTGCCCTGGACGCCGCCACCGGCCGGGAACTCTGGCGCTTCGATCCCTTTGCCGCCGGCGCCGCCAACAGCAGCCTGGGCGTCAACCGCGGCGTGGTGTACTGGCAGGCCGGCGAGGACCGGCGCGTGCTCTTCACGGCCGACCATTACCTCTACGCGCTGGACGCCCGCACCGGCCGGCTCATCGAATCGTTCGGCCAGGGCGGCCGCGTGGACATCAAGGAAGGCCTGGGCCGGGACGTCAGCCGCCTGACCGTGCTGGCCAACACGCCGGGGGCGGTCTTCGAGAACCTGCTGTTTCTGCCCGTGCGCGTGGGCGAAGGCCCGGCCCCGGCCGCACCGGGACACCTCCGCGCCTACGACATCCGCACCGGCGCGCTGGTCTGGCGGTTCCACACCATCCCCCACCCCGGCGAACCCGGCCACGAAACCTGGCCGCCGGACGCCTGGAAGTACATCGGCGGCGCCAATTGCTGGGCCGGCATGGCGGTGGACCGCGAGCGCGGCATCGTGTACGTGCCCACCGGCTCGGCGGCCTTTGACTTCTGGGGCGGCAATCGGCTGGGCGCAAACCTCTTTGCCAACTGCCTGCTCGCGCTGGACGCCCGCACCGGCCGGCGCCTGTGGCATTTTCAATTCGTCCACCACGACCTCTGGGACCGCGACCTGCCCGCGCCGCCCAACCTGCTCACCGTGCGCCACCGCGGCCGGCGGGTGGACGCCGTGGCCCAGGTGACCAAGTCCGGTCACGTCTTCGTGTTCGACCGCGTGACCGGCGAACCGCTCTTTCCCATCGAGGAACGGCCGGTGCCGCCCAGCGACCTGCAGGGCGAATCGGCCTGGCCCACGCAGCCCTTCCCGCTCAAGCCCGCGCCCTTCGCCCGCCAGCTTTTCACCTATGACGAGATCACCGACCTGACGCCGGAGGCGCACCGCGCGGTGCTGGACCGGTTTGTGCGCCTGCGCCCGCACGCGCCGTTCACCCCGCCCAGCAAGGAGGGCACCATCATCTTCCCCGGTTTCGACGGCGGGGCCGAGTGGGGCGGCGCGGCGGTGGACCCGGAAGGGGTGTTGTACGTCAACGCCAACGAAATGCCCTGGGTGCTGAACATGGTCGAAACCGGCCAGGAAACCCCCGGCGTGCCGGCCAGCGGCCGCGCGTTGTACACCCAGATTTGCGCCGTCTGCCACGGCCCGGATCGCGCGGGCAACGCCGCCCAAAACGTGCCCACCCTGGTGGACATCGGCCGCAAACTCAAACCCCAGGACATCATCACGCTGCTGGAAACCGGCAAGGGCGTCATGCCTTCCTTCGCCTTCCTGTCCGCCCGGCAAAAGGCCGCGGTCACGGATTACCTGCTCAACCCGGACGCGCCGGCCGAGCCGCGCAACGAGGCCGTCGCCTCCGGCGCCACGACTCCCGGCGAAACGCCCGAGGGCGACGCTCTGGGCGTGATCCCGTACACCATGACCGGCTACAACCGCTGGCTGGACCCGCAGGGCTACCCTGCGGTCAAGCCGCCCTGGGGCACGCTGAACGCGATTGACCTCAACACCGGCGAATACCGCTGGCGGGTGACGCTGGGCGAGTTTCCCGAGTTGACCGCCCGCGGCATTCCCCCAACCGGGGCCGAGAACTACGGCGGCCCCATCGTGACCGCCGGGGGACTGGTGTTCATCGCGGCAACCAAGGACGAAATGTTCCGCGCCTTCGACAAACGCTCCGGGCGGTTGCTCTGGCAGACCAAACTGCCGGCGGGCGGTTATGCCACGCCGGCCACGTACGAGGTCGGCGGCCGGCAGTACGTGGTCATCGCCTGCGGCGGGGGGAAGATGGGCACGAAATCCGGGGACGCCTACGTGGCCTTTGCTCTGCCGCGGTAGGTCAACGGCGGCTCTTGCGGGGCGCCAGGTCCTTCACCGAGACGATATGCAGCGGGTCGAGCACATCTATGAACCCCTGTGCATCGGCCACCGCCACGCTGCGTCGGGTAACCAGGACAAATTCCGGGTGCGGCACGTCGTACTTGCGTCCGTCGGAAAGGTGCAAGGTGAACGGTCTGAAATCACGCTGCAGTCGTCTGCGGATTTCTTCCAGATTCACGCCCTTAAAAGACGCACCGCGCGCAGCATCGTCAAGCCGGCTTCGGGTGCCGCCACGCTAGCTCTGGGCCCGTTCCTCGGGCAATTCCAGTTCCGCGATCGAGACGATGTGCAGGGGGTCCAGGATGTCCACGAACCCGCGCGCGTTGGCCACCACCACGCTGCAGCGAGTGACCAGGATGAATTCCGGATGGGGCACGTCGAACGTACGGCCATCCGCGTGGAACAACCGGAACGGCTTGAAGCCGCCTTGCAGGTGACTTCGGATTAATTCCACATTCATGCCCGACAATGAGCCCACGGCACCTGGCATCTTCAAGCCGGGCCTTCACGCTGGTCGAGCTGCTGGTGGTCCTGGCGGTCATCGCCCTGCTGGCCGGGCTGTTGCTGCCCGCCTTGGGCCGAGCCCGCCAGCACGCCGTCGCCACTGCCTGCCGCAACCTCCTCCACCAGCAGGGTCTGGCCTGGGAGCTGTACCTGGGCGACCACGCCGACCGCTTCCCCGACCGCCGCGACCTCAAGACCAGCCTGCCCGGCGGCTACAAGCCCTGGACCACCTGGCCGCGCTCGGACCCCCGCGCCGGTTGGGCCGCGGCGGTGCTCCGCCCGGAACTGCCGTCGGTCGAGGTCTGGCAATGCCCCGCCACGCGACGCCCTTTCTGGGCCGGCGTCACCGCCGTCTGGCAGGCCGCCGGCCCCGAAACCAACGCCGGGCGTGTGAGCTATTGGATGTGGCGCTTCGACCGGGCCGACGATCCGGTACCGCCGGACAACTTCTGGGCCAAATCGCGCGCGCAAGCCGTCAGCGACCTGGCGGCGGCCAACAACCCGATGGTGGGCGCGGTCAGCAGCCCGGCGGAAGTCGAGTTCGTCACGGATGTGTACTTCCCCGCCACGGCACCGGGCGTCGAGGAAGCCCTCGCCGGCCGGGCCCCGCACCCGCGCGGGCGCAACCGGCTCTACCTGGACGGCCGCGTCGCGTGGTGGCACGACGCGCGGCTGCATTGAGCAGAAGCGGCGCCGCGGTTCCGCGGCGACACCGCGCCGGCCGCGCCGACTCAAGCCGTGGCGGCCCCCGGCCAGTCCGTCAACGCGGCGTACCGCAGGCTGCGCGTGGTCACGCGCAACATTTCAAAACCAAACGTCGCCATGACCGTGTCGTAAATCAGCACGCCGGTCAGAATCACATCCGCGCGCTCGGGCGGCAGACCGGGAATTTGCCGCCGCCGGGCCAGCGGCAGGGACCACAGCCGTTCGAGCCATTCGGCCACCGCGCAACGGGCGAGCTGAAAGCCGTCCACCCGCTCGCGCACGAAGCCGGTCAACCCCTGCGCCATCATCGCCAGGATGGTGGCCGTGCCACCGGTGCCCACCAGCCAGACGGTGTCTCCCGCAAACTCCGCCAGCCGCGGGCGCAAGGCCGGCGCCAGGTCCGCTTCCAACTGCTCGCGCACGCGGCGTTGGCCGCGAGCAAGGTCTGCGGCCGCGGGCGGATCGGCGGGAGCCAGTTCGCTCAAGAGACGCACCGCGCCCTGCGCGAGGCTCTGCTGGAAGCGCAGGTCGCCGCGGCGGCCCAGGGAGAACTCGGTGCTGCCCCCGCCGACGTCCAGCAGCAGGATGGGCTGGAGCGCCAGACCGGGATCGGTGGTCACGCCGGTGAAGCCCCAGCGGGCCTCCTGTTCGCCGCTGAGGACTTCAATTCCGAGGCCGGCGGCAGCGCGCACGGCCTGGCGGAGGTCTTCGGCATTGACCGCTTCGCGGGCGGCGCTGGTGGCGACCACGCGCATCGCCGTCGCGCCGAGTTCGCGTGCCTGCCGGTGGAAGTCCGCCACGACGGCGGCGGTCTCGGCCACGGGTCCGGGTTGGAGAACACGGTGGGGGTAAAACTCACGGCCCAGACGGGTCTGGCGGCTGGCCTCGAACACGGGCGTAACTTGGCCGGCGGCCACGTCACCGACCAGGAGTTTGACCGAGTTGGTGCCGAGGTCCACGACCGCGCGGCGGACCGGCGCCGGCGCGGTCGCCGGAAAGGGGTCGGGCGGCGCCACGGCTTACTTTTTGGTCTCGCGCCGGGCGAGGACGGCGCCGCCGGTGATGCCCGCCTCATCGCCGAGACGGCTGGCGAGGATTTCGATGCCCTCGGCGGTGCCGTTCATGGCGTAGTCGTGGGCGGTCTCGATGATGATGGCGAGCATCTCGTCCTCGAGGGCGTCCATGACGCCGCCGCCGAGGACGACGACCTCGGGGTTGAGCAGGTTGATGATGTTGGCCACGGCGATGCCGGTGTACTCGGCGGCCTCCTCGACGATGCGCTCGACGAGCTTGTCGCGGCGCTTGATGGCCTTGCGGAGGTCGCCGCTGCGCAGGTCCTCGAGGTCCGGGCCGAGCATCTCGGTGAGGACGGTTTTCTGGCCGTCCTTGAGCGCGGCTTCGAGGCGTTTGAAGATGGCGGTGCGGCTGGCCAGGGCCTCGAAACAGCCCTTGTTGCCGCAGCCGCATTTGGGGCCGCCCACCTCGAGGACCATGTGGCCGATCTCGCCGGCGGTGCGGTTGAAGCCGCGGTAGAGTTTGCCGTCCAGGATGATGCCGGCGCCGATGCCCGTGCCCAGGAAGATGCCCACCATGTGGCGGGGCCGGGCCTTGAGCTCCTTCTCGTACACGCCCAGGGTCTGGATGTTGCAGTCGTTCTCCACGAAGACCGGGAAGGGCAGGCGTTTTTCGAGCTCCTTTTTGAGGGGAAAGTTTTTCCAGGCCAGGTTCGGCGCGAAGATCACGGTACCGGGCTCGGGGTCGCAGGCCCCGGGAGCACCGATGCCCAGGCCGCGGATTTGCTTGGGCTGGAGGTCGCACTCGTCAATGGCCTCGAGCACGGTGGCGGCGATCCGTTCGACGACGGCCTCGGGTCCGCGCTGGGCCTTGGTGCTTTTCTTGGCGCGGCCCAGGCAGTCGAGTTTGTCGTCGAAGACCCCGGCGAGGATTTTGGTGCCGCCCAGGTCCACGCCCATCACGTAGTCGCGTTCTTTGGAGGAGTCCGCCATGTGGGGGGTGCTGTCGGGGTTACTCGGCCAGGAGCCGTTCGATTTGCTGGCGCAGGTCGGCGTTGATGGCCTCGATCGAGCGGGTGCCGTCCACGATGGTGAAGTCGTAAATCTTTTGCAGCCGCTGGAAGGTCTCGGCCATCCGCCGCTGGTAGAGGATGAAGCTGTCAAACATGTCGCGGGCCAGGCCCAGGTCCATGCCGCTTTCCCAGTAGTCCAGGGCGTGGCTCTTGGCGAAGGTGCGCTGGACCAGCTCCTCGGGGGGCACCTGGAGGTAAAAGACCGCGTCCGGTACCAGGGCGATGCCGTAGAGGTTGCGCAGCCAGGCCTCGTCCGAACCGCGCACCAGGTCCCGCGCCATGAGGGTGTAGATGTAGCGGTCGGCCAGGACCATGAACCCGGAGCGCAACGCCGGCAGCATGACGTTTTCGAGCTGGTCGGCGAAGTCGGTGGCGTAAAAAAGGCTCAGCGTGGTGTGGCTGAGGATGTTGCCCTCCTGGGCGCGCTCGAGTTCTTCGGCCACGAGAGTCGAGCGCTTGAGCCCCACCTCGACGGTCGGGTGGCCCTGGCTTTCCAGCCACTGCACCAGCCGGGCGATCTGGGTCGAGCGGCCCGAGCCGTCCGCCCCTTCCACCACGATCAGCCGCCCGGTCAACGTGGCCGGGTCCACCCCGGGAATGCCGTGACCGTAAAAGCGCTTCGGATGCGGCACCGGCACCCGCACCTGCAGCCCCGGCAGTCCGGACCGGGGGGCGGGGGCGGGCGGGGCTCCGGGGCTGCGACGCGGAACAGGGCGACGGGTCATGGCGGTCAAACGCGGGCGGAGGCCCGGAATTGCTCGAAGGGGATGCGGTCGGCCACGATGTGCCGCACCACGCGCTGACTGGCCTCGACCGGTTGGTTGGCGTCCACCTCGTAAAACCGGAACTCGGCCGACATCGCCAGGTACTGTTCGAGCAGGCGGCCCTGGAAAATGCGGTAACTCTCCTGCGGATCCGTGGCCAGCCGCAGGTCCATCCCGGCCTCGAAGTACTTCAACTCCTCCCGGCCGCTGAGGATGCGCTGGAGGGACATCTCCAGGTGGGCCTTGAAGAAAAACACCAGGTCCGGCATCGCCGCGAAGCTGTACAGCCCGCGCACCCAGGCCGGCGGGCAGCCGCGGACCACGTCGCGCGCAAAGGCGGTGAAGACGTACCGGTCGCACAACACCAGATAGCCCGCGCGCAGCAGGGGCAGGAGCTGGCGCTCGTAGCGGTCGGCAAAATCCGTGGCGTGGATCAGGCTGAAGGTGGTGGGCGTCAGCAGGTGGGCCTTTTTGCCCCGGGTGGTCGCGCTCTTGACCAGCTCCGAGGAGTTCCACGCGCTCAAAAAGACCTTCAGGCCCAGGTCCTCCAGCCAGCGCCGTAACAAATGGACCTGGGTGCTCTTGCCCGAGCCGTCAATCCCCTCGACGGCAATCAGGCGCCCGGGAAACCCCAGTTCGGCAAAGGTCTTCATGCGCTCCGGTGCAAGGCTACGAACCGCCCGCCGGTTGACAACTGTTTTCCCCGGCTGTCCGCGCCGCCGGGGACGCCGCCCCGGCGTGCGCCGTTGCCGGCACCGCATCCTCCGTGTAGAAACCGGCCATGCACACCACGCGACGCGATTTTCTCCGCACCCTGGCCGCCGGCCTGACCGCCGCCGGCACCCGGGCCGTCCAGACGGCCGGGGCCGCTGCCGAGGCCGCCGCCCAACCCCGGGTGGGCTCGCAGCTTTACGGCTGGGGCCAGTATTACCAGCGCGAAGGCAAAAATCTGAACGACCACCTCGACGAGGTTTTCTCCGCCCTGCGGGACGCGGGATACGATTTCGCGGAAGGTTTCCTGGACGTGGCCAACCCGGAAGCCAACCTGCGGTTTGCCGAACGGCTCCGCGCCCGGGGCCTGCGCCCGGTGACCCTCTACACCGGCGCACGCCTGCACGACGAGCAGGCCGGCGAGGTGGTCCAACGCCTGTTGACCGCGGCCCGCGCCTGCCGCGAGGCCGGTTTCCAGGTCATCAACTGCAACCCGGACCCCATCGGACGCGAGAAAACCGAGGCCGAGTTGCAACGCCAGGTGGCGGCGTTGATCGAACTGGGCCGGGGACTGCAAGCGCTGGGCCTCAAACTGGGCCTCCATCACCACACCCCCGAACTGGCCAACCAGGCGCGCGAATTCCACTACAACTTCCAGCACAGCCCGCCGGAACTGGTGGGCTTCAACATTGACACCCACTGGATGGACCGCGGCGGCCTGCCGCCCCTGGAGGCCCTGCGGACCTATGGTTCCCGCGTGGTGTCCTGGCACTTGCGCCAGAGCCGTGACGGGGTGTGGTGGGAAGATCTGGACACCGGCGATGTGGACTACACCGCCATCTCCCGCTATGCCCGCGAACACCGTTTGGCGCCGGTGTACGCCGTGGAGCTGGCCCTGGAAGCCGGCACCCGAATCACCCGCAGCGTGGTCGAAAACCACCGGCGCAGCCGCGACTTTGTCCGCCGGGTCTTCGGGGTCTGAAGTCGAAAAAGAAGGGTTGACGCCCGGCAGATGTTTGGCTAGCTAGACAGCGTCTTATGAATCCAAAACAACTCGTTCCCCTGGTGATTTTGGGCGTTGGCGCGGCGGGCTGGGCGCAACCGGCGCTGGAACCGTTGTGGAGCCTCGCCCCGGGCACCACACTGGCACCGGGCGTGACCCTGGGCGGCGCCAACTCGAACACCGAGCGCGGGCTGGCCTATAACCCCTTCACCGGCCACGTGCTGGTGGTCAGCCGCAACGAGAGCACCAAAATCATCGTTCTGGACGGCGCCACAGGCAGTTATGTGGGCACGATGGATGTGACCGGTGTCTCGGGCGGGACGTTTCCGCTGAACATGATTGACGTGGCCGAAAACGGCCAAATCTACGCCGCCAACCTGACGACCAGTTCCAGCACCAGTCCCTTCAAGGTGTACCAGTGGGCTTCCGAAGGGGCCACGCCGGTGAAGGTTTACGAGGGTGATCCGGCCGGGGGCACCTACCGCTTCGGCGACTCCTTCCGGGTCCGCAGCTCCAGCGCCATGCTCGAGATTATCGCGGGGGCTGGTGGCACTACCGCCAACATGGACAACATCCTGGCCCACATCCCTTCCTTCGACGATGGGGCGACCTTTGACCCCGGCGACGTCAAAGGGATTCCCATCTCGGGCATCGGGGATGGCGACATGCGGCTGGGGTTGTCCTTCGGCTCGGAGTTCACGATCTACGCCGACCAAAACAACACCCTCCGCTACATCGCCTACGACCCCTTCGCGGGCACGGGCAGTCTGCGGGAATCCTACACCTTGGTGAGCGGTGCGGGCACCCCGGGCCCCAACGCGTATCACCACGGCAGCAAACTGTTCGCCAGCCTGACGTTCCGCACCTCGGCCGGCGAGCAGCGGGTCAATCTGTACGACGTCACCCAATTTGTGGACGGCGGTTCGGTGAACCCGATTGACTTCTCGGCCCTCCCCACCCAAAACGCCAATGCCAACGGCGTGGGCAACCTGGACTTCTCGCCCGACGGCTCGCTGCTGTTTGTGGTCAGCCCGAACAACGGCATCATGGCCTTCCAGGTCATCCCCGAGCCGGCGCCGCTGGCCCTGCTGGCTCTGGGCGGACTGGCCCTCTGGCTGCGCCGCCGCTGAGGTCCGGCCTGATTCTTGGTTTCTCGCCCAAACCGGTCGCGATGCGCGGCCGGTTTTTTGTTCGCCAAGCCTCCCCGGCCCGCCGCGCCGGCGGCAATTTGTCGCGGGTTAAGGGCGACCCTGATTGGGGAACCTCGGGGTGGTGGTAGCCACCGCCCCTTGCTGACCGCGCCCTCAGTCCAAGTTCCACGGTCACGGTTGCCGGGGGGCTCAGTCCGCGCAGGGGTGGAAGTGGGCAAGCGGGTGGTGAGGGCTCATGTGGAGGTTGCCGACACCGTTCCGGATGAAGTCCCGCAACCATTCTGCCGGCGCCCGAGGGCTTGGTGCGTGTGCGGTCATTTCGCGCTGGTGCCGGCAAGCCGAGTGCGTTTTCCGTACGACGGCGCGCCGCCGGGGCCGGTTCGCCGGCCGGTCCAGCGGGCGGGGCGCAGTTGACGGCACGACCATTTGCCGTAAAGTAGCGGCAGCATTGGGGGCGTACTGGTTTCGACCTGGGACGTCTGCCAGACGCGGCATGCCGAGGACGATGCGTGGGCCTCGTAAAACATCGCATCAAACCAAACGGCTAACGAAGAGTTGGCTCTCGCGGCCTAAAGTACCGCGACGTTCCCCGGCGGACGCCTGCTAGGCCGGAGGAACGCCACAGCAGGCAGAGGCGGTTGCGGAGTCAGCGCGCAATCGCCCGACCAACCCCATGCTGGCTGGGTGGCGGAACAGCAGGCCGGAAGGCGTTTCCGCCGCCGAGAACAACTTCCGGCTAAGCATGTAGGCGCGGCTGGGGCTCGTTTCAGGGACAGGGGTTCGACTCCCCTCGCCTCCACCATTTTCCGTCGGAGTCGGCCAAGGAACGCTTCGGCGGATTTCCCAAGCTCCAATCTCCCGGGCCGGGAAAGTGCCGTGGGTCGGCCCCGGTGCTCTCGGTTTACCGGCGCTCGTGCGCGGGACACCCAAAACCCGCCGTGATCCAGCCCGACAGGCCGTCAGCCTTCGGAGGCCTCGGCGTCGCCACTGCCGGCGGCGGATTCCGGCTCTTCGTAAACCAGCGGCGGGGGTTCTGCTTCCTCGGCCGCTTCGGCCACCAAGAGACTCCCCTCGGCCGCGGGCGCCGGCTCTTCCACAACGGGCAGTTCGACCAGCGGCTTGACCCGGATGTTGCGATGCAGGCTGTAGCCGGTGCCGGCCGGGATGATGTGGCCCATGATGACGTTTTCCTTGAAGCCGCGCAGGTAGTCCACCTTGCCCATCGTGGCGGCCTCGGTGAGCACCCGCGTGGTGTCCTGAAAGGAGGCGGCGCTGAGGAAGCTTTCGGTCTCGAGCGAGGCCTTGGTGATGCCCAGCAAGACGGGCTGCGCCTCGGCGGGCTTGCCGCCCTTTTCTTCCACGCGCTGGTTTTCTTCCTCGAAAACGAGCTTGTCCACCTGTTCGCCCCACAAGAAGTGGGTGTCGCCGGGCTCGGTGATGCGCACCTTGCGGAGCATCTGGCGGATGATGATCTCGATGTGCTTGTCGTTGATGGTGACGCCCTGCATGCGGTACACCTCCTGGATTTCGCTGACCAGGCGGGACTGGAGCTCCTGCGGCCCGCTGACCTCCAGAATTTCATGGGGCACCACCGAGCCCTCGGTAAGTTGCTGGCCCTTGTCCACGCGGTCCCCCCGGAAGACAATGACGTGCTTGCCGATGGGGATGAGGTGCTCCTCCTTCTGGCCGGTCTGGGGGTCGGTGATGACGATGCAGCGTTTGCCCCGCACGGTGGGGCCGAAGTCCACGATGCCGGCGATCTTGGCGATCTCCGCCGCGTCCTTCGGACGGCGCGCCTCGAACAATTCGGCCACCCGCGGCAGGCCGCCGGTGATGTCCTTGGTCTTGACGATGCGCCGCGGCGTCTTGGCCAGCAACGCGCCGGGCTGAATCCGGTCGCCCTCGTCCACGGTCAGGTGCGCCCCGGCCGGAATGGGGTAGCTGGCCGCCAAGCCGGTCTTTTCGTCCTCCACGATGACCTGCGGATGGAGGTCCTCCTTGTGCTCGATGATCACCATGGACTCCTGACCGGTGGTCTCGTCGGTGACCTGCTTCATGGTCACGTTTTCGATGATGTCGTGGAAGCGGATCCGGCCGGCTTTCTCGGAGATGATCGGCACGTTGTAGGGGTCCCACATCACGTAGGTCTCGCCCTTGGTCACCTTCGCGCCGTCGGCCTTGGAAATCACCGCGCCGATGACGACGTTGTGGCTCTCCAGCTCCCGCCCCAGAGCATCCACGATGGAAACCGAGCCGTTCTTGTTCAGGACGATGTTCGAGCCGTCCGCGAGCGGGACGTGGCGAATTTCGTTGTAGCGGACGATGCCGTCGAACTTGGCCTTGATCTGCGGCAGTTTGAAGACCTGGGAAGCGGTGCCGCCGACGTGGAAGGTCCGCATGGTGAGCTGGGTGCCCGGTTCACCGATGGACTGGGCGGCAATGATGCCCACCGCCTCGCCCAGCTTGGCGAGGGTGCCGGTGGCAAAGTTCAACCCGTAGCACTTGATGCACACCCCGTGCTTGGACTCGCAGGTCAGCACGGAACGAATCTTGAGGCGGTCCACGCCCGAGTTCTCGATCTCGCGCGCCAGCGCCTCGTCAATGTACTCGTTGGCGCGCACCAGCATCCGGGTACCGTCGCGCGGATCGGGCATGTCATCGCAGGCAAACCGCCCCACGATGCGCTCGCTCAGTTTGACAATTTCATCCTCCCCCTGCTCGATGGCCCGGACCCAGATGCCGTTGGTGGTGCCGCAATCTGCCTCGCGGATGATGACGTCCTGCGCCACGTCCACCAGCTTGCGGGTCATGTAACCGGAGTCGGCGGTCTTGAGCGCGGTGTCCGCCAGACCCTTGCGGGCGCCGTGGGTGGAAATGAAGTATTCGAGCACCGAAAGGCCCTCGCGGAAGTTGGCCAGGATCGGTTTCTCGATGATCGAGCCGTCGGGCTTGGCCATGAGCCCCCGCATGCCGGCGAGCTGGCGGACCTGGGCCTTGTTGCCACGAGCGCCGGAATCCACCATGAGGTACAGGGGGTTGAACTCGCGCTTGTTCTGGTTCTCCTGAAGGGTACGGAACATGACGTTGGAAATCTGGTCGGTGCAGTGCGTCCAGATGTCCACAATCTTGTTGTAACGCTCGCCCGGCGTGATGATGCCCTTGCGATACTGCTTCTCCACCTCGGCGATCTGCCGCTGCGCCTCGCGGATTTCCTGATCCTTTTCCTTCGGGACGATCATGTCCTCGATGCCGATGGAGACCCCGGCCCGGGTGGCCTCGCGGAAGCCCACCTCCTTGAGTCGGTCCAGGCTCTGAATCGTCCGCTCGTGACCGCAGTGCTTGTAGCAGTTCCAAATGATGTCCCCGAGCTGGGTTTTGCCGGCCACCTTGTTGAAGAATCCCAGTTCCGGCGGCCAGATTTCATTGAAGATGACGCGGCCGACGGTGGTTTCGACGACCATGCTCTTGGGGTCGCCGAAGACCGTTTTGCGGCCCCGGTCGGGATTGGCCAGAAGAATGCGGTCGTGGGTCCGCAACGTGCCTTCGGCATGGGCGAAGAGCACCTCGTGCTTGTCGCCGAAGAGTTGCAGCCGTTCCCGCTCCTTGCGCGGGGTGCGCGGCTCGGCGGTCAGGTAGTAACAGCCCAGGGTGATGTCCTGGGTGGGCGTCATGATGGGCCGGCCCGACGAGGGGCTGAAGAGGTTCAGGGAGGCCATCATGAGCAGCCGCGCCTCGAGCTGGGCCTCGACCGAGAGCGGCACGTGGACGGCCATCTGGTCGCCGTCGAAGTCCGCGTTGTAGGCGGTGCAAACCAGGGGATGGATGCGGATGGCCTCGCCCTCGATGAGCACCGGCTCGAAGGCCTGGATGGAAAGCCGGTGGAGCGTGGGCGCGCGGTTGAGCAGCACCGGGTGCCCCTTGGTGACCTCCTCGAGCACGTCCCACACCTCGGTGGTCTGGCGCTCGATGAGTTTCTTGGCCGAGCGGACGGTGTGAACGAGACCCTTTTCCTTGAGGCGGCGGATGATGAACGGCTCGA
Organism: Verrucomicrobiales bacterium; assembly: GCA_037445715.1. Classification (GTDB taxonomy): domain Bacteria; phylum Verrucomicrobiota; class Verrucomicrobiia; order Limisphaerales; family J093; genus DSVZ01. The sequence goes on along the minus strand of JBBIJZ010000001.1, from coordinate 74,873 downwards.
AGAGCACCAGGGCCATTTTCTTGGGCAGGCCACACTGGTGGACCTTGAGTTCGGGTCCGATGACGATCACCGAGCGCCCCGAGTAGTCCACGCGCTTGCCCAGCAGGTTTTGACGGAAACGGCCCGACTTGCCCTTGAGCATGTCGGACAGGGACTTCAGGGCGCGGTTGCCGGCGCCGGTCACCGCGCGCCCGTGACGGCCGTTGTCGAACAGCGCGTCCACGGCCTCCTGCAACATGCGCTTTTCGTTGCGGATGATGACCTCGGGGGTCTTGAGCTGGAGGAGGTTTTTCAACCGGTTGTTGCGGTTGATGACACGCCGGTAGAGGTCGTTGAGGTCGGAGGTGGCGAAGCGGCCGCCCTCGAGGGGCACCAACGGTCGCAGGTCCGGGGGAATGACCGGCAGCACCGTGAGGATCATCCACTCCGGGCGGGTCTTCGAGTGGAGAAAGCCCTGGAAGAGCTTGATGCGCTTGGCGAGCTTCTTGCGGATTTGCTTGCTCTTGGTCTGCTGCATCGCCTGCTGGAGCTCCTCGATGCTCTTGGCCAGGTCAATTTTCTCCAGGGCGTCCCGGACCGCTTCGGCGCCCATCTTGGCGACAAACGCGTCCGCCCCATAGGTTTCGCGGGCCTCGCGGTATTCGGTTTCACTGAGCAACTGGTGCTTTTGGAGCGGGGTATTGCCCGGGTCAATGACCATGTAGTCTTCGTAGTAGATGACCCGTTCCAGCGCCCGGGCCGTCATGTCCAGCATGAGGCCGATGCGGGAAGGCATGCACTTGAAGAACCAGATGTGCGAGACCGGGACGGCCAGGTCAATGTGTCCCATGCGCTCCCGGCGAACCCGGGACAGGGTGACTTCGACCCCGCAACGGTCGCAGACCACGCCGCGGTGTTTGATGCGCTTGTACTTGCCGCAGGAGCATTCCCAATCCTTGACCGGGCCGAAGATGCGCTCGCAGAACAGGCCCCCCTTTTCCGGCTTGAAGGTGCGGTAGTTGATGGTTTCGGGATTTTTGACTTCTCCCTTGGACCAGGAACGGATGGTCTCAGGCGAGGCGATGCTGATCGCCACGTAATCCACCTGGTTCACCTTGTCGAGCCCGAGCAATTCGCGAGTGGTCTCTTTCGAGTTCATGGGATTATGACCGGAGACTGAAATTGGCGGTGGAGGATTAGCCCAAAAGGCCCAGTTGACTGGCCGCGCTGGTGGGCGTCGTGGCCGCTTGTTCGGTCGGGTGCGCGTAACCCACTTTCACGTCCAGTCCGAGGGATTGCATTTCCTTGACCAGGACGTTGAAGGATTCGGGAATGCCGGCTTCGAGGGCGTTGTCGCCCTTGACAATGCTCTCGTAAATGCGGGTGCGGCCCTGGACGTCGTCGGACTTGACGGTGAGCAGTTCCTGGAGCGTGTAAGCGGCCCCGTAGGCTTCCATGGCCCAGACCTCCATTTCGCCGAAGCGCTGGCCGCCGTACTGGGCCTTGCCGCCCAAGGGTTGCTGGGTGACCAGCGAGTACGGCCCCACGGCGCGGGCATGAATCTTGTCCGCCACCAAATGCCCGAGCTTCATCATGTAGATGTAACCGACCACCACCTCTTGATCGAACGGCTCGCCCGTGCGGCCGTCGTAGAGGACGGTTTTGCCGTTTTCACCGACCAGCGGCATCTGCCCGTGGCTTTTCTGGTGCTCGGCCGCCTGGCGGAGGTACTGGCGGATGTCCTTTTCCTTGATGCCGTCAAAGACCGGGGTGCAGAACTTGAGCCCCAGGATTTGCGCGGCCCAGCCGAGGTGGGTCTCGAGCACCTGCCCCACGTTCATGCGCGAGGGCACGCCCAGGGGATTGAGCACAATGTCCACCGGCGTTCCGTCCGCAAGGAAGGGCATGTCCTCCTCGGGCACGATCTTGGCCACCACGCCCTTGTTGCCGTGGCGCCCGGCCATTTTATCGCCCACCGAGAGCTTGCGCTTGGAGGCAATGTAAACCTTGACGGACTTGATGACCCCGGTATCGGTCTCCTCGCCCGACTCGACGCGCTCCATCTCTTCGTCGTGCTGCATCTGGAGGTCGTCGAACTTCTTTTTGAAGCCGGCAATGATTTCGTTGATTTTGTTCCGAATGGGGGAGGGATCAATTTCGATCTTGTCGTAGACCTGCGCCAGCTTGCGCAGGAGGGTCTTGGTGATCTTGCGGTTCGCCGGGATGATGATTTCGCCGCTTTCGCTGTTGACCACATCGAGGGGGATTTTCTCGCCGAGCAGGATGTTGGAGAGGGCCTCGGTCAACTGGTCCCGGAGCTCTTCGTGCTTCTTCTTGTATTCCTCCTCGACCTGCTTGGCATGCTTGCGGGCATCGCTGCTGGCGGCGCTTTTCTCTTTTTCGCGCTCGGTGTCCTTCTTCGAGGAGATTTTGACGTCCATGACAATCCCGTAGGTGCCCGAGGGCACCTTGAGCGAGGTGTCCTTCACGTCCGCGGCTTTCTCGCCAAAGATCGCCCGCAAGAGCCGCTCTTCCGGCGCCAACTCGGTTTCGGACTTGGGCGTGATCTTGCCCACCAGGATGTCACCGGGTTTGACCTCGGCCCCCACCCGGATGACGCCGTCAAGGCCGAGATTTTTGAGCGCTTCTTCGCCCAGGTTGGGAATGTCGCGGGTGATTTCCTCGGGACCGAGCTTGGTGTCGCGGGCGCTGACCTCGAACTCCTCGATGTGAATGGAGGTGAAGACGTCATCTTTGACGATGCGCTCGCTGATCATGATGGCGTCCTCGAAGTTGTAGCCGTTCCAGGGCATGAAGGCCACGAGCACGTTGCGCCCCAGGGCCAGCTCGCCGTGGTGGGTGCACGGGCCGTCGGCAATGACCTGTCCCTTCTTGACCGTGTCCCCCTTGCGGACAATGGCGCGCTGATTGATGCACGTGGCCGCGTTCGAGCGCATGAATTTGCGCAAGGAGTACACGTGGACGCCGGCGGCGGGATCGGTTTTGATCTTCTTTTTGCCCTCGGGCAGCTTGCCGTCCGGGGTGATGATGATCTGGTTGGCCGTCACCGAGGCCACCTTCCCGGATTCCTCGGCCACGACCACGGCACGGGAGTCCCGCGCCACCCGTTCTTCCAGGCCGGCCGCGACCAGGGGCGGCTCGGTCTGCAACAGGGGCACGGCCTGCCGCTGCATGTTCGAGCCCATCAAGGCCCGGTTGGCGTCGTCGTGCTCGAGGAACGGAATCAGGCCGGCGGCCACCGAGACCAACTGCTTGGGCGAGACATCCATGTAGTCCACCCGCTCGGGGTCAACATCCAGGAAGTCGCCTTTGTGGCGACAGGTCACCTTCTCGGTGAGGAAGTGGCCCTTTTCGTCCAGGGGCGCGTTGGCCTGCGCAATGACGAACTGCTCCTCACGATCCGCGGTCAGGTACTCGATTTCGTTGGTGACGCGCCCTTTGACCACCTTGCGGTAGGGGGCCTCGATAAACCCGAAGTCATTGACACGGGCAAAAGTGGCCAGCGACGCAATCAGGCCGATGTTCGGTCCTTCCGGCGTTTCAATCGGGCAGATGCGGCCGTAGTGCGAGGGATGCACGTCCCGGACCTCGAAGCCGGCCCGGTCGCGCGACAACCCGCCCGGCCCCAGCGCCGAGAGGCGGCGCTTGTGGGTCAGCTCGGCCAGGGGATTGATCTGGTCCATGAACTGGCTGAGCTGGCTGCGCCCGAAGAAATCGCGCACCACCGCCGAGAGTGCCTTGGGATTGATGAGCTTTTGCGGCGTCATCGTGTCCACGCTCTGGTCGAAGAGGGTCATGCGCTCCTTGACCAGGCGTTCGGTGCGGGCCAGCCCCACGCGGCACTGGTTGGCGAGCAGTTCGCCCACCGTGCGGACCCGGCGGCTCCCCAGGTGGTCAATGTCGTCCACCGAGCCCTCGCCGCGTTTGAGCTGGATGAGGTATTTGCTGGCGGCCACCAGGTCGCGCTTGGTCAGCACCCGGGACTCCTCCTTGTCACTGAGCCCCATTTTCGCGAGCTTTTGGTTGATCTTGTAGCGACCAACCCGGCCCAGGTCGTAACGCTTGGGATCGAAGAACAGCCGTTTGATCAACGCCCGGGCGTTGGCCGTGGTGGGCGGGTCGCCCGGCCGCAGGCGCCGGTAAATTTCCTTGAGGGCGTCGTCCTCGTTCTTGGTGGGGTCCTTCTTGAGGCACTTGATGATCAGGCCGTCATCCAGGGAGGTGTCCACCACCCGGATTTTGGTCAGACCGGTCTCGGCAATCTGCTTGAGCACGGTCCTGGACAGCGGCTCGAACGCCCGGGCCACAACGAGGTTTTTCTCGGCGTCGGTCACGTCCTGGATCAGGACCAGGTTGGGGAGGTTCTCGAGGTTCTCGGCCTGTTTGAGGCTGATTTCCTTGACCTCGTAGAAGAGCTTGATGATGTCCTCATCCAGCCCCCGGGTTTTTTCGATGTCCTTGCCCTTGGCTTCGCCATCCAGGAAAGCCAGCGCCCGGAAAAATGTGGTGGTGAGAAACTTGCGACGCCGCTTTTTGCGGTCGAGGTAAACGTAAAGCAGGTCGTTGGTGTCAAACTGGGCCTCGTACCAGGAGCCCCGGTCCGGGATGATCCGGAACGAGTGCAACATCTTGCCATTGGCGTGCTGGGTGGCCTCGAAGGCAATGCCCGGGGAACGGTGCAACTGGCTGACAATGACGCGCTCGGCGCCGTTGATGACGAAGGTGCCCTGGGGGGTCATCAGGGGCAGTTCGCCCATGAACACGTCCTCTTCCTTGGAGCTGTTTTCTTCTCGAAGGCGGAACTTGACGTGCAGGGGCGCGCCGTAAGTCAGCCCTTCGCGGAGACATTCCAGCCAGTCCACCTTGGGCTCGCCGATTTCGTAGCTGACAAACTCAAGCCGGGTTTTGCCGTCGTAGCTTTCGATCGGGAAGACCTCGGTGAAGACGGCCTGCAGGCCGATGTTACGGCGCTTGGCCGGCGGCACGTCTGCCTGGAGGAACTCCCGGTACGAGTCGCTTTGGATTTCGATGAGGTTCGGGGGAGGAACCACTTCGCGAATCCGTCCGAAATTGATGCGTTCTGTTCCTTTCGCAGGCATAGGCTTGGTCAAATTACCGCAGGTTCAACCGATGGTCCGCGCGGGACCAGAAATGCAAAAACCACCCCGTCGCCGCGGTGGCGCCGCGGGTGACCCCGGCCCGGGTTCATACCGGTGGTGGTGTAACAGCGTCTTGATGTCGTTGGGCAAAACCGCAGGTGGGCATCCGGGGAACGGCCCGGCGGACCGTCCCCCGGTCCCGCCACGAGATTACTTGATTTCTACCTTGGCGCCGGCGTCCTCGAGTTTCTTCTTGGCCGCCTCGGCGTCCTGTTTGCTGGCGCCCTCGAGCACGGGCTTGGGCGCTTCTTCGACCAGTTTCTTGGCCTCGGCCAAACCCAGGCCGGCCTTGATTTCGCGTACCGCCTTGATGACGGCAATTTTCTTGTCCGCCGGGGCAGAGGCCAGGATCACGTCGAACGTGGTCTTGGCTTCCTCGGCCGGTGTCGCCGCGGCGGCACCCGCGGCGGGGGCGGCGGCGGCCACGGCCACCGGCGCGGCGGCGGTGACGCCCCAGGTTTCTTCGAGTTTTTTGACCAGCTCGGCGGTTTCCAGCACCGTGAGCTTGCTCAACTGATCCACCAACGCTGCGATGTCTGCCATGTTCTTGCCTTTCAGTCTCGTCGTCCTCCGCGGCCGCGAAGGCTTTCAGCCCGCTGCCCGCGGGCCCGACGATTTACTTTTTGGGGTTCGTGTTGTACTCGCCCCCGCGCCAAATGCGGCGGCGAAATTCGCATGGGACTAGGCGCCTTTCTCGACGCGCGCCTGGAGCACCCGGGCCAGTTGCGTGGCCGGGGTGTTGAGCAGGCGCACCAGTTGGGCGGCGGGCGCCTGCAACAGACCGAGCAGCCGCCCGCGGAGCACTTCCAACGAGGGCAGGTCTGCCAGGGCCAGGATGGTCTCCCGGTCCAGCCGTTGATTGCCCATTCCGCCAAATTGGATTTTGGGCTTGTCGAATTCGGCCTGAAAGGTCTTGAGCACCTTGGCCGCGGCGCTGACATCGCGCTGGCCGGTGACCACCGCCAACTGGCCCACCAACAGGCCGTTGAGGTCCGGCAAACCCGCCTCGCGCGCGGCAATGCGGAAAATGGTGTTCTTGACGACGTGGATTTCGGCCCCCGCCCTGCTCAAACGCCGGCGCAGTTCGCCAAACTGGGCCACGTTCAGGCCCTTGTACTCCACCACGATGAAAAATGGCGAGGCGTTGAGGCGGGCGAGGTATTCGCGGGTCAGGAATTGCTTCTCGGGTCGCATGGCATTCTCCGGGGTTTAAGCGTGGCCGAGGGTCCGCACATCCAGGCGAATGCCCGGATTCATGGTGCTGGTGAGCACGCACGAGCGCAGGTAAGTCCCGCGCACGCTGGCCGGACGGGCGCGCACGACGGCGTCAATCACGGCCTGCGCATTTTCCACAATTTGCTGCGGTGAAAAGGACAACTTGCCGATGGGCACGTGCACGTTGCCGGCCTTGTCAATCTTGAACTCGACGCGCCCGGCCTTCACTTCGCGCACGGCCTTGGCGGTGTCGTCGGTCACCGTGCCCGTCTTGGGGTTGGGCATGAGACCGCGCGGGCCGAGCACCTTGCCCAGTTTGCGCACCTCGGTCATGGCCTCGGGTGTGGCAATGGCCACGTCAAAGTCGGCCCAACCTTCCTGGCACTTTTTGATCAGGTCCTCAAAACCGACAAACTCGGCTCCGGCGGCCCGGGCGGCATCCGCCGCCGCCCCGGGTTTGGCGAAGACGGCCACACGGACGACCTTGCCGCTGCCGTGGGGGAGCGGCACGGTGCCGCGGACCATTTGGTCCGACTGCTTGGTGTCCACGCCCAGGCGGAAGGCCAGTTCGACGGTTTCGTTGAAGCGGGCGCGCGGGAAGGAGACCAACAGGTCCACCGCCTGCGGCAGCGGGTAAACCTTGGCGGCGTCGTACATGCCGAGCGCCTTGCGGTAACGTTTGCTGGGTTTTCGAGGCATAAGCGTGGCGGTGCTGACGAGCCGACCGGCTCTCCCGCGTTGCGGTTAATTCACCACCTCAATGCCCATGCTGCGGGCGGTACCGGCAATGATCCGAACCGCTGCTTCTTCGCTGGTGGCATTGAGGTCGGCTTGCTTGATCTTCACGATGTCGAGAATCTGTTTACGGGTCACCTTGCCCACTTTTTCCTTGTTCGGGGTCTTGGAACCGGTGGCGATCCCGGCCGCTTTTTTCAACAGGACGGCGGCCGGCGGGGATTTGGTGATGAAGCTGAAGGACTTGTCCTGGTACACGGTGATGACCACCGGGACGATCATGCCGGCCTGGTCCTTGGTGCGGGCATTGAACTCCTTGCAAAAGGCCATGATGTTCACGCCGTGTTGACCCAGGGCCGGGCCCACCGGGGGGGCGGGGTTGGCCTGCCCGGCGGGAATCTGAAGTTTGATCTGGCCGACTGCTTTTTTTGCCATGTTGTGTGGAGACGGTTGCTGGTGTCTCGGCGCGGAGAATCCCCGGGCGCGGTTCAAACTTTTTCGAGCTGCCAATACTCCAGCTCGACGGGCGTGCTCCGGCCGAAAATGTTCACGGTGACCTTGACCTTGCCGCGTTCGGGGTCCACTTCCTCGATGACCCCGTTGAAATTGAGGAACGGTCCGTCGTTGATCTTGACCGTCTCACCCACCTCGAAGCTGACCTTCGGACGCTCGGACTCTTCGGATTCCGAAATCTGGGCTTTGATGTGGTCAATTTCCTCCTGGCTGGTCGGCGTGGGGCGATCCCCGCCCACGAACCCGATTATGCCGGGGGTTTCGCGGATGAAGTACCAGGGTTTTTCAATCAGGCGCTGATTTTCGTCCAGAAGGACCATGTTGATGAACACGTAGCCGGGATACAGTTTGCGCGAAGTCACGGTCTTTTTGCCGCCCCGGACTTCGGCCACTTTCTCAATCGGTACCAGGACCTCGTGAATGTATTCGCCCATTTCCTCGGCTTTGAGGCGCTTTTCGATGCTCTCCTTGACCTTCATTTCCTGGCCGGAAAGCGTATGGATGACAAACCACTGGCTGCGCATGTTGGTGGGGGTTGGCGTCGCGCCGTCCGGGCTCAAAGTTTGGGCAGAATCCCCCGCACAATCTTCAGGATGATGAAGTCCGAGACCATGGTGAACACGGCCAAAAGCGCGATGGTGATCATCACCACCAAGGTGGACCCTTTAAGCTCGTCCACCGAGGGCCAGGTGCATTTGCGCAACTCTTCCCGCGTCTCGGCCACGTAAGTGCCCAGGCGCATCAAGTGGCCCTTGCGCCAAAGGTAGGCAAACGCGCCCCCAATGATCAAGACCCACAGGATCAATGTAATGTATTCTCGCACAATCATTTGCAGTTGGCGGAGGGGGAGGGATTCGAACCCCCGGTGGGTGCAAGCCCACAACGGTTTTCAAGACCGCCGCATTCGACCACTCTGCCACCCCTCCAAGCTGGCAGGGCGGGAGGGACTCGAACCCCCAACCGACGGTTTTGGAGACCGCTACTCTGCCAATTGAGCTACCGCCCTGACTGCCTGAAAACCGTGCGCCATGATATTGATTTGATTTCGCCGTTTTGGCAACCGAGTTATTCAAGAATCTCGGTCACCCGGCCGGCCCCAATCGTCCGCCCACCTTCGCGGATGGCAAACCGTTGCCCGCGTTCCATGGCGATGGGGGCAATGACCTTGACCTCCACCGAGACGTTGTCGCCGGGCATCACCATTTCCACCCCCGGCGGGAGGGTGATGGTCCCGGTCACGTCCGTGGTGCGGAAGTAAAACTGCGGCCGATAGTTGCTGAAGAACGGCGTGTGCCGACCACCTTCTTCCTTGGAAAGCACGTAAACCTCGGCCTTGAAGTGGGTATGGGGCGTAATGGTCCCCGGCTTGGCCAGCACCATGCCCCGCTCCACCTCATCCTTCTTGGTGCCGCGCAGCAGCACACCGACGTTGTCGCCGGCCTGGGCCTTGTCCAGGAGCTTACGGAACATTTCGATGTCCGTGGCCACGGTCTTGCGGGTTTCCCGCAAGCCGACGATTTCCACTTCGGACATTCGCTCCAGGACCCCGCGTTCAACACGGCCGGTGACCACCGTGCCCCGGCCTTCGATGTTGAACACGTCCTCGATGCTCATCAGGAACGGCTTGTCCACCTCGCGCACCGGCAGCGGGATGAATTCGTCCACCGCTTCGAGCAGTTTTTGGATGGACTCTTCGCCCTTCGGGTCCCCCGCCAGGGCCGCCTTGGCGCTCCCCCGAATAATCGGGGTCTTGTCGCCGGGGAATTCGTACTTGGTCAAAAGGTCGCGCAACTCCATTTCCACCAGATCCAACAGTTCGGGGTCGTCCACCAGGTCCACCTTGTTGAGGTAAACCACGATGGCCGGTACGCCGACCTGGCGGGCCAGCAACACGTGTTCCTTGGTCTGGGGCATGGGACCTTCGGCGGCATCCACCACCAAGATGGCTCCGTCCATCTGAGCCGCCCCCGTAATCATGTTCTTGATGTAGTCGGCGTGGCCGGGACAGTCCACGTGGGCGTAGTGCCGCTTTTCGCTTTGGTACTCGACGTGGGAGATGGCGATGGTGACCGTCTTGGTTTCGTCGCGCACCGTACCTCCCTTGGTGATGTCCGAGTAAGAAATCGGCGTCGCCAACCCCTTGCGGGCCTGAGTCGCCACGATTGCCGCGGTCAGGGTGGATTTGCCGTGGTCAATGTGGCCGATGGTGCCGATGTTGACGTGCGGCTTGGTCCGTTGGAATTGCTCTTTAGCCATTTTTGCTTTCGGTTGTTGTGTGACGCTGAATCGGTGGAGCCCATGACCAGGTTTGAACTGGTGACCTCGTCCTTACCAAGGACGCGCTCTGCCGACTGAGCTACATGGGCATCGTTTGTCTCGCAAATGCCTTGTTTTGAAGGACAACAAACCGTACGCACGGCCCCACTTGCCGTCGCGTACGGCATGTCCGATCAATAACAAGACGCGCAAACTAGAAAGCCCGCCCCGGAAAGTCAATGCCTTTTTTGCAGGTTTTTCACCGGGAATCCTGCGTTCTTTATAGCTGAACATCAAGACCTTGTGAATTTACCCTAAAAACTATGCGCTGGATAGATCCCCTTGGGTTAAGAATCCGCTGAAGTGTTTAAACCCATGGCGCGGATTCTTGACGGCCAGGTAAGCCAGCAATTCTTCAGGAACGTATTGGTGGCCAATAGTTTTAGCATTGTCTGATGCGGCCCCGTGTTGCCAAACAGCGTACCGGATGGTGGTTGCTGTCTGCGAAATCAACTCGGGTTGAGCCAACAAACCAGCCAAATATCCGGCCAAGATATCGCCGGTCCCACCTTGAGCCAAAGCTGCGTCACCCGAAGAGTTGAGCCAAATCACCCCCTGGCATTGTCCGACCAAGGTTTGAAAACCCTTTAAGACCACCCAGCATCCGCCGCGGCTTTTCGACAGTGCCCGAAGCGCGGCTGGACGATCATGCTGAACCTCATCCGCCGAACACCCCAGCATGCGCGCCGCTTCGCCCAAGTGCGGGGTAATCACCCGCAGGGCCGGCACCGCCTCGGAGCTGCAGGGCAACCAGTCAAGCGCACTGGCATCCACAATCACGGGAATTGGGGCTGTTCGCCAAAGCCTCACTGCCATCTCCCGAACATCCGCGGGTACATCGGTCGAGGCCAGCCCCGGCCCAATCAAACAGGCCGTGGCCCGCGGCATTTTTGTCAGGACCGCACGCCAATCGTCCACCATCACCGCCTGCAACTGGCTGGCGATCGGTACATAAACTTCCGGCATCGTGCCCAGCGCAATCAGGCCCGGCCGGGCACGCTGGGCAGCCCGGGCGGCCAGCACCGCCGCTCCGTGGTATCCTCGGGACCCGGCGAAGATCAGAAGGTGCCCACGATCGCCCTTGTGGCTGGCTACCGGGGCTGGTGGTGGGAAGTCCGTGAAATCCTCGGGGAGCGTCCACCAAAGTTCGGCTTCCTGCGGTGCCGGTATGAGGCCAATTTCCGGCTCAACCGCCACACGCCCGGTGTACGGCCAGGCCTCTGGCCGCAGCAAACCGACCTTGGGCGCTCCCACAGAGACAGTCAGGCAGGCTTGCACTGCCACGCCCCAGGTCTCGCCGGTTTGGGCGTTCAATCCCGAGGGGACATCCACCGCCAAAACCTGCAGCTTGGAGTCGTTTACAGCTTGGATCAAGCGGGTCCATTCGGGACTCAACGGGCGATTTAGCCCAATCCCAAACAATCCGTCCACCACCCAGGCCGGCCGCCGGGAGAGGGCCGAATTCAGGACACTCATTGCGCCCTCGGGATCGGTCACCTCGATCAGCTCAATTTGGCGATCCCCTCGCTCCCGGAGCTGACCTGCCGCAGCTCGTGCGTCATCGCCGTTGTGCCCCCGGCCCGCGAGCACCAATATCCGATCGCCGGGGGCGGTCAGCACGTACAGTCGGACTGCCAGCAATTGGCCCACCCGTGCTATGACCTCGGATTCTTTGCGGCCGGCCTGCCAGGACGCCGTTTCCCAAGCGCGCATTTGAGCCACGGTCAAGACCGGTACAGGCATGACCGTCAGCCTGACCACAGTCAGTTCGAGCCGCAAGTCTGCATTGAACCTCCGCTTCCCAAAGGAGAACTGGCGGCCCCGTTTCCGGGACCGCCAGGCGACGTTGACAAGGTGGGTCGGCAGCCCAAAGGCCGCCGAAAGTAGGCCACAGAGGACCATTTGCGCCTGCGGTGATCGCAGGAGCGGCGGGATTCAGCCGATTTCCGTCGCAGAAACCCGACGCTGGTTCTGCCTTGGTAACTAGCAATATCGGTGCCGACGTCGGGAATGTCCCGAATCCGGCCGAAATGCCCGTAGAATCGCTGTCGCTTTAACGGCTCGAGTGTGCCTCCTGGCGTACCTATGGCGCAGCAATTGGTTCGTTTTGTCCAGGTTGGCACAAATCAGGACGACTGAAACCTTGGCTTCTCCCCTGCCTTGCCCTGAAATTGGCTTTCGGCGTGGGATTGAAAATGTCTAGGCTTTTGGCGTCTTGATGCATGAATTTGTCACTGTTTTTCAGGCGGTTCTCCCGGTGTTCGTTCTAATCGGTGCAGGATTCGTGCTGCGCCGGTTGGGCTGGCTGACCGAGGAGGCCGACACCAGCCTCTTGCGCGTGACCATCAACGTTATGATCCCCTGCCTGGCGATGGATTCCCTGTTGGGCAACCCCGCCGTGGCCACTCTGGGTAACGTGGTGTGGGCTCCGGTTGTGGGCTTCGGAACCGTGGGGCTTGGTGTCGTGGCGGGCTTGTTGGCGGCAAAATGGCTACCGTCCGCCCATCCTGTTGGCCGAAAAACCTTTGCCTTCACGGTCGCCGTTTACAATTACGGCTACATCCCACTTCCCCTGGCCGTCAGCTTGTTTGACCAGGCCACCGTAGCCGTGCTGTTTGTTCACAACCTGGGCGTGGAACTGGCGTTGTGGTTGTTCGGGCTGCCACTGTTGACCGGCATGGACCCGCGTCGCCAATGGCGCAAGCTGCTCAGCCCACCCGTGCTGGCCATTGTAACAGCGGTGCTGATCAACGCCCTCGGCGCCGATCTGTGGATCCCCGCGTTTGCGCGAAACGCGGCGCATTTGCTGGGACAATGCGCCATCCCGCTGGGAATGCTGCTGATCGGCGCCACCATGGCCGACCATCTTCCAGCATTGCCCTGGACAAAGGGAATCGAGACCATGGTCGTTGCCAGTCTGTTGCGACTTGGCCTGTTGCCGCTGTTGTTCTTGGCGTTGGGCTGGTTGCTACCGCTTTCCACGGAGCTCCGGCGCGTGGTCGTGCTGCAAGCCGCCATGCCGGCGGCGGTTTTCCCGATCGTGATGGCCCGACATTACGGCGGCGACGTGGTTACCGCCCTGCGCGTGGTGGTGGTCACCACGGCCCTTTCGCTGCTGACCATGCCCGGCTGGATTCAAGTGGGGTTGCGGTGGCTAACCCCGTGAAAACCACTCCACTGACTACGCCTCAACTCAATCTACCGCGTGGCTGCCACGGGCGGTTGCGGGGCAGTGACTCGGGATAACTCGATCAGGTCCAACAGAATGCGCTTGGCTTCCCGCAGTGCCACGTCGTGGTTGGCCAATTTGTCCGACGCCTCCTCCTCGTCGGCCTCCTCGGCGGAGCCGGTAACAGCCGCCGCCACAGCCTTGGGGTCTGTTTCGACGCTCGCCGGCGGCGCGTTGGTGCTGCCCAACGGCGGCGGCAGTCCGGGCTGACTCGCCAGGCTCAAGGTGATTTCATAAATTTTCTCCTGGCCGTTGGCACGTGCGGCCTGGTCGCGTTTGCGGGCCTTGTTGCGGACCTCCGCCTCCTCGCGTTCCTTGAGGCGCTTTTCCAAATTGAGCGAAATGCTCTTGTCGGCCTGCGCCTTGAGATAGGTTTGGATGTCCTCGCGGATGTAATCCCAATCCGGGTCGGTCGCCACGCGGGACTCGGCCCGACGCCGGAGCTCGGGCAAATGCGGCTCTACCCGCCCCAACCGGTCAAACTTCGCAGCCCGGATCGAATCCCAGGCCAGCGCGTACGGCTGGGACCCTTCGCCCACGTCCATCTCGTTGTTGACCGACGGTAAGACGATATCGGGGGTAACCCCGCGGAGCTGGGTCGAAGCCCCGTTGGCCCGATAGAATTTGCGGATGGTCACCTTGAGGGCCCCGGGGTTGACGCTTTCCGGGAAACGCCGTGTAAAGCGCCCCAGTTCATAAATGGTCTGCACCGTGCCCTTGCCGTGGGTGGACTTGTCCCCCACCACCAGGGCCCGGTCGTAGTCCTGCAAGGCCGCCGCCAAAATCTCGGAGGCCGAGGCACTGAACCGGCTGGTCATCACCACCAACGGACCGTCGTACACCACTTCGGGATCGGTGTCCCGCTCAACGTTGATTTCGCCGTTGGCGTCGCGCACCTGCACGACCGGGCCTTCGCGGATGAACAGGCCCGTCAACTTGATGGCCTCTTCGAGGGAGCCCCCGCCGTTGCGGCGCAGGTCCAGGATGAGCCCCGCGATACCTTCGGCCTCGAGCTTCCGAATCAGGCGGGACACGTCCGCGGTGGTACTGCGCGGCTCGGTTTTCTCCCCGGTCTTGCCCAGTTCAAAGCTGGCGTAAAAGGACGGCAGGTCAATCACCCCCACCCGCACGGGCGTGCCCTCACCGTTGGGAATCTCGAACAGGCGCGCCTTGGCCGCCTGGTCTTCGAGCTTGATCTCGTCGCGCACGAGGGTGACGGTGCGCCGCTCGGACGAGTCAGCGGCGTCGGCGGGGATGATGGTCAGGGTCACTTCGGTGTTTTTCGGGCCCCGGATCATCTCGACCACTTTGGACAACTTCATGTCCACCACGTCCACCGGTTCGCCACCGGCCTGCTGCACCGCGATGATGCGGTCCTTGGGTTTGAGCTTCTTGCTGCGGGCGGCCGGGCCGCCCGGGGTGAGGCTTTCGATGGTGCAGTAGCCATCCTCGGAGCGCAGCAGTGCGCCGATGCCGAACAGCGAGAGCCGCATGCTGATGGCGAAATTGTCGAGCTGGGCCTTGCCCATGTAATCCGAGTGCGGGTCGTAGGCGTTGGCCAGGGCCGAGAGGTAAAACTGGAGGATGTCTTCCCGGTCAAACTCGCCCAGCGCCCGGAGCAGTCGCTTGTAACGCAGGGCCAGCTTTTTCACGATTTCCTCGGACTTCTGCTTGTTGAGCAGCTCCAGCAGGTATTCGTGGCGCAGGTGCTGCCGCCACAGGGCCTGCGCGGCTTCGAGGTTTTCCGGCCAGGGCGCGTCCTTGCGGTTGGGCGTGTAGCGGTCGTCCCCGGAGAAGTCAAACTCGCCGGCCTGCAACAATTGGGCCACCCACGTGGCGCGCTGGTCCACACGTTGCAGATACCGGGCGAAGATTTCGTTGGCCGGGCGGGTGTCCCCCTGGCGCAAGGTCAGTTCCGCCAGGCGCTCCCGGTATTTCCCGAATTCCTTGAGGTCTTCCTGCGTGAAGTGAAAATGCTGCGGGTCGAGCATCTCGAGGTAACGGTTGAAGAACCGCTCGGCGTACTCGGCGTCCAGCGGATGGCGCGAGTAGTGCATGTTCTCGAGGATGCGCACGGTCAGGCGGGTGATGTCCGCGTCGTACGCCCCCGGCAGCAACGGCACCACCTGGTCGTACTTGGTGGTGAAGGTGATGAGGTCCCGCAGGGGATCGCCGACCGGTTCGGACTGGGCCACCTTGGGCGCGGGGGCCTCGGCCGGCGGGGTTTCCGGCGGCGCGACATCCGCATGCAAGAACACCAGCAGGCTCAGCCCCAGCCAGGTCGGGACACCGGGCCGGAGCCACGGCCAGTGCGGGGAACGGGGAGATTTCAACGTGTTCACAACAGGTCTGCGGCCGCAGCCGACAGTGCCGCCAAGATAAGGGATTCCCCCGCTCAGGCAAGTCCGGGGCCGGTACCGGGCACGCCGAGCATTATTTCCCGGGAGGCAAGGAAGCCCTGCCGCCACCCAACCCGTTGTTGGCCCCGTTGCCTCACGGGAAAAAGACGCCGAGGGTAATCTCGCCTTGTCAGCGGCTCCGGCCCGGGGTCAACTCATGCAGGTCTTGCCCTTGCCAGGCACCTTGGTCCCGTGACCACCAAACACCGCATTTTTACGACCAGTTTTGCGAGCGTGTATCCCCACTACGTCGCGAAGGCGGAACGAAAGGGGCGCACCAAGGCGGAGGTGGATGCCATCATCTGCTGGCTGACCGGGTACAGCCCGGCGCAGTTGGAGGCACAGTTGAAGGCGCAGAAAGACTGCGAAACGTTCTTCAAGGAGGCCCCCAAACCCAACTCCGCCCGCGCCCTGATCAAGGGGGTGGTGTGCGGAGTGCGGGTCGAAGAAGTGGCCGACCCGCTGATGCGGGAAATCCGTTACCTGGACAAGCTGGTGGACGAGCTGGCCAAGGGCCGGCCGATGGCAAAGATTCTCCGCGCCTGAGCAGTCGGCCGGGCACTCCCGCCACATCGCGCCACCGGCAGGGGTACCTCGCCCCAACAATTCCCGCCCAGTACGGCGGGCCCGCGCCTGCGGTACCCCGGGGTCAGATGACGAAGTCCTCGAACTCGGGTTTCCACACCTCCCGCGGCGGCTCCAGCATCCCTGCCCCCACGGTGTGATTGGTGCCCTCCTCGATGAGGATAAACGAGCCGGTGAGCCGGTTGACGCGGTAGCTGTCGAAGACCAGCGGCCGGGAGGTGCGCAACCGGATGCGGCCGATGTCGTTCAAGCCCAGTTGGGCCGGCGGCTCGGGCTCCGGCTCGAGCGTGTCCAGGCTGATCCGGTTTTCGAGCGCAGTAACCACCGCCCGGCAGTTGGCCGTGGTATGCTTGAAGTAAAACTTGCGCCCGGCCGTCAACGGCCGCGGGTGCATCCAGACCACGCGCGCCTCCAGTTCCGCGCTGCACCCCGGCAGATTTTCCGTGCCCACAATCATGTCGCCGCGGCTGCAATCCACCGGGTCGGCCAGTCGCAGGGTGACGCTTTGGGGACAAAACGCCTCGCTCAAAACGCCGTCGAAGGTCCAGATTTCCGCCACCGTGGTCCGCAGGCCGGCGGGCAGCAGGATCACCCTCTGCCCCGCCCGGACGATGCCGCCGGCGATCTGCCCGCTGTACCCGCGGAAGTCGTGCAGGGCGGGGTCGTGCGGCCGGTCGGGCCGGTTGACCCACTGCACCGGGAAGCGGAACTGGGCGAGGTTATAGTCGCTGGCGATGTGCACACTCTCCAGGTGCCCCAAGAGGGTGGGTCCCTCGTACCAGGGAGTGTGGCGGGAAG
Organism: Verrucomicrobiales bacterium; assembly: GCA_037445715.1. Lineage (GTDB taxonomy): Bacteria > Verrucomicrobiota > Verrucomicrobiia > Limisphaerales > J093 > DSVZ01. The sequence goes on along the minus strand of JBBIJZ010000001.1, from coordinate 57,924 downwards.
GCTCGACCACGTTGTCGCCATGCAGGGCGCTGATCGGGATGAACTTCACGTCCTGCAACACATCCAGCCGGGGGAGGAAGGCCTCGAACTGGCAGCGAATTTCCAGGAAACGCGCCTCGCACCAGTCCACCAGATCCATCTTGTTCACCGCCACGACCAGGTGCGGGATGCCCAGCAACGCGGCGATGAACGTGTGCCGGCGGCTTTGCTCGACCACGCCCTTGCGCGCATCCACCAGCACCACGGAGAGGTTGGCGGTCGAGGCCCCCGTGGCCATGTTGCGCGTGTACTGCACATGGCCGGGGGTGTCGGCGATGATGAACCGGCGACGCGGCGTGGCGAAGTACCGGTACGCCACGTCAATGGTGATGCCCTGTTCGCGCTCGGCGCGCAGGCCGTCGGTGAGGTTGGCCAGGTTGACCTGCCCGCCGCCGGTGATGTCCGCCGAGCGTTCGAGCGCCTCCAGTTGGTCCTCCATCAGCGCCTTCGAGTCATACAGCAGGCGACCGATGAGCGTGGACTTGCCGTCGTCCACCGAGCCGCAGGTGTTGAAGCGGAGCAGTTCGACCGGGGGAGCAGCCGTCATGGGGGTCAGTATTCAACGACGCGGTAAAAGCGGTGCGGGCCGCCGGCGAGGTCCTCGACGCGGCAGCCGCCGGCGACGACCACATTGGTGGCGAGCGGCGACCAGGTCCGCATGTCCGTGGAAGCTTCCAGCACACAGGTCCGGCCCAGGTGACCGTGAAGGCGGAGGCGGGTGCCGGCGGGGGAATGTTGTTCAATGTGCACCAGCGGCAGCGCGGCGTCCGGCAGGAGGTAATTGGCCACGACATGCCGGGCGACCCGGGCGCCGCTGAGCTTGCCCTCACGGTTGGCCGACTGGAAATGGATGCCGCCGTAGATGCGGCTCATGCCCACTTCGTCCGCGCAGGCGGCCAGGCTGTGGTAGGTGCGCGTGACGCCGGGCACCGAGTCCGAGATCGCGGTGAAGGTGATGGCGTCGGTACCGAAAAACCAGGTCAACACCTCGGCGCTGGCCTTGCTGAAGGTGCTGTGGCCACTGGTGTATTCGGGAAAGTTGGGCGCGACCAGGTAGTGGTCCCAAGCGGGGTCAGGCTCGGTCAGTGGGTTGCCGTCCTCGTCGGCCCGCTGGATGGCGGTGACCGGGCGCCAGAAGTTGTAGCGGTACTTGGCCTCCCAGCAGACGATGGCGGCGTCGGCCTGGGCCAGGCTCAGCAGCGCGAACAGGCGGGTCGTTTCCGGCAGGCCCAGTTGCGCCTGTGCCGCAATGGTGGCGGCGATTTCGTGCCAGTGCCCGGGCGGCATGGCCGTGTAGCTGAAGTCCGACCAGAACACGGCGATGAGGCTCTGCTCCTCGGTGCGGATGGGGCTGTTGCGGGCGCCCAGGAGTTTGACCTCGTTGAAATCGCGGGCGTACTCCTCGCTGTCGAGCGCCGGCGGGGGCGGCGGCACGAAGGGGTCGAGCTCGGGGAGGGCAAACAGCTTCACGTACCGCCAGTGCGGGTCCAGCGGCGGGCGGAAGAACGGCGGGGTCCGGCGCCATTGCCCGGGCTCGCTGCTGGGGATGTAGGGCACCTGGGTGTTCGAGCCGTCGGCGCTGCGCTCGGCGAGGAGCCCGCGGGCGGCGGTCAGCCCCACGGTGATACCGTCCTCGGCGGCGGGGCCGGGCGGAAACGCCCGCGCCTGGAGGGCGTACAACTCCTCGGTGCGGGCATCAAAGGAGGGGTAGAGCACGTGCATGATTTCCCGGCCGGCGGCCGCCACGGCTGCGAGGTCGGAAGCCCCGGCGGGGGGCGCGGGCTGAAGCCGGTAGGGCTGGAAACCGCCGTGGAGGGCATTGACGGCGTCGTAGAAAGCCAGGTGCAGAATGGCCAGGTTACGGGTCGAGAGGGTGGGCGCGGTGTTGCTGGCGCGGATGGCCTGCATCATGAGCGCGTTCCACTCGAGCACGGCGTTGGCATGCAGCGGCGCCCCGAGGAACCAGACGGCGGCGATGCATCCGAGGCGTTTGGAGGCGGGTTTCATGGGTTGGTTGTGATCATCGGATGTTGCCGGCAGCTCGGCAAGGTAAAACGCGACGGCTCAGAAGTACCCGGCCTTCTTACGGTCCTCCATCGCGGCCTCGCTGGTCTTGTCGTCGGCCCGGGAACCGCGCTCGGTCACCCGGGCGGCGGCGATTTCGGCGATGATGTCGTCCACGCTGTCGGCCCGGCTCTCGACCAGGCCGGTGCTGATGATGTCGCCGATGGTGCGGACGCGCACGACCAGTTCGCGCACCTCCTCGCCGGGCCGGGGCGGGAGCAGGTCGGTGACCGGCAGCCACTGGCCGTTGCGCCGGACGCAGCGGCGCCGGTGGCTGAAGTAGATGCTGGGCACCTCCAGCCGCTCGCGCTTGATGTATTCCCAGACGTCCATTTCGGTCCAGTTCGAGAGCGGGAAGACCCGCATGTGCTCGCCGGGGTTGACGCGGGCGTTGTACAGGTTCCAAAGCTCCGGGCGCTGGTTCTTGGGGTCCCACTGGCCGAAGGCGTCGCGGAAGCTGAAGAAACGCTCCTTGGCGCGGGCCTTTTCCTCGTCGCGCCGCGCCCCGCCAATGCAGGCGTCGAAGCGGAACTCCTCGATGGCAGCCAGCAGGGTGGGGATTTGGAGCCGGTTGCGGCTGACCTCTCCGGGAGTGGGCACGGCAATGCCGCGGGCGATGGCCTCCTCGACCTTGCGGACGATGAGGCGGGCACCGAGCTCGGCGGCGCGGCGGTCGCGGAACTCGTTCAACTCGGGGAAGTGGTGGCCGGTGTCTATGTTCAGCAGCGGCATCGGGATTTCCGCGGGCCGAAATGCCTTTTCCGCCAGGCGCAACAGGCAGATCGAGTCCTTGCCGCCGGAGAACAAAATCGCCGGACGCTCGAACTCCGCCGCCACCTCACGCATGACGTGGATGGCTTCGCTCTCGAGGTACTGAAGGTGATCCAGATGATACGAGGTCATCGGTGTAGCCATTGCCGGACTCAGCGCGCGGGCCAACACGGATTATTTTTCGGCCACAGCCGCCGCGCCCCAGGCCACGTGCAACCCGCACTCGCGTTTCTCGTCGGCCTTGGCCGGGTCGAAATAGTCCCACTCGTTGGGCAGGTCGTGCTCGGTCAGATACGCCTCCATCTGGGCGTCGCTCCAGTAAAAAACCGGATTGACCTTGAGCGTCCCGAAGTTCTCGTCCCGCACGATGATGTCCAGGCCGGCGCGGTGCGGATTCTGCACGCGACGCAGGGCGGTGAACCAGACCTTCGGGGCCAGCTCGCGCATCCCACGCTGAAAGGGTTCGAGCTTCATCAGCGCGCTGAACCTCTTGATTTGCTCCTCGTTTTCGGGCGTCGGCGCCGGCGGTCCGCCGTACAGCGCATCGTAATGCGCGGCGGTCATGCGGGGCACATACACCTTCAGGTTCAGGTGCAGCCGTTGCCTCAACTGCTCAGCGTGCCGGTAGGTCGCCGGGCGGTTGTAACCGTGATCGGCCCAGAGCACCGGCAGGCCCGGCTGCACCCGGGTGACCAGATGCAACAACACCGCCTCGTAGGGCCGGAAATTCGTGGACACCATCGCGCGGCCTTCCGCCAGCCCGAGCGCCCATTGCACAATTTCCAGGGGCGTCCGGTCGCGCAACGCCGCGTTCGCCGCGGCAATTTCTTCGGCAGTCATGGGAAGCAAAGACCTTGAATCCCCCCCGCTGCGTCACGCCCGTTCGCTCAGGCCGGCACGGCTTCCATCTCCGGCCAGAGCACGCGCACGGCCCAATCGCCGAAACGCTCGCCGTGCTGGCGTTCCCGCGCGTAGCGGGCGAGCACCGGCCGCAGTTCGGCCTCGAGGTCGCTTTCCTTCACGGTGTCTTTCCAGACGCGGTTGAGCCGGGTCCCGGCGACGTTGCCGCCGACCCAGATTTGGTAACGGCCCGGCGCCTTGCCGACGAAGGCCAGTTCCGCCATGTAGGGCCGGGCGCAGCCGTTCGGGCAACCGGTCGAGCGGATGATGATTTCCTCGCCGTCCAGCCCGACCTCGGCGCAGAGCGCTTCCAGCCGGTCCAACAGGCCCGGGAACATCCGCTCCGACTCGGCCAGGGCCAGGCCGCACGTGGGCAGGGCCGGGCAGGCCATCGCGGCCGCGCGCAGCACGCTGGTCTGGTTCTCGGTCTGGACCCCGTGCGCGGCCAGCAGCGCGGTGATGGCCGGTTGGTCCGCCTCGGCCGCGGCGGCCAGGATCACGTTTTGATTGGGCGTCAGCCGGAATTCCAGCGCGGGGAACTTTTCCGCCAGCTCGCGCAACGCGGTCTTGAGTCGGCGGCCTTCCACGTCCTTGACCCGGCCGGTCTCGACGTAAAGCGTCAAGAACCACGAGCCGTCCACCGCCTGATGCCAGCCGTAGAGGTCGCCCGTGGAGGTGAACTGGAACGGCCGCGGCGGCTCGAGCGTGAACCCGGCGCGCCGCTCGAATTCCGCCCGCACCCAGGCCACCCCGCGCTCGGCCACGACGTATTTGAGCCGGGCGTGTTTGCGGTCGGTCCGGTCGCCGAAATCGCGGTGAATCGTGAGCACCGCCTTGGCCGCGTCGAGCAGCCGTTCGCGCGGCAAAAAACCGATCACATCAGCCAGGCGCGGATAGGTGGCCTCGTTACCGTGGCTGCGGCCCATGCCGCCGCCCACCGCCAGGTTGTAGCCCACGAGCTGGTCGGCTTCGAGGATGGCGATGTAGCCTTGGTCGTTGGTGAAGAGGTCCACGTCGTTGACCGGCGGAATGGCAAAGGCGGTCTTGAACTTCCGGGGCAGATAGCTCCGGCCATAGAGCGGGTCGGTAAAGTTCTTGTTCGCCTCGTCCTCGAGGTTCAACTGCACCCCGTCAATCCAGATGGCATGGTAGGCGGGCGTGCGCGGCGCCAGGGCCTGCGCGACCCGCCGGCAATCCTCCTGGACCGCGGCGTGCGCCCGGGTCTGGGCCGGCGTGGGCGAGCAAACCACGTTGCGGTTCACGTCGCCGCAGGCCGCCAGCGTCGAAAGCAGCGCGTCGTTGATGCCCTTGACCACCGCGCGCAGGTTGGCCTTGAGCACGCCGTGGAACTGGATGGTCTGGCGGGTGGTAATGCGGAGCGTGTTGTTGCCATAATGGCTCGACAGCTCGTCAAACACCCGCCACTGCGCCGCCGTCATCAGCCCGCCCGGGATGCGGCTGCGCACCATCATGATCCACGTCTTCTGCGTCTTGCGCAGGTCGCGGTCGTCCTGCTGGTAAACGCCGTGGAACTTGAGGAACTCGTAGTCGTCGTGGGTGAAATGGTCCGTGGTGGTGTCGGCCAGCGTCGCGGCAATGGTTCCCGCCAACGTGGGGACGGTTTCTTTGAGGACCTCGTTTCGGGTTCGCTCCGGCCGTTTTTGCTCAATCATGACAATGTCGCGCAAGATTTGAAGGAATCTCCAAGCCTTCCCCCTCTTTGTCAAGTCGCTTTATTCCAAATCCGACCCCCGTTGCGCCAACAATTTCTCGTCGGCCCCAGGGTACCCCTCGTTTTTTCCGACCCCGGAAAACAAACCCCGGAAGACTTGCCCGCGCCTGACATGCCGGGCCGCCGGCCCCAGAGATATTCACCCGCCTGTCGGGGTGACGATGCGTTGGTCCGTGGCGCAAACACTCCGCCCGTGGTTGATCTTGCTCCATCCGGGCAGCAAAGCGCCGTTGCCGTTTGCTCCCCGGACCGTTCCGGTGGGCATTTCGTTTCGGACTTTGACTTTCCAGGCGGCGTCGCTCGGCTTTCGGTTATCCCGGTGGAACACTGTTGCAGCCGAACTGCCCGAATAATTTTCGCGCGGCCAGAAACGGTTTGACTTGGTCCTCCCCCGCCGAATAATCGCGCGGAGTTACCTGCCTTCCATGGCCAAGCTTGTTGTCCTGACTGAAGGGTTTGCCGGTACCGCCCACGAGTTGAAAAGTGAGCGGACCACGGTGGGGCGCCTGGAAGACAACAACTTTCAAATTGCCGAGCCCTCGGTCTCCAGTCACCACTGCGAAATTATCCTGCGGGGCGGCGAGGTCATCGTCAAAGACCTCAACTCGACCAACGGCACCTACATCAACGACCAACCCATCACCGAGGCCCCGCTCAAGCCCGGGCAGATTCTGCGCTTGGGCAAGGTCGAATTGCGCCTGGAGGACGGTCGCCAGCCCCCCGCCGGAGCGCCCGGCGCGCGCAAACCGGCCCAGCAAACGATGCCCATCGGCGGGGTGAAGCTGGGCGAACTGGACAAGGCCGGCAAGCCGGTGGTGGCCACCGCCTTTGCCCGGAAAAGCGACAAGCTCAACAAGCTCTTCCTCTACGGCGGACTGGCGCTGGGCCTGATCATCATCGTGCTGATCGTGTACTCGATCATGAACGTGCAGAACTGAGCCGCCCTTCCGCCTCCTCCCGCAACCACCGCGCCACGTCCACCGCGGCGTAGGTGATCAGAATGTCCGCCCCCGCCCGCCGCAGCGCCAGCAGGGTTTCCAACGTCACCGCCCGTTCGTCCAGCCAGCCATGGGCGGCGGCCGCCTTGATCATCGAGTATTCACCGCTGACCGCGTAGGCGGCCGTCGGATAGCCGAACTCCGCCTTCACCCGGTACACGATGTCCAGGTAAGCCAGGGCGGGCTTGACCATCACGATGTCCGCGCCCTCGGCCAGGTCCAGGGCCACCTCGCGCATCGCCTCGGCCGCGTTCGGCGGCGCCATTTGGTAACTGCGGCGGTCGCCGAACCGCGGCGCCGATTCCGCCGCTTCGCGGAATGGCCCGTAAAAGGCGGAGGCGTACTTGGCCGCGTAGGCCATGATGGGCGTCTCGGTAAACCCCGCCCGGTCCAGGGCCGCGCGGATGGCCGCCACGCGGCCGTCCATCATGTCGCTGGGCGCCACCAGGTCGGCGCCGGCCTCGGCGTGGCTGACGGCCGTGCGGGCCAGCAACGTCAGCGTCGGGTCGTTCAAGATGCGCGCCCCGCCGCCGCGGACCGGCTTCACGATGCCGCAATGGCCGTGGCTCATGTACTCGCAAAGACACACGTCGGTGATGACCAGCAACCCGGGCAGCTCGCGTTTGAGCAGCCGCACGGCCTGCTGCACGATGCCATCGGCGGCATACGCGCCGGAGGCCCGTGCATCCTTGCGGTCCGGGATGCCAAACAACAACACTGCCGGCACCCCGGCCGCATACGCCTGCCGGGCCTCGACCAGCAACTCATCCGGCGAGAGCTGGCACACCCCGGGCATGGCGGCCACCGGCCGACGCAACTTGCGGCCCGGCCGAACAAACAACGGCAACACCAACTGCTCCGCACTCAGCCGCGTTTCAGCCACCAGCCGCCGCAAGGCGGGCGATTGCCGCAACCGCCGGGGCCGGGCCACGGGGAAACGACTCAGCACATGGTTCATCCGGGTCGGCAGCATAGGCCCCCGACCTGGGAAGCGGAAGTACGGCCTTGCGCCGCCGGGTCCGGTTCCGGGCTTGGCTGGCGCGGGGGTTTCGCCGATGTTGGGGCCGAGTCATGAAACGGTTCGCATGGTGGCCGGGCCGGGCGCTGGTGGGCGGGCTGGCGAGCGCGCTCGTGGCGGCCGCGCCGGTGCTGCGGGTGGTCAGCAGCGGCCCCGGAACCACCCTGCTCCGCAATGGCGAATTCGAGCAACGCAGCGGCGGCAGTTTCCTGTATTGGTCCGCCGCGCCCCAGGGCTACCAGGCGGCCGCCGGTGAAGGCCGCCAGGGCTCGAACGCCCTCCGCTGCTCGGCGCCGGACACCAGCGGCTGGCGCGGCGCCAGCCAGACGCTGACCCTCAATCGCAAGACCGTCGCCCCGCTGATCGTGCGCGGCTGGAGCCGGGCCGAGGGCGTCTCGGGCAGCGCCGACAGCGGCTACTCGCTGTACGCCGACCTCATCTACGACGACGGCACGCCGTTGTGGGGGCAAACGGCGAACTTCGCGACCGGCACCCACGACTGGCAAGCGCGCGAGGTGATCATCCTCCCGGAGAAACCGGTCCGCAGCCTGACCCTGCACTGCCTGTTGCGGGGACACGCGGGCTCGGTGTGGTTCGACGACGTCTCGGTCACGGAAGTCACCGCCGACGGCCCGGCCGTCCTGTTCCAGGGCACGCCGATGCTTCCGGTGCTGCCGACCAATCCGCCGCCCGCGGCCACGGCCAGTTTTGCCACGGCCGATGGGCTGCGGCTGGGCCTGGCCGGCGCGCGCGTGGTGTCCCTGCAACTGGATGGCCGCGAACTGGCCGGACCGGCCCATGGCGGTTTCTTTGCCCGCGATGTGACGGCGGACTCGGATGCGTTTGCCTTCGAGAACGGCGAATGCGCCGAACTGGGCCTGGCGCTGGATTTGCGCGTCGAGGCCCGGGCGGACCACCTGCGTTTGCGCGGCCGCCTGACCAACCGCCGCGGGGGCGACCGCGCCCTCCTGCTGGTCTTTGCCCTGCCCTTGGATGCGACCGGCTGGAGCTGGGGCGATGACATCCGGCGCAGCCGCCCCATCAGCGGCAACGGCGAGTTTCTCGCCGCCCAGGCCGTCGGCGCCGGCACCACCGGCACGATGTCCACCTACCCGGTCGCGGCGGTGCACGGCGCGGACGCGGGGCTGGCGCTGGGCTGGGACTACGATCGGCCGGCCCAGTTCCGGTGGTTCTACCACGCCGGCACGCGGCAATTCTGCGCGGCCTTCGATCTGGGGCTGGTGCCCGAGAGTGAGCAGTTTCCCAACAGTGCCGACTTCGGGCTGGTGCTGTACCGCTTCGCGCCGGCCTGGGGCTTTCGCGCGGCCTTCCGGAAATTCGCGGAAATCTGGCCCGAGCGCTTCGCGGTGCGCGCCCGCCGCCAGGGCCTCTGGATGCCCTTCACCGACATCAGCACCGTGCAGGGCTGGGAGGACTTCGGCTTCCGCTTCAAGGAAGGCGACAACGCCGTGGCCTGGGACGACGCCCACGACATCCTCAGCTTCCGCTACACCGAACCGATGACCTGGTGGATGCCCATGGCGCCCGAACTGCCGCGCACGCTGGCCGAGGCCCTGCGCGTGCGCGACACCTACGCCGAAGGCCCGGCCGGCTTCCATCGCGACATGGCCCGGGTGAGCCGCGACGCCGCCATGCACGACGCTGACGGTCAACCGGCCCTGCTCTTCCGCAACGAACCCTGGGCCAACGGCGCGGTCTGGAGCCTCAACCCCAACCCCGCCCTGCCCGCCTCGCCCAACGCCGCCACCCTCCACTGGAACGACGCCGTGAAAGCCCGCCTCTACGGCTCGAACCTCACCGCCCGCCTCGACGGCGAGTACCTCGACTCGCTCGAGGGCTACGTCACCGCCGACCTGAACTTCCGCCGCGAGCATTTCCGGTTCACCACCGTGCCGCTGAGCTTCGCCCCGGACACCCGCCGCCCGGCGCTGTTCAAGGGGCTGGCGATTTACGAGTTCACCCGCTGGATCAGCGAGGACGTGCACCGGCTCGGCGGGCTGGTCTTCGCCAACGGCGTGCCCTATCGCTACGGCTTCCTGTGCGGCTGGCTGGATGTGCTGGGCACCGAAACCGACTGGTTGCCCGGCGGCGAATACCGCCCGGCGTCGCACGCCCAGATGGCCCTCTGGCGGACCCTGGCCGGCGCCAAGCCGTACCTGCTGCTGATGAACACCGACTACGACCGGTTCACCACCAACCTGGTCGAGCGCTATTTCCAGCGCAGTCTGTTTTACGGCATGTTCCCCTCGATGTTCAGCCACAACGCCGCCGAGAACCCGTACTGGCGCAACCCCGCCTGGTACAACCGGGACCGGCCGCTGTTCCAAAAGTACATCCCGCTCATCCGGCGGGTGGCTGAAGCCGGCTGGCAGCCGGTCACCGGCGCGCGCGGCGACAACCCGGCATTGTGGCTGGAGCGGTTCGGCCCCGGCGCCGACGGCGCGGTGTACCTGACCGCGTTGAACACCGCCACGACCGCCCAGAGCGGCGTGCTGCGGGTCGAGTCCGGGACCGGACTGGCACGGCCCCCGGCGGCGGCCACGGAACTGATCACGGGCCGGCGCCTGCCGGAAGCGGGCGACGGCTGGCGCCTGGAACTGCCGGCGGAAGGCGTGGCCGTGGTGGCGCTGGAGCCCGGACCGCGCTTCGTCCGCGCCGAATCCGCCGCCGGCGCGGTGCGGCTGCACATCGCCTCGCCGCCCGGACTGGCGCAAGTGCTGGAAGCTTCCTACGACCTGCGCGACTGGACGACCGTCGAGGCGTGGCAACCCGAGCAGCCCGCCTACGCCATCGAACTGCCGCGCTCCGCGGAGGCGCACCGCTTCTTTCGCCTGCGCTGGTGAGCGCGCGCGAACCGGCGCGACACGGCGCTCGCCGGCGGCCTCACGTCCCGGCTCGCAAGACCTCGATCAACCGCGCCAGCTCCTCCGGCCGGTGCTCGCTGGAAATGGCGAACCGGAAATACCCGCCCGGCGGCCCGCCCGGGTACTGAATCAACGTCGGATAAATCCCCCGCGCCAACAGCCGCCGTCGCCAGCGCGCGGTCTCGGCCGGGTGGCGTGGTACCACGGCCAGGATGGGGGTGTCCGGTTCCGGAGCCTCCCATCCGGCCGCGCGCGCCGCCGCCCGCACCCGAACCGCCTTGGCGCGCAGCCGGGCGCGCAACGCCGCGTCCGCGGCAATCATCCGCCCCGCCGCCAGCGCCGCCGCAACGGCCGGCAACGGCGGCGGGGTACTCCCGGCAAAGGCCCGGCTGCGCGCCACCACGCGCGCGAGGAAGGGCGCCTCAGCCGCCACCACGCCGCCAAAGCCGCCCAGGGCCTTGCTCAAGGTACCGGTCAGAATCACCCGGCGGTCCGCCACGCCGCAGGCTTCGAGGCTGCCGCGGCCCTTTGGACCGAGCACGCCCAGGCCGTGGGCATCATCCACCACCAGCCGGCCGCGCGCAGGCAGGGCCTCGAGGTACTCGCCCAGCGGCGCCACCGAGCCATCGTGGGCAAACACGCCATCGGTCCAGACCACCGGCCGGGCACTCCGCGGCAGCCGGGCGAGGCGACGACGCAAGTCGTCCGGGTCGCGGTGGTTGAAGGCGGCCACACGGCAGCCCAGCAGCGCCGCGGCGTCGCGCACGCTGGGGTGGGCGCGGGCGTCGAGCCAGGCGTGCGTGGCCTCGCCCGCCAGGGCCTGGGCCACCACCAGGTTGGCGGCGTAACCGGAATCCACCACCAGGGCCCGGGGCAGGCGCAGAAACTTCGCCAGCCAGGCCTCGAGTTCCTCGTACAGCGGGTGGTTGCCGGTGGTCAGTCGCGAGGCCGCCACGCCCAGACCTTCCCGTGCCAGGGTTGCGGCCGCCGCCGCCCGGACGTGGAGGTGATGGGACAGCCGGTAGTAATCGCAACCGCCAAAGTAAACCCAGCGCCGCCCGCGCCACCAGACCTCGGTGGGCGAGGCCGGGCGCAGCGGGTCCGGCAGGTCCGGCTCGGGGAGCCTGGCCGTCGCCGCGCTCATGCGAAGCGCAGGCCCGCCGCTTCGCCCACCCGGCGGATGTGCGCGGCGGCCTGACGGTACTCGGCGGCGTTGGCCAGGTGTTCGAGCATGAGCGGGGGCTGCTGGGGCAGCGCGGCCAGACGGCGCAGGTAGGTCGCGTAGTCCAGTTGGCCGAGGCCGGGGATGACCTCGCGGAAGTGCACGTTCATCTCGACCTGCCAGGCCAGGTCCTTGGCGTGGCAGCTCACGATCCAGCGGCCCAGCTTGTCGAAGCACTCCTCGATCAGCGCGGTGTTTTGGTAGAAGCGGCTCGGGGAGTTGATCAGGTTGCACGGGTCCAGGTGCACCGCGAAGGCGGGGCGGTCCACGGCCCGGATCAACTTCAGGCAGGCGTCGGGGCTGTCCGGCAAGGCCCAGCCCATCATTTCGTAGGCGAACTTCGCGCGACGGGGTTTGACCGCGTCAATGATCTTGCGGGCGTTTTCGACCACGGCGTCGTAGAAGCGCCGGGACAGGTTGTCCGGATGCGGGCCGTACCAGACCTGCTCGTTGAAGGAGCCGGCGATGTCCACGCAGCAGCGGGCGCCGACTTCCTCGGCCAGCGCCAGGCCTTCCGTGACGGTGCGCAGGTTGGCCGCGCGTTTGGCCGGGTCGGCCTCGAGCAGGTTCACCCACCGCCCCACCTCGGCCAGCACCACCCCGTGCCGCGCGAAGGCCTCGCGCACGGCGCGCAGCCGGGCGGTGTCGGTCAACGGCACGTTCGGGCAATACGCCGCCGCGTATCCCAGGGCGCGATGGGCCCGCGCCAGCGCCTCGGGGTCGTCGGGCGCGTCAAACACCGGACCGCCCAGGTAAATGGGATGACGGGCGGGGCTTTTGCGACCGACGGCCAGGACCCGCGGCGCGACGCCCGCGGCGGCCAGTCCGACCAGGGAATGCCCCAAAAAGGTGCGTCGGGTGAGTGCTTGCATGGGCCGACCGTACCCGGCCACCCCGCGTGCGACAAGCCGTGCGGGTAGCACAGCCCCTCGTGCCCGTGGCGGCCGCGGTCGGCAGTTTCCCCGCCGGTCATCTGCTCCGGCCCCGGCGACGGCAAGCCGGCCGAACTCAGCGCGCCGTTCTGGCAAAACCTTGGCAAGCGCACGTCCCCCCTTGGACGTACGGCCGCGTGCGGCGTTGGGGGCGTCGCAAGCCCGCCGTCAGTACGGCAGCGGGAAGCGCGCGGTCAGCTCGAGCACGCGGCGGCGGACCTGGCGGGCCAGCTCGGGGTTTTGCAGGTCCAGGAGCACCTCGCTGATCATGTCGGCGATGGCCGCCATTTCCGGCTCCTTCATGCCGCGGGTGGTGACGGCCGGGGTGCCCAGGCGGATGCCGCTGGCCTGGAAGGGCGAGCGGGTCTCGAAGGGGATGGTGTTTTTGTTCACCGTGATGCCGGCGGCGTCGAGTGCGGCCTGGCAATCCTTGCCGGTGAGCCCGCGCGCGCCCACGTCCACCAGCAGGAGGTGGTTGTCGGTGCCGCCGCTGACCAGCCGATAGCCGTTGCGCGCCAGGCCGGCGGCCAGCGCCCGCGCGTTGGCCAGGATCTGCGCCTGGTACTCGCGGAAGGCCGGTTGGAGCGCCTCCTGGAAACATACCGCCTTGGCGGCGATGACGTGCTCGAGCGGCCCGCCCTGGATGCCGGGGAAGACCTGGGCGTCAATCTCCCTGGCGTACTGCGCGCGGCACAGGATCAACCCGCCTCGCGGCCCGCGCAGGGTCTTGTGCGTGGTGGTGGTGACGAAGTCCGCGTGCGGCACCGGACTGGGGTGCAGGCCCGCGGCCACCAGGCCGGCGATGTGGGCGATGTCCGCCAGCAGCAGCGCGTCCACCTCGCGGGCAATCCGGCCCAGGCGCTCGAAGTCAATGACGCGCGGGTAGGCGCTGGCGCCCACCGTGATCATCTTCGGCCGGTGGGTGCGGGCCAGTTCGGCAAGCTGGTCGTAGTCAATCCGCTCGTCGTCGCGGCGCACGCCGTAATGGACGACCTCGAAGAAACGGCCGGAGAAATTGGCGCGGTGGCCGTGGGTGAGATGGCCGCCGTGGCAGAGGTCCATCGTCAGCAGCTTGTCGCCGGGTTTGAGAAAGGCGAAGTACACGGCCATGTTGGCGCTCGAGCCCGAGTGGGGTTGCACGTTGGCGTGCTCGGCGCCGAAGAGCTGCTTGGCGCGGTCCAGGGCCAGTTGCTCGGTCTCGTCCACGTGCTCGCAGCCGCCGTACCAGCGGCGGCGGGGGTAACCCTCGGCGTACTTGTTGGTGAGCACGCTGCCCTGGGCCTCCATGACGGCGGGGCTGGTGAAATTCTCCGAGGCGATCAACTCGATGTGTTCCTGCTGGCGCCGGCGCTCGCGCTCGATGGCCGCGGCCACGGCCGGGTCCACCCGGGCCAGGCGGGGCGAGGCCGCGGCGTCCGCTTCGAGCTTGCTCACGCGGCGGGCGTGACGGCCGCCCTCGAACTCGGTGTTCAGAAACCGGTCCAGAATCGGGCCGGCCGCCTCGGGCGGGGTGAACCTGGCGCCCAGGGCCAGGACGTTCGCGTCGTTGTGGCTGCGGCTCAGGGCGGCGCCCTCTTCGTTGAAGACCAGCGCCGCGCGCACGCCGGGCACCTTGTTGGCGGCGATGCTCATCCCGATGCCCGTCGAGCAGATCAACACGCCGAAATCCGCCTCGCCGTCGGCCACGCGTCGCGCCACGGCCCGGGCATAATCCGGGTAATCCGTGGATTCGGTCGAGTGCGTGCCCAGGTCTTCCACCGCGTAACCGCGTTCGGTCAGGTGCGCCTTGACGGCCTCTTTGAGCGCGAATCCGGCGTGGTCCGCGCCCAGCACCAGGCGGGGCGGGCGGGGCCGGGCCGGCGTGGCGAGCGCCTCGGTCTGCTCCAGGTGCCGCAACAGGGCCACGATGCCCTGCTCCAGTTTGTCCCGGCACTCGCGGTACGCCTCGATCCCCGCGCCAATGGGGTCGGGGATGTCTTTCTCGAACTCCTCGAGGGTGTTGTCGAATTCGCGCAGCAGGAAGGTTTTCTCCGCCGCTTCCGGGTAGAGCAACAGGATGGTGTCCAGGTGTCCGCGGGTCATGGCGAAGATGTAGTCGGCCCGCGCAACCAGTTCGCGCGTCAGCATCCGGCTGCGCTGGCCGGAGATGTCAATGCCCAGCTCGGCCATCGCCCGGACGGCTTCCGGGCTGGGGGCCTGGCCCTCGACCGCGCCCACGCCGGCCGAAAAGGCCTGGTACCCCCCGCGCTCACGGGTCAAATGGCGCAGCAGGCCCTCGGCCATGGGGCTGCGACAAATGTTGCCGGTGCAAACGAACAGAAGTGTCTTCATCGCCCGCAATTAAAGGGTGTGACGTTGCGGGGGGGGCGGCAACTCGTCAACCGCGAAACCGGCGCCACCGGCCCGGCACGGGGCCTTGCTCCCTGCTCATCGCCCCACGGGCGGGCGGGCCACGGCGGCGTTCATCCGCCGGCGCCATTCCAAGACCCGCGCCCGCTCGTCGGCCCTGGCGGTGCGTGGATCGTAGCGCGACACGTCCAGGTCCACATACAGTGGCCGGTGCCGCGCGGGGTCGAAGCCCGGATTGGGCGTGTTGGTCTGCGCGCCCATTGCTTCGCGCCAGGCCGCCAGGCGGGTGCGCAGTTCGTGGACCCGGTCCGGTTCGCGCGCGGCCAGGTTGTTCGTTTCGCCAAGGTCTTGCGCGAGGTTGAACAGTTCGACCCGACCGTCTTCGTAGTGTTCGATGAGCTTCCAATCGCCCTCGCGCACCGCGCCGCCGGGCCGGCCGCCCTGGTTGGTGTAGTGGGGGAAGTGCCAGAACAGCGGCCGGCGGGGTGCCGGGCCGCGGCCGGTGAGCAGCGCGGCCAGGCTCACGCCATCGAGGTCCGCCGGCACGGGCCGGCCGGCCAGCTCGAGCAGGGTGGGCAGCCAGTCGGTGTTCACCACCGGGGCGTCCACCACCCGGCCCGCCGGCACGCGGCCGGGCCAGCGGACAATGAGCGGCACGCGCAGGCCGCCTTCGTAGAGGAACCCCTTGCCGGCGCGGAAGGGGGTGTTGTGGGTGATGGCGGGGTGCGGTCCTTCGGGCACGTGCAGGCCGCCGTTGTCCGAGGTGAAGATGACCAGCGTGTTGGTGCGCAGCCCCAGCGCGTCGAGTCGCGCCAGCAACCGGCCGACGGTGTCGTCCAGGGTCTCGATGAGGGCCGCGTACACCGGCTCGAAGGCGTCGCGGTTCCTGGCCACCAGATCGGTCCGGGCGGAGTAAGGGATGTGGGGCGAGTTGTGGGCCAGGTAGAGGAAAAACGGGCGATCGCGGTGGGCCTCGATGAATTTCTCCGCCTGCGCGGTCAGGTCGTATTCGCCTTTGCCGCCCTCGGTCTCCGACGGTGGGGTGACGGCCTGGCCGGCGTGATAGAAGTCAAAGCCCTGCTCGCGCGGGCCGAAGCCCTGGCCGCCCAGGTGCCATTTGCCGATGCAGGCGGTGGCGTAACCGGCGGCCTTGAGGTGTTCGGCGAGGGTCTTTTCCTCCAGGGGCAGTTCCTGGCGGATGACCGGATGGCGCAGCTTCTGGGAGGCGCAATCCGGCCGGCCGGGCAGGTAGGTGGTCAGGTGCAACCGCGCCGGCTGGCGGCCGGTCAGGATGGCCGCGCGCGAGGGCGAGCAGATGGGCAGCGCGCAGTAGGCCGAGGTGAAGCGCGTGCCGGCCGCCGCCAGCCGGTCCAGGTGCGGCGTGTGATGGTCGCGCCGGCCGTAGCCGGCCAGGTCGTTGATGCCCAGATCGTCGGCGAGAATGAAGACAATGTTGGGCGGCGGCGCGGCGACCGCCGGCTGGAGGCAAGACCCGGCCAGGACCAGCGCGGCCGGAAGCACCCGGCCGAGGTGGAGCAAGCGTTTCATGGTGGGGTCTTGATACACCGACACCGGCCGCTTGGGAAATGCAGGAAAAGCACCCCCGGTCGGGCGCCGCTGCCCCAGTGCCGTGCCTGGTCCTCCCGGCGGCCGCGCCGCAGCGCGGTCCCGGCCGGCGTTCTCAGATCAAGGCCCGGTGGGGGCCGGCGTGGGGTCGAGGATGAATTCCTGACGGGCCGGTCGGCCGCGGCCCAGGGTGAAGGTGAACCGCCACTGTCGCGTGTTGTCCGCCACGCGGACCTCGTAGCGGCCGTAGAAGCCCCTGAACCGCACGCGCCCCTCGGCAGAGGCCGCGGTCGTCAGGTGCGTGTTCCATTCCTCGTGCAGCAGCCGTCGCAGCCGCACCCAGGCCGGCTTGGGCCGGTAATGTTCGTCCAGCAGGCACACCCGGGGAAACGCCGGCGGGTCGGCGTCGGTCAGACCGAAATAGATGATGGCCTCGACCGCCGGGTGGCCGAAGGCGACCCGGTAAAATTCCTCAATGGCCTCGGCCTGCCGTTCCGGATCCCAATTCCCCTGGCGGTAGGTGCCGGTGATCCGGCGGGCGGGATCGGAGGTGTACCAGAACTCGGTGAAGTAGATCGGCAGACCGGTGCGGGTACCGAAGACCTCGCAGGCCTCCCAGATTTCCTCCGGTGAAAACCAGTAAGCCCCTCGGTCGGGCTCATGCGCCTGGATACCCACGGCGTGGAGCGGCGCACCGCCCTCCCGGAGCCGGCGGATCAGGTCCACGTAACGGTCCCGGTACCGCCCGCGGGGAATGACCCGGTAATCGTTGATCAACAAGCGGGCCTTTGGATTGGCCGCGTGCGCCCAGGCCAGGGCCTGGCTCACGTAGGGCACGACCTCCGGGATGGGCTCGTCCCCCCATCCGTCCTTGTCCCACGCCCCCCAGCGACGGCAGTGGATGGCCTCGTTGACCACGTCCCAGACCAGGTCCACCGTGCGGTAATCCCGCACTTCGCGCTCGATGCGCTGGCGCAGCTTGTCATCGCGCCCGGGCGGCGGGTATTGGAACAGCCACTCGGGCAGGAGCGAGCCGGACCGGTCGCGGCGTTGCGGGGTCCACACCAGCATGTGGCCGTAAAAGCGGGTCAGGCCCGACTCGCGACACCAGCCGTTGATGAAGTCCAGCCGCTCCGCCAGACGCGGCCGGCCCTCTTCCGGCTCGTACTGGCCCCAGTTGAACTCGAGCAGCGAGACGAAGTTGAACAGCTCCTGGAAGCGCGCCCGGTACAGCGCGTTCGTGTAATGCCGGGGCCGAAACACGTTGCCGAACCGAAACTCGTGCCCGGTCTGACGCACCTCCACCCGCGCTCCCGCGGCGGGTCGGCCATCGGGGTGGCGAAACACCAGTTCCGCCTCGCCCTGCCGGTGCTCGACGACGCCGCGGGCGGCCAGCTCCAACACGGAAGCGCCGAGCGCCACGGACAGGAGGGGCAAGACCGACAAAGTCAGCACACACCAAAGCCGTCCGCTCCGGCCCGCGGCCTTGACCACCGCCCGGGAGCGGCGCTGGCTGCCCCGCCGCGGCTGGCGTCCCGCGCGTTCACCGGTGCTCATGGAGATCACCTCTATCGGCTGCCGGGGCCGGATTTCAAGCCTTGCCTGCGGAACGCCCGGCCGTGTTCGCGCCGCGAATCGGCGTGGCCGGACCGCCCGGCGGCCTACCAGTCCCGCAGCACGGCGAGGAGCCGTTCCACCGGCAGCCCCACGACGTTCGAGAAGGACCCCACGATTTCGGCCACGAGCAGCTCGCCATGCTCCTGGATGGCGTAGGCGCCGGCCTTGTCGAGCGGGTGGATGCGGGTCAGGTAGTCGCGGAGTTGTGCCTCGCTCAACGGCCGGAAGGTCACCGCGGTGGATTCGGCAAAAAGGCACTCGCGGTGCGCGCGCAGATGCAACAGACACACGCCGGTCACCACCTCATGGGTGCGGCCCTGGAGCTCGCTCAACATGCGCAGCGCCTCGGCCCGGTCCGCGGGCTTGCCGTAGAACCGCGGACCGCAGGCCACCACGGTGTCGGCCCCGAGCACCAGGCGGTCCGGGTAGCGCTTGGCCACGGCACGGGCCTTGCGATGGGCGTTGAGCTGGGCCAGCTCACGCGCGGTCAGCGCCTCGTCGTCCCGTTCGGGCACCTCGGCGGGCACGACCTCGAAGCGCACGCCGCACTGGCGCAGGAGTTCCTGACGTCGGGGCGAGGCGGAGGCCAGAATGAGGTCCGGCAGGGCCACGGCGGGACTATGCCCGGGCGCGGGGGGCTTGGCGAGCCGGGCGCTCGCGGCTTGTCAGCCCGGCGGAATTGGCCCAGATTCCGGTGCAGGCCGCGCGCCTGATTGATGAACGCTGCGTCCACCTCGCCCACCCCGCCCGCCTCGCCCGGCGCCGGGCCCTGCCTGGTGCGCAGCGTGGCGGTGGCCTTTGCCGAGGAACCGGCCCTCGAAGCGGTGACCCTCCGACGGGATGACCACACGGTGTCCCTGGCCACGCTGGGCCGGGTGGACACCGCCGCGCTGGAACGCCGCCTCCACGACACCCTCCAGGCCGCCTGCCAGCCCGCCGCATCGGGCGGGGGCCACTGCCAGTTGCTCGCCGGTGCGCCGGACTGCACGTCGTGCGAAACCGTGCTGGACCCGGGGGTGCGCGCCCGGCTGGTCATTCACCAGGAAGGCCCGCGGACCACCATCGCGCGGGTCAGTTGCCCCACCGCCCCGCGTTTCTGGCGCTGGCGCACCTTTGCCCTGCCGCGGGTGGTACCCCGGGAGGTGGAGCTGCCCGAGGACGAGCGCGCCCTCAACGAATGGAAATGGCAACTGCTGGCGGCCGGCCTGTGCGGGGCGTTGGCGCTCGCGGCCTGGGCGCTGGGCGAAAGCCCCTACGCACTGGCCGCGCACCTGGCCGCCTACCTCGCCGGCGGTTGGTATGCGGCGGTCGAGGTCTGGGAACGGCTGCGCCACCGCGTGCTGGACGTGCATTTCCTGATGCTGGCCGTCGCGGCGGGCAGCGCCAGCATCGGCAAGTGGGACGAGGGCGCGATCCTGCTGTTCCTCTTCGCCCTGTCCGGCGCGCTCGAGCATTACGCGCTGGGCCGCACCCAGCGCGAGATCAAGGCCCTGTTCCGCACCGCGCCCAAGGTGGCCACGGTGCTGGACCAGGCCGGCCGGGAAGTCGAAACACCGGTGGACCAACTGCGCCCCGGCCAGCGCATTCTGGTCCGACCCGGCACGCTTTTTCCGGTGGATGCCGAAGTGGTCAAGGGCGCGACCGCGGCGGACGAATCCACCCTGACCGGCGAGTCGGTGCCGGTGGAAAAGGCGGTGGGCGACCCCGTGCTGGCCGGCACGTTGAACCTGTGGGGGGCGGTCGAGGCGGTGGTCCTGCGCCCGGCCCGGGAGAGCGCGCTGCAAAAAATCATCCGGCTCATCCGCGAGGCGCAACACCTGAAGGCCCCCTCGCAACGGTTCACCGACCGGTTCGGCTCCGGCTACACCTACGCGGTGCTGGGCCTGACGGCGGGGATGTTTCTGCTGTGGTGGCTGGTGGCCGGGTACCCGGCCTTCCGCGCGCCCAACCCGGCGCACACGGCGTTTTACCACGCCATGACCCTGCTGGTGGTCGCCTCGCCCTGCGCCCTGGTGCTCTCCATCCCCTCGGCCATCCTCGCCGCCATTGCCCGCGGCGCGCGCCGCGGCGTGCTCTTCCGCGGCGGGGCGGCGGTGGAAAAACTGGCCGAAGTGGACGTGGTGGCCATGGACAAGACCGGCACGCTCACCACCGGCGACCTGCAAATCGAGCGCATCGAGAGCTTCCCGCCCGGTCGCGAGGCCGAGGTGGCCCGCCTGGCCTGCTCGCTCGAACGGCTTTCCACCCATCCGCTGGCCCGGGCCGTGACCCGATACGGCAAACAACAGGGGTTGGAGCCGGTCGAACTGGACCAGTTCGAGTCCGCCGCCGGCCTGGGCATCCGCGCCCGCTGGCGGGGGCAACCGGTGGCCCTGGGCCGCCGGGAATGGATCGAGGCCGCCTTCGGCGCGCTGCCGGAGGTCGTGCCCGCGGCCGCCGACGCCGCCCATTCCGAGGTGTGGCTGGCGGCCGGCGAACTGCGCGGCCGGCTCTTGTTCCGCGACGACCTCCGGCCCGAGGCCCGCGAGCTGGTGACCACGCTGCGCCAACTGGGCCTTCAAACCTTGGTGCTCACCGGCGACCGCCCCGGCCCCGCCGCCGCGCTGAAGACCGCCCTGGGCCTGGACGACGTGCGCGCCGGACTCCGCCCCGAGGACAAGGTGGCGGCCATCCGCGCGTTGACCCTGCAAGGCCGGCGCGTGGCCATGATCGGCGACGGCGTCAACGACGCCCCCAGCCTGGCGATGGCCCACGTGGGCGTGGCGATGGGCGCGCGCAGCTCGGACGCGGCGCTCGAGCAGGCCGAGATCGTGCTCATGCACGACCGGCTGGAAAACTTCCTGGCCGCCTACCACCTCAGCCAGCGCGCCCGCCGGGTGATCTGGCAAAACCTGGTCCTCTCCCTGGGCACGGTGGTGGTGCTGGTGGGGGCGGCGCTGTTCGGCGCCATTCCGCTGACGCTGGGCGTGCTGGGCCACGAAGGCAGCACCGTGGTGGTGGTCCTCAACAGCCTGCGCCTGCTGCTGGGCGGAGGCCGCGGCGGTGCGAGAGAAACGCCGCACCGGCCGTAGCGCAACCCGCCGCCGGGCCGACCTGGAGACCCGCGGTGCCGTGCGTCACCGCCACAGCGCCGGCAGGCCGGCGCCCGCCTGCCGTAGCGCCGGCTTCCAGCCGGCGGGCACGGGGAAGGCGGAATCTCTGCGGGTAGGGAAACCCGCAACTCAGCAGACCGGGAAGTTCGCCACTACGGCCCACCCGGCCCTGTAGCGCAGGCTTTCCAGCCTGCCGTAGCGCCGGCTTCCAGCCGGCGGGCACGGGGAAGGCGGAATCTCTGCGGGTAGGGAAACCCGCAACTCAGCAGACCGGGAAGTTCGCCACTACGGCCCACCCGGCCCTGGGTGGAACGGGCAACTGCCCGTCCCGCCGGGTCCGTTCAGCGGCGCAGCCGCGCCTCGAGCGCGGCAAAGGCGGTGCCCGGGTCGGGCCGGCCGTCCCAGTCCGCCCAGCACGTCGCCAGGGGCGAGGGTTCGGTGTGTTGCTGGCGTTGGACGTCGCCCTCGCTGGTGGCGCCCTTGGGTTGCCAGTCCGGCCCGAGGGCGGCGCGGGCCTTTTCCAGATATTGGCGGGCCGCGGCCGTGTCGCCGCGCTTCCAGGCCAGATAGCCGAGGAGAAACAAGCCGCCAACAGCCCGGGGGTTGGTGTGGGTGGCGGCGCGCAGACGTTCTTCGGCGAGCGGAAGGTTGCCGCGCAGCAGCGCCACCTCGCCCAGGACCAGCAGGGCGCCGGTTTCCTCCGGGTTGAGGGCGTGGGCGCGTTCCAGGGCGCGCTCGGCGGCGTCGAGGTCGGCGTCGTGGCGGGCGTGGAGGGCGCGGATCACGCCCCATTGCTGCCAGGCGCGGTGGCTCTGGGGGTTGAGCTGTTGCAGGGCTTCGAAGGCGGCCAGGGCCGCGTCCACCTCACCCTCGGCGGCCAGGCACTGGCCCAGGTAGTAGCGGGCGTCTTCGTGCCGGGGGTTGAGCGCAATGGCCTCGCGGAACAAGCGAATGGCCCTGGGTCGGTCCTGCTCGATCTTCATTGCGTCCATCGCCGCGCGGTGGGTTTGCCAGAATTGGAGCAGGCGCTGCCGGGCGTCGGCATCGGATTCAGGTGCTGAAGGTGGGGTGGCAGAACCGGGCAGGCCGGAGGCCTGCACCACACCCGACGCAGAAGCGTCGGACGGCTGGCCGGAGGCCTGCACCCCGGTCGTGGGGGGCCCGGCGGCGGGCAGGTCGGAGGGGAGCATCCCGGAGGTGGCGGGCAGGCGGCGGAGGGTCGGCTCCCCTTCCACCGCTTCGTAGGTGGCGTTGGCTTCCACGCCCTCGAAGATGTTGGTGCCCCCGGCGTGCCAGCGGACCTCGAGCCGGTCCACGCGGGGCGCGGCGCCCAGGCCCCAGTGGAGGGTGTGGCTGCTTTGCGAAAGGTAGCTCACGCCGGTGACGCTGCGGCGCAGGGGCACGCCGTTGATCCAGGCGATGGCGGTGGAGCCGTCGCCGAAGCCGCAGGCCGTGCCGGCAGCGTTCTTCGAGCGCAGGCGCAGCTTGAGCCAGTGGCCGGCGGCCAGGTCGTTGCGAAACAGCCGCACGCCCTCGGAGAGGTCGGCCACGGCAAAGTCCAGGTCGCCGTCCAGATCGAAGTCGGCGCAGGCCAGGCCGCGGCTGACGTGTTTTTCGGTCAGGGCCGGGTTGAGCGGCGCGAGGTTGTAGAAGAATTCGCCGTGGCGATTCCAGAAGAGGAACAGCTCCTGGGGCTGGAGTTTTTTCGGCAGGGGACCTTCGGCTTCGAGGGTGCTGCCGTTGGCCACCAGCAGGTCGGGCCAGCCGTCGTGGTCCAGGTCGGCGAATTCGCTGCCCCAGCCCACGTAGGGCAGGGCGATCTGGCCCAGGCCTTTCTGGTCGGCGATGTCAATGAAGAGCACCGGGCTGCGGCGCACGGGTGGGGAGGTCGGGGCCGTCGTGGCGGCGGGGGGAACGGGCGGAGTGTTTGTCGGGGTCGGCGGGCGGGCCGGGTGGGGCACGGCGGCGGGGCGGCGACGATGCACGAGGAGGTTTTCGTAGAAGGCGTTTTCCTGGGCCACCCAGTGGGAGATGAACAGGTCGTCGTCCCCGTCGCGGTCGAAATCGCCCACGGCCAGGCCCATGGCGCTGCGGTAATCGGCGATGAGCGCGGGGTGGCTCAGGTCCTCGAAGCGGCCGCCGGTGTTGCGGTAAAAGACGTTGTCGGAAACGTCGTTGGCCACGTAGAGGTCCAGCCAGCCGTCCTGATCGAAGTCATGCCAGAGCGCGCCCAGGCTGCGGCCTTCGGGGTTGTGCACGCCCAGCTCGGCGGCCACGTCGCGGAAGGTGCCGTCGGGCTGCTGGTGGAAGAGGGCGTTGAGGCCGGACGGGTAGGAGGCCGGGTTGAGGGTGTAGGGCACGGCGGTGCCAAGTTGGTCGGAGAGCTTGTCGCGGTCCTCGTCGTGGGCCGCATAGCAGACGTATTGGCAGACGTAGAGGTCGAGCCGCCGGTCGTGGTCGAAATCGCCCCAGGCCACGCCGGACCAGTAGCCCGGGAGGTTCGGCAGACGCGGGTCGGGGCTGAAACGGCCGGTGCCGCCCTCGTTGTGGAGCAGGAGCAGGGCGTGGTAGCCGGCCACGGCCAGGTCGAGAAAGCCGTCGCCGTCGGAATCGCCCCAGGCGGCGCCCAGGCCGCGCAGGCGCAGCTCGGGGAAGGCGGCCACGGGCCGGAAGGTGCCGTTGCCGAGGTTCTCGAACAGGGCGCAGGGCCGGAGTTGCTCGTCGGGCAGCGGGAGCGCGCCGCCGGCGGAGACCAGGAACAGGTCGTCGTCGCCGTCGTTGTCGAAGTCGCCCCAGGCCAGGCCGGGGCCCATGTCCTCGGGCAGTTGCGAGGTGCGGTCGCCGGCAAAGTTGCGGAACCCGGCCAGGCCGGCGGCGCAGGTCACGTCGGTGAACTTCGGGCGGGGCGCGTCGGGCGGCAGGTCGCGCGCCAGCTCGCTGGTGATGTCGGGCGGGCGTTCATCCGGCCGGTATTTGACCGGGCGGGACTTGTGCCAGGCCCAGAGGCCGAGGGCGATTCCGGCCGCGGCCAGTGCGCCCAGGGCCGCGAGGGTGCGCCGCAGGCGGCGCCGGCGTGGGCTGAGGGGCGCGGTGGTGGGGCGTGGCATGGCTTCGGGCAAAAGGGCGGAACTTCGGATTGCTCAGACCGGTAGTCGGGAGTTAGGATGCCGGAGACATGACGAGTGTGCGTGTGGAAATCCCGGCCGAGGCGCTGGAGCTTTCCGGCCTGAGCGGAGCCCCGGCCTCAGCGGCGGCGCGACAACTCATCGCCCTGGAGTTGTTTCGCGAAGGGCGGGTCTCCCTCGGGCGGGCGGCAGCCCTGGCGGGATTGGGTCCGGAAGCGTTCATGGAGTTGGCTGCCGGGCGCCAGGTGCCGCTCCATTACACCGAGAGCGATCTGCGGGAAGACCGCCTCGCCGCCGAGCGCCTGGGCCTGTGACGGTGGTCTCGAATGCCTCGCCGCTGATCTGCCTGGCCCGGGTGGAGCAATTGCCGCTTCTGCCCGGGCTTTTCCGGACGGTGCACATTGCCGCCGAGGTCCATCATGAGGTCGTTGAACGCGGCGCCGGACGACCGGCCGCGGAAACCGTGCGCAAGGCGGCGTGGATCAAAGTTCACCCGCCCAGGCCGGAGTCGGAACGGGCGGAACTGCGTCGCCGCCACCCCCTGGGCGATGGAGAACTCGGCACGCTGCATCTGGCGAAACGCTTGTCGGCGGACCTGGTGCTCCTGGACGAGCGCGCCGCGCGCAAGCTCGCCCGGCAAGAAGGCTTTGTGGTCATGGGCTCGGTGGGGCTGCTCGAGGCGGGCTACCGACGGGGATTGATCACTGATCTGCGCGAGGTTTACCAGCGGTTGCTGGCCCGGGGAATTTTCATTGAAAAGCGCATCCTCAACCAAAGCCTTACCGCGTTGAACCTGGAGGGACTTTGAGGCGCTGGCGGCTGCTTCCGAGCCGCGATCGCAAGGGGGATCACCCGGGAGCAGGCCGGAGGGATGGCCCGTCCGACATCCGCGCGGGCGCCGAAGAGCCGCGCGGGGAAACGTGCCGATAGCCAGGGCGCGGGCCTTCATTCGGAGACGACGAGCGGCGTCCTCGTGGCGGGCCGGTTCTGGCGGCTCTGCTCCCCGGGCCGGACGCGCACCACGGCGGTGGCGCGGGTCAGTTCGGTGACCGGGGCGGTGAGGGTGTTGGTCGGCCCGAGCAGGTAGTTGAGGAGGAACTGGTCCACCTTGCGGTATTGCAGGGCGACGGTGAGGCGATACTCGCCCGGCTGCGCGGGCGCGGGCACGGCGGGCGCGGGCACTTCGAGGGTGTCAGCACCCGTCGGCGGGGCCGGGGCGTTGGTGGCCTGGCTCAGCGCGCCGCTGCACGGGATGGTGAAATTGACCGTGTCCGAGTAGCCGGGGAAGAGCGCGCGGCGGAAGCGCACGCCGACCATTTCCCAGAGGTTGTGCCGGTCAATCAGGTTGCCGTGCTGGTCCACCGGCTCGGCCTTGAACAGGAAGGTGCCGGGCTGGAGGAAGTTTTTCGCGTCGCGCTTGCCCGAGGTCCAGACCACCCGACCGCGGTCGTCGGTGACGGTGATGTCCAGCCAGCTCTGGATGATGTCCAGCGGGCCGGTGGGGAAATCGTGGCCGACCTTGTTCGAGGCCAGGACCACGCGCAGGGGGATGTTTTCGCCGGGGGCGATGGTTTCCGGGGCGGAAAGGGCCAGTTTGACGATGGGGCCGTGGGCCCATTTGTCGGCGATTTCCGGGATGGGCAGTTCGCCGCGCAGCCATTTTTCGGTGAGCGCCAGGTGGGTTTTCCAGCCCTCGAGCTGGTCGCGCTGGGCCCAGGGGATGATGGTGTTGGCGGCGATGAAGCGGTGGCTGCGGTGTTTGCCGTCGCGGGGGGAGCGGTTGTAGTCCAGCGCGTCGCCGGCGGCGGGGTCGCGCGAGGCGACCAGGGGCATGTGGCACTCGCGGCATTCGATGGTGCGGTGGGGATCGCCCTTCTTGTTCCAGTGGCTGGCGGCCCAGTTGTCGTATTGGTTCTGGAGCTGGACCCAGCCGACGCGGTTGACCTCGGCGTCAATGAACTGCTTGTGGCAGGCGGCGCAATACTCGGGCTTCTTGAACGCGCGCTTGGCCAGTTTGAGGTGCTCGGCGGGGTAGGCGCGGAGGAGGAAGTCGCGCGCCAGCCGGGCCGGGCCGTGGGTGGCCCACTGCCAGAGATACTCGCGCGGCTGGGTGACGGTGTAGGCGGCGTTGCCCTTGATGTCGGTCTCGCGGATGGCGTGGCAGGCCAGGCAGGAGACGCCTTCCTGGTAACCGTGCAGGCCGGTGAGGTTTTCGGCGAAGATGTTTTTGGTGCCGCTGAAGAGCGAGATGGGATCGTGGCAGCCGCCGCAGTAGCGGGTGGACTCGGGACCGTTCTGCTCGGCCATGACTTTTTGGATGCCCTGAAAGACGAGGTCCATCGCCGCGTAGCGGTGGGCGCTGGGCAGCCATTCCTCGACGATTTGCTCGTGGCAGCCGGCCGTGCCGCAGGTGCGCGAGCCGGCGAGGGAACGCGCGTCAAACGCCCCGCCGGTGTCCGTCCGGGCCAGGCTGGGGGCAAAGGGCCGGTTGGTGCCGTAAAGGAAGCTGTAGTCCGGCGGGAACCGGTTGTCGTAGCGTGTGCCGGAGTAAAGCGCGGCCAGGCCCACGCACGCCAGGCAGCCCAAGACGGCCAGCCCCGCGGCTTGAAGGCCGCAACGGCGCAGCCCCGGCACCGGGCCGAGCCGGCGTTGTTTGAGCACCACCGCCACCAGGTGCGGCCCCGCACCCGCCAGCAGGACCAGGGTGGAAATCAGGTGCGCCTGGCGCCAGAAGGGCGTGGTCTTGAGACCGAAGACCGCCTGCACCGTGAGCACCACGCCCGAGGCGGACACCACCGCCAGCCCGGCCAGGGCCAGCCAACCCAGCACGGTGATGTGCGAAGGCGCATGCCGGGCGTAATCCATGAGGTGCAGCGCGCAATACCAGGTGAGCGGCAGCAGCACGGCGGCGCCCAGGGCGGTGTGGAGCAACACGCTCCATTGCACCGCGGCGTGGAACGGCGCCAGCGTGATAGCCAGCCCGGTCAAGCTCTCAAACAACAGCGCCGCCAGGCTCCACCGCACCAGCCCGGGGCCCCAGCCGGTGCGCAGGCGTTTCTTCTGATCGGACGGATCGGACGGATCAGACGGATGTTTCATGGCAGTCTGGCTCGGGGTTTGGGGCGCTACAGGCAAACCGTGGCCGGGTGGTTCGGCCGGGTAACGGCCGCATCAGCCACCTCCGCGCCGCGGGCACGCAATCCCTCGTACCGGGGAGGCCGGCCGCACCGGCAGCGCTTGTTGCCCCGGTCAGTGACCGAGACCCGCAAGAAATCAATCTGGCGCCCAGACGATTGCATGGCCGGAACGGTCGGCATCATGAGCCAGCAGGACGGGCGAAGAATTGATTTGCCTCAAAACTTCCGCGCTGGGAGTTCCCCCCCTGCTCCGCCGGATGGCTGGCCTCCGGGTGAGGCTTTCCCGGATTCGACCGCAACGGGGGATTACTCCCGCGCCCACGTCTCCGGATGGAGCAGACCGTCGTTGTTCCAGCGATGGCGGTTGGCGATGGACAGCCAGTTGGTTTGCCGGCCGCTCTCCACGTGGCCGTCGGCGAAGAGCATGTGGGCCGAACCACCGCCGTGGCTGTTGCCTGGCCAGAACGCTGAGTTGGTCGAGCACGGGTCGAAATGCCCGGAGGTCCAGAACATCTCCCCCATCGTGAACCCCGGCGTAATGTCACCGACGGCGATGAGATTCGCGGGTGTGCGAACTTGCGACTCTCGGGTGGGTCGCCGCACCCGGTCTTCGCCCGACCCCCCGATGCCCAGGTCAAGGCTCGTCTTGAACGGTGCGGTGCCGGAGGCGTTTCAGGGCATATTGGCCTTCGCCGCGGTTGCGTCGGATCGCTCAAGTCCACCACCTGAGGCCCCCCGAGGATGGCTTGATCTTCCACGAGCGATACCCTGGCCCCCCAGCGCGTTTCGTACGAGGCCAGCAAAACTGGGTTTGAGGGATCATGGACATCCAGAATGTCAGCCTGGCCGGAGTCGTCGGAGGGGCTGATGTTGCTCGTTACCACGGCCAGGCCGCCGGAGACCGCCACGTCTACTGGCACTGCCGGGACTTCGCAGGCTCCCAGGTACTGGGGCAAAGCGGGATCGGTCGCGTCGAAGATCTCGAGCACACCGGACGAGGCATTCACCAGTTCATCCGCGCTGGTAACGAAGGCACGCTGGCCCGAGACCGCCACGGACTTCGCCGCGATGTTGTTGAACCGGAGGTCAGCCCTTCCCCGGCTCGCAGGCCTGGCGGGATCGGTCAGATCCAGAAAGAACACCCCGTCATCTGAACTCGCCGCGGCGAGGAGGTTGCCTTCCACAGCGGCACCGGTGAAGTAACTGGTGCTTCGGAAGACGCTGGTGCGGCGCGGAGCCGCGGGGTCCGTGACGTCAATGGTCTGGAGTCCTGCTGACGTGGGCAGGTAGGCGTAGTTCCCCGCGACGGCCACCTTCCCGAGATACGCTAGGTCGGACGGGAGCGGGTAGGCACCCAGCAGGCGCGGCGCTTCGGGCTGACTCACGTCCAGAATGCTCATGTGGCCGATTCCCACCACGAACGCCCGGTTCCCGATCACCGTGGAGTGCAACATGCCAAGGTCGTTGTGCCCGCCCAGTCGCCGCATGGTTGCCGGCTCGGAGATGTCATAGGCGCTGGTGCCACCGTAAAACGACCTGACGACCATCAACCCACCTTCGATGTACAGGGTGGGATCGGTGTCGAAGGTCTTCACAGTTGATCCCCCGACCCGCTTTGGCGCGGCTGGATCGCCGACATCCACGATGTCAACGGCGGATCCTTCTCCGGTAACGGTCTGGATGGCTTTGGCTGCGTAAACATAGCGCTCGTTGGCCGCCAGGTTCTTCACTTCCCCCGTGGTGCTGTACGTTCCCAGAAGCTTCGGGGCTGTTGGATCGGTCAGGTCAACAACCTGCAGTTTCGTCGAACGGGTTGTTCCGGAGAACGCGAACGGCGCCCAGTAAGCGCGCCGCCCCACCAAGCCGAGCGCGTGGACGTCCTCCATCTTGGCTGCCTCGTGCTTGCCGACCCAGCGGGGTTGCGCGGGATCGCGGAGATCGAAGATGTCGAGAACCACCTGGATCGGTGATTGCCAGTCCGTGCTGCTGCTTGCCACACAGAGCACCCCGTCGGCCGCCGCAGCCTCCGACAACCAGAACGCGGTTGCGGCCGTTGGGGGAAAGGTCGGTTCGCCAACGATGCGGGGATGCCTCGGATCGCTGAAGTCCACCACGGTGATCCGGGCGGGCGAGGCTCCGGGTAAGTCCTCCGTGCGACGAACCACGTAGGCGTGGGTTCCAGCCAACGCCAGAGGAACACCCGGTTCGTAGGCGACCGAGCCGATCCAGACCATGCCTTCGAACTGCAGTTGCACCGGATCCGAGATGTCAACGACGAACAACCGACCGGAGCCGACGATGATGGCGTGGTGACCCGTGATCGCGAGGCGAGTGATGTACGGCAGTGGTAGTGCGCCGACCAACTGGAACGGGTTCGCACCGCGCGGTTCCAGCGCCAGCAACGCCGGGCCTCCCCGGTACGCGCCGGGCTGAAAGAATCGCCCGTTGGCGAGAGCCCCGTCTGGCACGCCGTTGAAGGTGGACCTGAGCTGGAACTCCGGCCAAACACCCAGCGGCGTGAGGTCGAGGTCGCCGGCGGCAGCCGAGACGGCAAACAGAACGCCAGCCAGGGCTGCCGCCACTTGCAGGCCGTAGCTCCCGAGGCACCGGACGGGACTCACGGCTGTGCCCATGCAGATGCTTCCGGTCCCGGCAAGCACACCCGCCCCCGGGTGTCGCGGGACGCGCCCACGCGTCCCGCCCGACGGCGCGTCCCCACTGCGGGATGATGACCGGGTGGGTGTGTTGGACGGGTTTTCGGCGAGGGCGCCCACCTTCGCCCAAGCTACGGTGGTCCGGCCGAAAACAGCACGCGGGGGCGCGAGCACTCCCCGGCCGGGTCGAGCGCTTGGGGGGGAGCGAAGGCGAAAGGCCTGCATGTCGGTTCTCACTTGGTTTTGACGGTTGCGGTGCTCGTGTAGGCCGAGCTGCCGGCGACGTTGATCGCCCGGACGCGGTAGCTGTAGGTGGTGCGCCGGGCGGCGGTGGCGTCGGTGAACTTGGTCGCGCTTGGGGTCGTCGTGGCGAGGATCAACCAGGGGCTGGTGCTGGTGGTGCGACGTTCGATGGTGAAACCGATCTCGTTGTTGGAGCGATCCAGCCAGGCCAACGACACTCCCTTGCCCGCACTCAAGGCCGTGGCACTAAGATTCGACGGCGCCGCGGGCTGCGCCGGCAGCGACGGGGGAGCGTAGCTCGGGTCCACGAACGTCCAGACATCGAGCGTGCCGCCAGTCACCGTGACTCCCTGCAGGCTCGTCACGGGGCGCACGCCGGTCACCAGCAGGTCGTAGCGGATTTGTTCGGCTGATGCCTGCGGATAGGCAGCGGCGTAGAGCGCGATGGCGCCGGTCACGTGCGGCGCGGCCATCGAGGTGCCGCGTTTGTAGCCGTAGCTGCTCGGGGGAACGGTCGAGACAATCTCGTAATCCGGGTCGTGGAGGCTCGGGTCGTTCACGTCCACCCGCTCGCCACCGGGCGCCCCGAGGTCCACCGAAGTGCGGCCGAAGTTCGAGAAGCTGGACTTGGCGCCCTGGCGGCTGATCGCGGCCACGGAGATGATGGCGTCGTAGCCGGCGACCGGCGTCGTGTCGTAGCCCGTGGGATAGCGCGGAGTCGCGTCGTTGTCGGCGGCGTCGTTCCCGGCGGAGGCTACCGAGAGGATGCCCGCCAGAGCGGCGCGGTTGAAGGCATCGAGCAACGCCTGGCTGAAGCCGGAACCGCCCCAGGAATGATTCACCGCCACCAGGTCCAGGCCTTTGCGCGTCTTGAGCGAGGTCAGGTAATCGACGGCTTCGATGGCGTCCGAGGTATAGCCCGCGCCGAAGATTTTCGCGGGGACAAGTTTCACGTTCCAGTTCACGCCGGCCACGCCCAACCCGTTGCCGCCCACGGCGCCGATGGTGCCCGCCACGTGTGTGGCGTGCGAATCCGTGTCGTCCACGTAGGAGACGTTGCCGTTGTTGTCGTAGGCGTTCCAGCCATGCACGTCGTCCACGTAGCCGTTGCCATCGTCGTCAATGCCGCTGCCGGGGATCTCGTCCGGATTGGTCCAGATGTTCGCGGCCAGGTCTGGGTGATCGAGTTGAATGCCGCCGTCCACGATCCCGACCAACACCTCGGACGATCCAGTGAAGCCCGCCGCCCAAGCCTTCTCCGCCTGCGAGCCGTAGGCCGTCGTGGTGCCGGCCGGGCCGAGCGGGGACGGCACGTCGTCGCCATACATGCCCCAGAGCGGGCCCGGGGAGAACGGGTCCGAGTAAAAGGGATCGTCGGATTCGGTTTCGCGGGTGACGACCCAGTTCGGCTCGGCGAACTCGACGCCGGGCAGGCGGTTCAACAGTTCCACAGCCAGGGGCACGGGCATGGCGGTCAGCGCGCGGACAATTCCAATCTCACCGCGATCCTGCATGGCCGGGGTGCGGATGTGTTTGAGCAGGCCCAGTCCCGCCTGGCGGAAGGCGCCGTTGGCCTGGTCCTGGGTGACGTTGGCCTTGAACCGGATCAGGACTTCGCCCGGGGCATGCAGCGGACCGCCGGGAGCAATGGACACGGCGGCGGCCGGGACTTGGGCTTGGCCCGTGAGGCCGGCGGCCAGCACGGCGGCCAGGCTTGCGGTCAGGCAGACGGAACGAGGGGGAAGGGTTGCGTTCATGTTCAGGGTTTTTTCGGGTCGGGTTGGTTGTTTGGTGAAAGCTTGAGCCGCTTCTCCCGCACCTGATCAAGATGCTTGCGGATCTCGTCGGCGGGCGATTCCTGGCCGGCGAGATCAAGCGCGCGCCGGAGCGTGTGTTCAGCAGCCTGGAGGTCGCCGCGCTGAGCCTGGACCCAGCCGAAGATGTCGAGGAAGTTGGGATCGTTGGGCGCGCTCCGGACGGCGGTTTCGGCCAGCGCCAGCGCCTCGTCCAGCTTGAGCCGGTGGTCGGCGAGGAACGACGCGAAACTGTTGGCGACACGCGGGTGGTGGGGCGCGATCTCCAAGGCCTGGCGGAAGAGGCGCTCGGCCTCCTCGAGCTTGCCTTGCTCACCGCAGACGTTGGCGAGGTTGACCAGCGTGGGGAGACGGGCGTTGCCCGAGCTTCGCTCCAGCAGGGCGCGGAAGGTCTTCTCGGCCTCAGCGAATTGCTTCCGCTCGGCTTGGATGATTCCCAAGTTGCCGTAGGGAGCGGGATTGTCGGGGTCGAGTTCGAGGGCCTTGCGGTAGAACGGCTCGGCTTCGTCGAGGCGACCGCGCCGGCGCAGCAACTCGCCGAGGTTGTTGTGGAGGCCGGAGGAGAACGGGGCGAGATCCAGGGCGCGGCGCAACAACCGTTCGGCCTCGGCCAGGTTGCCGCGTTCGCTCACGACCAGGCCCAAGCCGCCCAACGATTCGCCGTCCTGAGGCGCGCGCTCGAGCGCCTGACGGAACCAACTCTCGGCGGCATCGAGATCGCCACGCGCCTCGCGATGGAGCGTTCCGAGGTTGTGGTAAGGCGCGGCCTCGGCCGGGTCCAGTTCGATGGCCCGGCGATAGAGGCGCTCGGCCTCG
>JBBIJZ010000001.1:0-24850 GCA_037445715.1 Verrucomicrobiales bacterium | reverse complement strand
GCGCTCGGCCTCGGTAGGACGGCGCTGGAGCCGGTGCAGCTCGCCCAGGCCGTAGAGGGCTTCGGGGTCGTTCGGCGAGACCTCGAGCGCGTCGCGGTAGGCGCGTTCGGCCGCGTCGAACTGGCGCTGCTTCACCAGCATGTCGCCGTGCCGCCAGCGCGCCCGGGCATCGGTGGGATCGAGTTCGCTCGCTTTCTGGAACGCGGCGGCAGCGGTGGCGAAGTCACGCCGGTCAGCCAGCGCGTTGCCTAGATTGAAGTGGGCCAGCGCGAAGTCGGGTCGCAGTTCAAGCGCGCGGCGGTAACTCTGTTCGGCGGCGGCGGACTGGCCGGGGTCGCGCTGGGCTGTGCCGAGGTTGAGGTGGAAGACGGGTTCGAGTGGCGCGCGGTCGAGCGCTTCGGTCCAGGCAGCCAGGGCTTCGTCCGGCTTGCCGGCGGCTTGCAACGCCTCGGCAACGTAGCTGTGCGCGACCGGGCAGTCCGGATCGAGTTCGGCGGCGTGGCGCGCGGGGGCGATGGCTGCCACCGGACGCCGGAGCTTGAGGAGCAACTGGGCTTTGAGTTCCCACGCGCCGTGGTCCGCCGGCGCGGCTTGAGCCAGCGCCTCGGCCAGCGCCAACGCCTCCTCGTGTCGCACGAGCAGCGAGGTCACTTCGGCGACGCGTTTGCGGGCGGGGACCGAATCGGGTTCGAGACGCGCGGCTTCCTGAAACTCCTCGAAGGCGCGCTCGAAGCTGCCAATCTTGCGCAGCGCCAGGCCGAGGTTGAAACGATAAAGAGGCACGTCGGGATCGAGGTACACCGCGCGACCATAGGCGCGGACGGCCGGCCCGAGGGCGTCGTCGAGCTCGAACGCCACGCCGAGTTGGTTGAAGGCTGCGGCCCGGATGCTGCCTTCAGTCCGTGCCTCTCCCGTCCGACGGGAGAGGGTGCCCGCAGGGCGGGTGAGGGAAGCGGCCTGCTCGAACCGGCGGGCTTCGGTGGCGCCGTTCGTGCCGGCCGGCGCGGCGAGCCACTCGCGCAGCAGGGCGGTCAACGGAGCGGAGGCGTCGGCGGGAAGGACCGGACCGCGGAGCGCATTGGTTTCCGCCGCGACCGCCACGGCCACCACTTCCTCGCCCGTTTCCCGCCGCACGCGGAAGTTCACGGCGCCACCGGGTCGGAACAGGACGGCGCCGGAGACCTGGCGGGCGTTCGTGATGACCTGGCCGTCCACGCCGACGATGGCATCGCCCAAGCGCAGACCAGCGCGGGCCGCGGGCGAAGCGGTTGGGAGCCGGCTGATGCGAACCACCGGCTGGCCGTTGGTACCGGCCACCTCGCGCAACTGCCAGCCCAGCGAACCGCCGCCACCAACGAGCTTTTCCGCCGCCTCCGGCCAGTCGAGCGGCGACGTTAGCAGCGACCACGAGGTGCCGGAATCCAGTTGCAAGACTTGGAGCGTTTCCAGTCGCCTCGGCTCGGTGGGCGCCGAGTCGGCCGTCGCCGTGGACTCGGTCTTGGCGGTGGCTTGGACGGTGCCGAAGGCGTTGCTGAAATCCACGGTGCCCTCTTTGACGGTGAGGATGGCCACCCGGGGGATTTCGGATTTCGGATCCCGGATTTCGGATTTGAGGGCGCTGCCCGCGGGGGCCGCGCACTGGACTTTCACGCCGAACTCGGTGCCGCGGGCGATCGCGGTCGCGGCTTCGGTGCGGATGGCGTAAGCCAGGGCGTTGGTCAACTTCGCGACCTTGGTCCACACCTGGCCACGCAGCAGCGTGATCTCGGCAGGCCGGAGGAGCGGGGAGTCATTTTCGCGTTTCGGATTTCGGGTTTCGGATTTCGGAATTTCAATCAGCGTGTTGAAAGCCATCCGCAAGGTCGTGCCATCGCGGAACCGGACTTCGAGGCGGTCGGCGTCGCCGGTCTCGAGGCGGTCTCCGAGGTTGATGGGAGTCGAGAGTCGAGGGGCGAGGGTCGAGCGCTCGCCGCCGCGATAAAGGGTGGGCTGGCCTACGACAGCAGCGAGTTCGCCGATGACGACTGGCTGGGCAAGGAAGGGGCCGGCGAGGAACCAGGCGGCAGCAAGCACGGCGACCGTGGCCAGGGCGACAGCCACGAACCGAGGCGCGGGGAGGCGGGGGATCAGCGCTGCCAGCCGGTCGCGCCAATGCCGCCAGCCGGCGCCAGCCACGGCAGGGTCCGCCGTGGCCGGGACGGTCACCCGGCCGGAAGTCTCGGCCAGGACCTCGGCTCGGAGTTGCTCGGGCGAGGGGCCGCCCACGGCGGTAATCACGGACGCCTTCAGCCGTTCCCTCCGGGTTGCCGGGGCCAAGGCGACGCGGAGGAGGCGGTCCAAGCGGCGTTGATCGAGCACGTCCTGCCACGCTTCGGGATGCTGTTCGAGGGCGCGTTCCACCCCGGCGCGCTGCGGGGGCTCGAGCGCGTCGTCGAGATAGGCCGCGATCTGGTCCGGGGAGATCATGAGGGCAGCGCCTTGAGTTTGCGCGCGATGCAGTCGCGGAGTTGCTGGCGGACGCGGCAGAGCGTGGTGCGGACCCAGGCGAGGGTCCGGCCGAGGCGGGAAGCGATCTGCTCGGAGGAGTGTTCGTCGTGATAGCGCAGGTTCAGGAGCGTGCGCAGGTGGCCGGGCACGGCGTCCAAGCAGGCGTTCAGGGCTTCGATGGCGGGCGCATCCGGTGTCGCGGGAGTGGCGAGCGCCTCTTCGAGTTCGCGGCGCTCGGCGTAGGCGAGGCGGTTGCGTTCCTCGCGAAGAGGCAGCTTGAGCGCGACAAACGCATGAACCGCATCCAGGTGCCGCTCAACCAGTGGGTCGAAGCTGTGGATGTCTCCGGCCTGGACCGCCACCACGAGAGAGTCGTCGTTGGTCACGGTGTTGGCGCCGGTGTTGGTTGACGCGGGCTTCATGCTGCCAATTCAAGCCAGTATAGGGCGGGACGGGCGAAACGTTACATAAATTGCCCGAACGCAAAAATGGGCCCCCCCGCATGGAAGAATGGTGCCGGTCACGTCTCGTTGGGCCTTGGCCTGTGGCCGGGTTGACGCCGACGCCTGCTTTGCGCCGCGCGCGAGGGCTCAAAGACAGACCGTGGGCGGGTATTCGAGGCCGACGATGGCGTCGTACAT
Organism: Verrucomicrobiales bacterium; assembly: GCA_037445715.1. Taxonomy (GTDB): domain Bacteria; phylum Verrucomicrobiota; class Verrucomicrobiia; order Limisphaerales; family J093; genus DSVZ01. The sequence continues at coordinate 21,722 of JBBIJZ010000001.1, read as the reverse complement.
CTCGGCGCAGCGGGCGCAGACCGCCTCCGCCTCGTGCCAGGCGGGGAAGTCGGTGTGCATGCGGTCGCGGACGGCGGGGCGCAGCGTGCGTGCGTCGGTCCATTGAAAGGCCGCGAAGCCGCAGAGCGGACAGGGCGCGCCGGGCACGGGTGCGTGGCGTTCGCGCAGACCGCGCGGATCGGTGGCGATCTCCAGCAGGTCCTGGTGGCGGGCGAGCCGGCCGGTCCACAAGGCCGCGAACAACTCCGCGCGGCGGGACTCGGGCAGGAAGGCAAAGCCGCGCTCGAATTCGCCCCGCCGCTGCGCCTCGTTGGCAATGGTCTCCAGTCCGCGCGCGGTCAGGCGGCCGTCCAGGCTGACATCCCACAACAGGCGGTACCGCTCGCGCACGAGGCGTTGCTGTGAGACGGTCTGCCCGGTCTGCGCCAGCTCGGGCGAGTAGCCGAAGGCCGGGTCCACCATGTCGGCCAGGTGGGCCAGTTCGTGGTGCAGGAAGCGGGTCAGCGCGGCGGTGTCGCCCCAGCGTTCGGGGCGCAGCGCCACCACGCCCCGCCGGCCGCCCGCGGGGTCGCCGAACAATTCGGCGCCCTCCTCGGGCCGGCTCCGCCCCTTGCGGAAGGCCAGGATTTCGAGCGCCGTTTCGAGCCGGGCAAAGCGGCGGACGATGGTGGCGAGGAATTTTTCCGCGCCCCACTCGACGAACCACTCGAGGTGCACGCGGGCAAAGGCACGGGCGCGTTCGTCCGGGTCGAGCACCTGGTAGCAGCGTTCGCGCTGGGCGTGGAAGCGCCGGATCTGTTGCGGGGGCACCCCGGGGTGCTTTCCGGTCGCGCACACTTGTACCACGCCTTCCACGAGGTCGTCTTCGAAAAGCAGTTTCATGGGCGGGTGGGGCCAGGCCGGGGGCGGTCAGGGCACGGTCAGCCGAAAGAACCGCTGGCCTTGCGCCGCCGGCAGGGTGAGCTGGGGGATGCCACCGAGGCGCTTCACGCCGTCGGTCAGCGGCTGCCAACGGGTCGCCGCGCCGGTCAGGGCGTTCGCCGCCTCCAGTTGCCCGGCTGGCAGGACATTCCACGTGAGGGTGATCGTCCCGCGGTAATGAACCGCGCTCAGGCGCAACGCCAAGGCGTCGGGCGGACCGGGATTCGGCACGTTAACCGGTCCGGTCTCTGTGGCGGCGGAACGCACGTTTTGGGGGTCAAAGGCGGCCAGGAGGTAGGTGTACTCCACGCCCGGTTCGGCCAGCGGATCCACGAAACTCTCACCGGTGCTGATGCCGACCAACTCGGATTCGCGGGAGCCGGCGCGCGCCCGCCAGATCCAGGTGCGGACCGAGGCGTCGGCGACCGGATTGGTCCAGGCCAGTCGCGCGGCGCCACCGCGGGCATCCGGCGTGGCGGCCACGGCGTCCGGCGCCGGCAGACCGCCCCAGGCGGCTTCGGCGCGGTTGTTGGCTTCGTCAGCTTCCGGCACCGCGTCAGCCGCGTCCACCACCACGTAGAACGTCCGCCAGGCGCGGTCGGTGGGCGTGTAGTCCGCGGTCACTGCCTCTTCCGCGCCCGGCGCCAGGGGGCCGCGCAGGAATCGCGTGGCAAACGGCGTCACGCCCCGCAGCGGTTCGCGGTCGAAGAAATGCACCTGGTAGCTGACCACGCCCAGCGGCGCCAGGCCGCCATTGGTCACGCGCACGGTGATGCGGACCGGCTGAGTGGGCGTGGGGAACGGGTCCGAGAACTCGATGGCCGGCTCGGCGAAGGTCAGGTCGGGCAGGCGGCGCGCGGGCAAGGTGAGCAGCTCGGGTTCGGCGAGCAGGTTGGCGGGATCACGGCTTTCCCAGAGCACCAGCGGGTCACCCGTTTGCGGGTTGAGCTCGGCGGTCACCTGCCAGTTGAGCCGGTCGTTTTTCGTCAACCGGGCCAGCCCCCAGTTCAACTCCGGCGTGGCCAGATCCGCTTCGGCGACGGTCACCTCGCCCTGCGGCCGCACCCGCAACGCGTCGCCAAAACCGCGAAACAGCACCAGCGCCCGGTTGTCCGGCGTCACCCGCAGGAGCGGCCTTTCCGCGCGCGTGTCCCGGCCGACCGGTGCGGAGACCCAGCCGAGCCCCGTGCGGCGTGCCACATGCAACGTGCTCAGCAGGCCGTCGCCGCCAAGCAGTTCGCCGGTTTGCGGATTGACGGCGGGAACCACAAACGCCACCACCGGTGCGTTCGCGTCGTCGAAATCCAGCGACGGCGTCCAGGGCGCGGCTGGCAGGGGCGCCAGCGCTTCGGGCACCGACCAGCCGGTCGTGCCCAGCACGCTGAAAACCAGCCCCCGGTCATGCGGCGTGCCCAGGTCGCCGTCGGCGTCGCGCACCCACACGGCGCTCGGCCGACCGCGGCGGTCGAAGCGGAAGCTGGGCTGCAAGTCGAACGCGTTGGATCGCGGGTCCACGCGTTCCGCGGCGCCCCAGCCCGAACGGCCGCGCCGGGCATAGTAAAGGGCCAGCGCCGGCTGGCGACCGGCGATGGGTTCTTGTTCGCGCAGCCAGACCAGGACGGCGTCGCCCGTGGCGGGATCGGAAGCCAGCACAGGGCGGACATCGAGCGGCAGGTCGTGGGACAACATGGTGGGGGGATTCCAGGTTCCGGAGATGGCCAGCCGGGGCTGACCCGGCGCGGCGGTGGCGCGACTGAGGAAGATGGCGTCCCACACGGATTCGGCCAGGTCCACCGCTCCGCCCACCATGGAGCAACCCCAGTTGAGGAGGCTGCTGATTTTGTCGCAAACGCCCTGGGGTTCCGGACCGGCCAGCGCGGCGCCGGCCGGACCGGGCCGCACCCAGACCACAATCGCCCGCCGCGGGTTGAGGAAAGTGACCTGGGGTTCCCAACCGGCGAACTCCGGCCCTGCGATGGGTTGGGGCGGCGACCACGCGGCGCCGTCGAACACGCTGTGAACAGGCGCGGTCCGCTGTATTTCACCGTCCACGGTGACATAGCCCTCCCACACCGCCAGGGCGAAGCCCGCCGGACTGAAGGCGATCGAGGCATGCCGCGGTGGCGCGAAGGCCAGCGAGTCCGCGCCGGCCGGGGCCGGGCCATGCAGGCCCGCCGGGCAGTTGCCGACCTTGATAGGAGGGAAGAGATCAACGGATTTGTCGAAGCCGAGGCCGCAGCAGTTCAGGGCCAGGTTGGCGTTGCCGCTGAAGACCAGGCACAGGCCGTCCCAGTAGATTGGCGGCTGGTGGAACGGATCCAGGACGAGAGGGGCGCTCAAAGTGGCCTGGGGTTTGATCTGGGCCGTGGCCTTGCAAATGGCGGCCTCGACGTTCGCGCCGATGGGCAGGGAAACCGCCAGCGATGGACTGACGGTGGCGGTGGTCCGCAGGTCGGTTTTCACCTGGGCGCCCAGCGCAACCGAGCCGCCGAGACGCAGCACGATGCCGACCTCGCCGTTGAACTTCAGGCCGCACAGATCAATCGGGGAAGGCAGCGCCGCGCCCCAGATGGGAATGGGGGGCATTTCGCCCAAAGGGACCGACCACAGCGACAGGCTGTAGGTGGCGCCGGGCAGCGACGCGCCCTGGACCTGCAAATTCAGGCTTTGGTTGATCAGCGGAGTGTCCAGCAAGGTGAGTTGAGCCACAGCCTTCCCCGAGCCCGACCAGTTGCCGTCGCTGTAAAACCGCTCGGTCAACGCGATGCCCAGATCCAGGCGGTTGTGGAGCTTCTTGAACTCGAAATCCAGATCTTCCTCAAACAACGGCGTGCCCACGCCCGGCACCTTGGGTAACGCGCCCTTGAACTCATAACGCAGCCGGGAGAGGTCCTGCTTCGTCACGGTCAGGCTGGGATTCTTGACGTGGCCGGCGTACCAGCGCTGGCCCAGGTCCACAACCTCCACCGGGAACTGCCACTGGCCGACTTTTTGAAACAAGGTCGTCACCGCGACGACCTCGAGCGCCAGTTTCCCCGGCGGCAGTTCGAGCGAGTTGAACTCCGCCACATGGGCCGGGAAATTGAAGGGCGATTGGTCAAACAACAGGGATGTCGCGTCCGTCTCGGCGTGGGCCACCACCTGCCCGGCCTTCTTCAACTGGAAAACCAACACCAACGGTGCCTCGGCCGGCAGCAGCATGCGCTGAAGTTCGACCCAGAACCGCACCTTCAGCGGCGCCAGGCCCTTGCCCTTGAGCGAAACCAGCCGGGCCATCGGCACGTCGGTCCAGTCCCCCAGTTTCACGGGTTGGGTGCCGACGAAAACACCGCCAGGCACCGCCAGTCCCCCTGCGCCGACCAGCATGACGGGCGGCAAGGGCAAGGTTTGATCCGCCGCGACCTGGCCCACCACCACGTCCGCAAGGCCGCCGGCCGGGACGGTGGCTTCGGCGGGCGCGTAACCATCGCGGGTGGCTTGCACCACGTAACGGCCCGCGGGCAGGTCCGGAAAGACGAAGCGCCCGTCGCGATCGGTCAAAACTTCCCCCACGGGCAACCCGGAGATGTCGAGCAGGCGCACCGGAACGCCGGCGCCGGCCGTCCCGCCGGCCGCGTTTTTCACGGTTCCGCTGACTTGCCCCGGAGCGGGCGCGAGAACCTCGAAGTCCGCGTAGGTGAGTTCGCCGACCGGTCGCCCCGCGGGCAACACCGCCCAACGGCCAAAGCCGCGGGGCGCATCGGCGGGCACCGCGGCGTTCAGCGAGAATCCGCCGGCGGGGTCCGCCGCGGCGCGGGCCACGGGACGCAGTTCACCGGCCTGTTCCCAGTAAAAGCACAGGTCGGTCTGGCCGGCGGGGACTTCGCCGCGCAATTGCACCACCGCCCCGGGGCTTGCTGCGGGCGGGTTGACCGACAGTTGGCTGGTGAGCGCGACGGCCGCGAAGGGAAAGGACACCAGCGCCAGCCACGAAGTGCGAAAGACTTTCCTTTTCATGGCAACAGCGCGAGCTGACGCGGGCCGACCCGCGCGGCGTGCTCAACCCGTCGCGACGACGGGGGCACCGGGCAGGCTCTGGGAAAGCCCGCAACTTTCACACAGAGCCGCAGCTTCATCCACGGGACGCAGCAGCAAATCCTCGCTGCCGGGGGTGACCCCCAGGCGGGCGCACTCGGCCAGGAGGAAGTGGCGGGTCAGCCGGGCCAGGGCGGCCAGCGGGGTGTCGGCCGCCAGCCGTTCCAGGCGGCGGGTGAAGGCGGGGGTCCAGCGGCCGAGGTGTTCGCGGAGGAATTTCCGTTGCGCGTCGCGCACGACGGCGAGGGCTTGGACGTCGAGCTGTTGCTCCAGCGCCCAGGCTTCCTTGGCGGCGAGCACGGACATGAATTCCAGTTCGAGGCACAGATGGTCGTGGCGTTCGCCGGCGTCGTCGGCGACTTCCAGGCCGAAGGCGCGGTAAAACGCGGCCAGGTCCGCCAGGCGGTGGGGCTGGAAGAGCGGGTCGGCCTTGAGGTCGCCATACTCGATTTCATTGATCGGGCAGGGCCCGCGAGCGGCGTGACCGAAGGCAGCGACGTAGGCGTCGCGGTAGGTCTCGAAGGACCCGGGAGTGAATTCGGGTTCGGCGGACGGGCCCAGGACAAGGGAGAGGGCGCGCGCCAGGTCGCGCCGGGTGGCTTCGGCGTGGAGCCACTCCCAGCCCGCGGGGGAAGGGTCTTCAAACGCGCCGGCCAGGTAGCGGTAAAGGAAGGCCCGGGCCAGCGCCAGTTCCGGGCGCGGGTCGGGCGGGAGCGGGGCGGGAGCGGGGCCGGTCGGGTCAGGTGCGGGCTCGGGGGCAGGTTGGTAGTTGCCGAAGACCGACCGGGGCGGGTGCGCGGGGGGCGGGGCCCAAGCCACGGGGTGCGGGGGCGGGCTTCCGCGGGCGGGCGGCGCGGCCGGTTCAGATCGAGTTGGCATGGCGGTCGGGGCGAATGTGGAAGGGTTCTTCGACGGTGGTCTCGATGATTTTCGTGCCGTCGGCACCGAAGCCGATAATGGTGTCGTTGTAAAGCTCGAACTTGCGGCCGTGGAGGGTGGTTTCAAAGACCTTCGGGCCGGGCTTGATTTCGTAGCGGAAACACAGGCGATGGTCCTTGCCGAAGAGCTGGAGCACGGCCAGCAGTTCGCGGTCGGGAACGGTGTAGCGTTCGATGGCCTGGTCCACGCCGGGGCCGAACATCTGGCGGAGGTAGGGACGCGGGACCCAGCGCGGGGGGATGTAGTAGCCGTTGGGCTCGGTCCCGAACTGGGGATAAAGCGGGAGGGCGACCTTGGCGACGTGGACCAGGTAGTAGAGCGGATGTTGGCGGTCCTCCTTCCAGGTGCCGTCCGCATTCATCTGCACCAGGCCGTGGAGGCGGATGTGGCCGACACAGGCGGCCATGCAGCGGGTCTGCATGGGCAGGCCGCCGCCCTGGGGATCGCGACCTTCCACGCGCGGGAAGCAACCGATGCACTTCTCGGTGGTGCGGGTGGTGCCGCGGTAGTGGGTCTTTTTGTACGGGCAGGCCTCCATGCATTTGCGGTAGCCGCGGCAGCGGGACTGGTCAATGAGCACAATGCCGTCCTCGGGCCGCTTGTAGATGGCGTTGCGCGGGCAGGCGGCCAGGCAGGCGGGGTAGGTGCAGTGGTTGCAGAGCCGGGCGAGGTAGAAGAACCAGGTTTTGTGCTGGGGCAGGAGCTGACCGCCGCTGAAGGCCATCTGGCCCGGCCGGCCGGGCTCGGCGGCGGAGGGATTGTCCTCGAAGCGGTTGGGGGCGGACCATTCTTCGTCGGTGGGCAGGTAACCCAGGGCGCGCTGGGCGCCTTCGGGGCTGATGTGGGTTTTGGCGACCTCGAAGATGGTTCGGCCTTTGAACTGGCCGTACGGAGCCCTGAGGTCGCGCGGCTCGCCGTTCCAGGTCTGGCCGCCGGGGTTGGCCCGGTTGAGGAGGTCGAGGATTTTGACGTCCCAGTGGTGGGGATAGCCGCCGTAGGGTTTGGTTTCGACGTTGTTCCACCACATGGCCTCCTGGCCCTTGCTGAAGGTCCAGGTGGACTTGCAGGCCATGGTGCAGCTTTGGCATCCGATGCAGCGGTTGAGGTTGAAGACGAAAGCGAACTGCCGGTCGGGATAGGCCGCGTCGTAGGGGTATTCCATGTCGCGGCCCAGTTGCCAGTTGTACACGGTGCTCATAGGACAAAGCGGGGAAAGAGGTCAGGGTTCAGGCGTGCGGGGAAGTGGGGGGGCCCGGTGCCGCAGGGGCGGGAAACTCGACCGGCCGCTGCCAGCGGGTGAAGACCTCGGTGATCTTGTGCCGAACAAAGGCCTCGCCGCGCGTGTGCAGGACCCGGTGCAGGCCGCTGTAAAAGGGGTTGCGGAACAGCGCCAGCAGGCGCGGGGCGTCGTAGCCCAACCGCAGAAACTCCTCGATGAAGCACTCGGTCATGGCGTCGGTGGTGTCCTCGGCCGTGACCAGTTCCACGCCGTGGAGTTCGAGGGGGTCTTCGGGGTCGGTTTCGTATTTGGGCATGGCTCAGAGAGGGGTTGCCGGGCGCGGCGCGCCGGCGTCAGGTTGGGGGCGATGATCAGTTACAAAGGCACAGTCAAGAACGGCGTGGTGGTGCTGGAGCCGGGGGCCAACCTGCCCGAAGGGACGGTGGTGCGGGGGGAAGCCGAAGCTCCCGCCCAAGACTTTGACCCGGGGTTGGTTCCCGTCTGGCGAATGCCCGAGCTGGCAGTGGACACTGGCATCCCGGACCTGGCCGTGAACATTGACCGTTATCGGTACGGCCGTCCCCAACTGCCGAACCGTCGCCTTTGATCGGCAATTCGAGCCGGCCGGCTTTCCGTGTCTGCTGCCGCTGACGTTGGGCGAGGAGTGGGGCATGGGCGCTGGGCGCTTGCGGGCATCGGCTATTCGTAGCCGGGGGCCTGCGGCGTGACCTTGCCGGTGGCGAACTCGCCGGCCAGGTAGGCCTGCATGACGTCGTTCTCGGCCGCCGGAGACAGGCCATCGGTGCCGCCCTTCCACGGGCCCTGTCCGCCCAGGCCGCCATCTTCGGCCTTGGTGATGCGGACCAGGCATTCCTTGGGCACGGTGTTCACGGCGTGGTTGTCGGCCTCGCCGCCGAAGATGAATCCCATGAAGACCTTGGCCTTGTGGAAGAGGGTGTCGGTCTGGTGCATGGGCATGTGCCAGTTGCGGTTGATGGACTGCTGGGAGCCGAAGCGGAAGTTGGCGATGTAGCCGTTTTCGGTCAGGGACAGGCCGTCGGGCCGGGTCTGCTGGGCTTTGACGGTCTTTTCGGTGGCGATGAAGGTGCCGTGCTTCATCATGACCACGTGGTAGGGGTAGGCGGCATTGAAGGTGACCCGGAGCATGAGGCGGCTGACCTTGTAGAAGGGGTCGCTGGGGGTGGCGCCCAGGTAGGGACGGTCGGCAGGGTTGGCATCCACGTACACGTAGTCGCCGTCCTTGAGGCCGAGGTCGCGGGCGGCCTGGGGGTTCATGTGGAGCTGGTGTTCGCTGACGTTGGGCAGGCGTTTGTCCAGCCGGTAGGGGTCGCCGAAGTTCGAGTTCCAGATCAGGTGCCAGTCCACGTTGGCCCAGGAGGAGTGGACGCTGTGGCGGGACTTGGGGGTCAGGCAGTAGAAGCGGTAGCCGCGTTCCCAGAGGAAATTGCGGGTCTGCTTCACCTCCGGCCAGGGGAGCTTGACGTTGCGCACGGTCCGCTCGTCCCAGTGCTCGGCGGTCAGGGGGATGCCGTAGTCGTTGGGGCGGACCCAGGGGTTGGAACTGACGATGACGTTGGGCAGGTACGGGGTGGCCTCGGGACCCTCGCGATGGACGATGAAGTTCTCGCCGCACTGGATGGCGGTGGGGTCGTCGGTGTAGGCGTGCAGCCGGCCGGTGTCGGTGTAGAAGGGCCAGCTTTCGTGGATTTGTTCGTAGAAGGGCACGCGGGGGTAGGTGCGGAAGTTCATCAGGGCGCCCCCGGGCGGGCCGTACTTGCCGGCCAGGATGTCGTCGAGCCGGTAACCGGCGGTGGTGGTGCAGGTGTCCAGGAGCCGCTGGAGGTACACGCGCCGTTTGCCGACGAGCTCGAAGTGGAAGTAATCGCGGAAGCGCCGGTCGCCGGTGACCTTGGCCAGGGCGTTGGCGATGCCGGCCAGGATGCTGAGGTCGTCCTTCGAGTCGTAGAGCGGCTTGATGCCGCCCTTCCAGATTTGCAGGAAGGGGTTCGAGCAACTGGCGGTGATCTCGAGGTCCTGGAATTCGCACCAGGTGTTGGCGGGCAGGGCCACGTCCGAGTACTCCACCGAGGCGGTGGCCTGGGTATCTATGCTGACGATCAACTCGACGCGGGGGTTGACGTTTTTGATGACGCCGTAGGCCCACTTGGCGTTGTTGATGAGGTTGACGTTGGTGAAGAGCATCGCCTTGGTGGGCGTGGGCATGTGCGTCTGGCCCGTGAAGACCTTCCGACCTTCCTTGGGGGTGTTGACGATCAGGGGCAGGTCGCCGTGGTTCCAGTACGCCGGCTCTTCGTCCTTGGTGTAGGCATGGGCCACCACCTCGCGGCCGTGGGCTTTTTCGTTGAGGTTGGGGTGGAAGGGGTCCTCGGCCACCCAGCCTTTGAAGCCCGGGCCGGTGAGCTGGGAGCCCTGGAAAAGCGCGGCCTTGTAGTTGCCGGCCCAGCCGTGCACGCCGGCGCCGGGACGGCCGAGGTTGCCGGTGAGCATGGCGGGCAGATAGGCGGCGCGGTTGGCCTCGGTGGCATGGAACCAGTGGTTGATGCCCTCGCCCTGGTGGATGGCACACGGTTTGATGGTCGCGATGTCCCGGGCCAGTTGCTCGATCAGGTCCCGGGGCGCGCCGGTGATTTCGGCCACGGTGTCGAGGTCGTAATCGCGCAGGTGCACCTGGTACTGGGCCCAGACGGTCTTGACCTCGACCTCGCTGCCGTCGGCCAGGCGGACCCGTCCGGACCAGTCCAGCACGGGGTCCAGACCGGCCTCGACCAGCTTCCGGCCCACCAGGTCGCGATGCACGGGCTGCGGTTGGTTGGTGCGCGCGTCCCAGATCACAAAGTCCCCCAGCCGGGCGTGTTGTTCCTCGGTCAGGCCCTGCACCCGTTTGCTGGGGCCGTCCTCGGGCAGGCGGGAGCGGTAGTTGGGGAACACCTCCCGGGCGCGGAGGCGCTTGAGGGTGTCGGCCCGGACCAGGAGCGGGAAGTCGGTGAACTGCTTGACGAAGTCGGCGTCGTACCAGCCGCGCTCGATCAGGAGCCGGGCCACGCCCAGCCAGAGGGCGGCATCGGTCGCGGGGCGGAGGGGAATCCAGTAATCGGCCTTGGTGGCCGGGGCGCCGTACTCGGGGGCGATGACGACGATCTTGGCGCCGCGTTCCATGCACTCGATGAACCAGTGCGAGTCGGTGATTTTGTTTTCGACCAGGTTCTTCCCGTTCATGATGATGAGCTTGGAGGAACGCAGGTCGTTGAAGTCGCACTCGGAGTTTTGCAGGCCGTGCACCCAGGGGTGGCCGGGGGCCTGGTCGCCGTGCCAGGTGTAGTTGGACCAGTTGCGGCCGGCGCGGGCCTGCTCCGGGGAGACACCCCGCACGTGCGCGTCCAGCAGGGCCAGGGAATTGCAGAGCCGGTACATGCCGTACTTGCCCAGCACGCCCAGCAGTCCCATGCCGCCGCGGCATTTGATGGTGCGGGTGCCGGCCCCGCCCATTTCCTCGATCATCTCCGGCGGATACCCCTGCTCGGCCAGCCGCCGCGCCCCTTCCGGACCGCTGTAGCGGGCGGCAATGGCCTTGAGGCCGCGGGCGATGTAGGTGAACGCCTCGTCCCAGGAGACCCGCACAAAGCGGTCGGTGCCCCGGGAATCGAACTTGTACCGGGCCCGCAACTCGCGGGTCAGCGTGGGGAAGCCGTCATCGGCCCAGCGTTTCCAACCCAGCCGGACAATGGGGTGCTTGAGCCGGTAGGGGCCGTAGATGACGCGGTGGAAGGTGTAGCCCTTGGCGCAATGCCGGTTGCCCCAGTTCCAGGAGGCCTTGTGGCCGTAGAGGTCGGAGTAGGTCCCCACGTCGTACTGCTCGCCCATGCGGATGATGACCCCGTTGCGGACGTGCGCGGTGACCCGGCAGTTGTGGGTGTCGTTGGGCGCGCACACCCAGGAGAAGCTCGAGTCGTAGGCGTACTGGTTGCGGTAGATCTTCTCCCAGTCGCGGTTGGGATAGTGCGCCAGGGGGTTGGGGATGCCTTCCTGGGCCTGGAGGTGCCGCAGGGGGGCCAGGTGCCAGGCGGCCAGACCGGCCCCGATCAGGCCGCTGCGCTGGATGAAATCGCGTCGGGATAGTGGCGTGGTGTTCATGGCAAACGGAAAAGGGTCGTGGATGAGGAAACGCGGAGCTCGGGAGGAGGGTTCACGGCTGGAGCATCAACTGGAACCAGTGGCTGACGACCTTGCGGCCGTTGCGGTCCCGCTGGGCGCCGTTCCAGATGGCAAAGGCCACGGGGACGGCCTGCCCGGGCTTGAACTGCACGTCCTGTTGGTCCCGGGAACGGAGTTCGCGGACGAACAGCACGTTCCAGAACCCGCCGGCCCAGACCCCGCGCCCGCGCACGTTCTGGCCCGCCGGCGGCTGGCTGGTCACGGTGCCGAAGCCGACGGCGTTGGCGTCCTCGACCGGCGACTTCAGGGTGCGGGCAGCCAGGAGGTTGCCCGCCGCCTCGGCGGTACGGTAGGTCGCCTGCATGACCGGGTCGGTGTACACGTCCACGTGCATGGCGGGGTGGACGGTCTCGACGTCCGGGCGGGCGCCGTCCACGGCCTGCTGCCAGCCGGCCTTCCACTGCCAGAGGTTGACCGGATTGCGCACATCGCCCATGCCCAGGAAGGGGAACTCCCCGGTGAGCGAGAACTGCAGTGCGGCCGCGTCCTGGAAATCCTCCACCCGGACCGGTGCGCCGTCGAAAATTTCATCCCGCCACTGCAACAGGAGGGCCAGCTCGCGGCCGTTGTGCAGCGCGCGCACCGCCACGGCCGGGATGGGGAACGGCTCGGGCCAGAGCGGGTTCAACGGCACCCGCACGCTTTCGATCCGCTCCCAGACCGGGTCCATCGGGTCCTGCGGCAACGCGCCCCGGATCCGCTGGACCGTGATCTGCCCGTCCTCCGGTGTCAGGATGTCGTTCACCTCGGCATCCTTTTGCCGCAACGACCGGATGTAGTGCACCAGCGCCCAGCGGTCCTCGGGTTTGAGCACTTCGTCCGGGAAGGCCACCATCGGCGTGCCGGCCAGGCCCACGGCGATGCGGGTGTAGAGGTCCACCCCCGTCGCCCCGCCCCGGAACGCCCCCGAGCTGAAGTCTCGTGGCCGGATGGGGATGCCGAAGCTGTCCACGAGCGTGGGCGCCGAGGGCCCGTCACCCGCGCCGGTCTCGCCGTGACACGAGACACACTGCAGGCTGACGTACAGTTCCTTGCCCCGGACGATCGAGTCGAACGTCAGCGGCGGTTCGGGCGGTACGGTGATGGGCCGGGGGGCGGCGCCATTGGCCTGCGCCTGCTCGAACAAGTTCACCCGCCGGCCGTCCGGGCCCACGCTCGCGGTCAGATGCTTGACATACTGAACGACCGCGCGGCGATCGGCCTCCGGCAGGTAGTTGAAGGCCGGCATCGAGCTGCCGCCCAGCCCGCGGGTGATGCTCCGGAACAGGTCCTCGTCCGTGGGCAGCGAGCCGGCGGGGGTGGACTGGATTTTGAACAGGCCGGCGCTGAAGTTGCGGGGTTTGGGGTACAGCCACACCGCGGCCGGTCCGTTGCCGTCCCCGTTCAGCCCGTGGCAGGCGGCGCAGTGGGCCTCGTACACGGCGCGGCCCCGTTCCAACTGGGCCGGTTCCGCCCCCGGGACACGCCCCGAGCCGCCCACGAACAGGAAGCCGACAATCCCAACCACGAAGCGTTGCAAGGCTTGCATGTTTTCTGGGTAACCCGCGTGGGCCGTGCGGGCATTGACCCAAATCAAGAGCTTGCCGGAGTTGGCCCCGCTTGCGGCCCGGTCGGTGAACGCCCTGCCCCGACGACCAGCCACCCCGGGGTTCATCGCGTGGGTGCGGCGCGGTTCGGGCGCAACATTGACAGCCGATGTTTGACGGGCTAATTGCAGGCTATGAGCAAGCTGACCCGGGTTTGTTTGGCGGTGGCCGCCGCTCTGACGCCGGAACTTCGCGCGGTCGTCATCAACGACTACGCCTCTGCCAAGCATGACCGCTTTGCCAGTGGGTTTCCCTCGGCTCCCGTTCCGAACACCAGTTCCTCCTTCCTTGGACTGAGCTACAACTGGTCCGGGGTGGGGTGGGACCCGAGTGATCTGCGTCGCAACATCGCTATGATCAGCAGCCAGTTCTTCGTGTACGCCACGCATTTTCAGCCGGGAAGCACGCTCAATTTCTACAGCCCCGCGCTCGGCAGCGTGGTGTCCTACTCATGGACGCCGATCACCGATGTCACCCGGTTTCGTTTTAACCATCCCACGACCGGCCAGCCGGGCGACTTCAGCATCGGCAAGTTGTCCTCGCCGCTCGACCCGACCCACGGCATCACGCCCTATCCCATCCTGCAACTGCTCAACCCCAATCAATACCTGGGCCTCCCGTTGCTCACTTACGGTTACGGGGGCTCTGGGGGAACGGCCGGCCCGCGCATCGGGACGGATACGATCGACGGCTTCGCCGATCTGGACCTTTACCCGCTCAACACGGGAGATTCCGTGGCCGACACCCGCACCATTTATCACGTGGATGGCGGGCAGCCGGGGAACACCCGGTACCAGAGCGGCGACTCGAGCGGCCCCCTGTTCGTGCCGTGGAACGGGACGCTCACCCTGGTGGGCACGCACAGCGCCGTCGGCACGGACCCCAGCGGGAACTTTTTCAACTTTGACAACTTCATCCCGACCTACCTCTCGGACATGGCGGCCCGCGGCATCGCCTTCACCGTCGTGCCGGAACCGGCGGATTACGCCCGGGGAGCCGCCCTGGCGTTGCTCGCGTTTGCGGCGGCGCGGCGCGCGGGTGCTGCGAATCTCGCGGGCGGCCCGCGGAATTTCCGGGGCGGCGGGCGGCGCCGACGGGCGAGCTCAGCGGTGGCCGTTGGAGTACCGGACGGCGTCCGGTTTATCGTGGAGCGCCGCAGAGTGGCCCGGCTGGTGCGGGCCGCGGCGCGGCCGGCTCAGGATTTGGCGGCGGCGCGGAAGAGCCGATCGGCCACTTCGAGTTGCTCGAAGGAACCGATGTCGAACCACACCCCCGGCACCCGCCAGGTGTACACCGGCCGGCGCGGGTACAACCACTGAATGAGGCGGCCGGGTTGGTCCGGGTTGTTGCCCGCGGCCAGGTAGCGGTGAATCCACGGCAGGGCGGATCGCGGGTAGAAGTACAGGGCGATGCCGGTGAGCGTGCTGCGCGGTTGGGCGGGCTTTTCCTCGAAGTAGGTGATCCGGCCCTCGGCGTCGGTTTCGATGGCGTTGTATTGGCGGATCAACTCAAGTCGGCCCACGTCGTACACGCCCAGTACGGGGGCGTTTTTCTCCCGACAGAACCGGCCGAAATCGCTCAGGGGTTGGCTGAAGAGATTGTCGCCCGCCACGATGACCAGGTCGTCGTCCACCCGCTGGCGGGTGAGCACGAAGTGAATGTCGCCGATGGCGCCGAGCTTGTTCGTGTCGTCGGTCGAGCCGTCGTTGACGATGGTGAAGTTCAGGCCCGGTCGGGCCGGGCGATAGGCGGCGGCCCAGCGGGCGAAGTGGTCGGCGAATTTCGCGTTGGTGACCACGTACGCGCGGTCCAGGTCCGGGAGGTCCGCCAGGGCGTCGAGCACGTGCTCGAGCATCGGGCGGCCGGCGACCGGCAGCAGGGGTTTGGGTTGGTGTTGGGTCAGCGGGTAGAGCCGGGTGGCGTAACCGGCGGCCAGGATCAGGAGTTTCATGTCGGGGCGGTAGCGGAGGTCTCCGGCGCGGCACCGGAAGCGATTTCAAACAGGCGGGGGGCGATGCGCCGGGCCAGGTCCCGGCAGCGGGCGAGGATGTCACGCCCGGTCTCGCATTGCAGGGCGTGGGCGACCAGCTCGGCGGCCTCGGCGCGTTTGAGCCGGCGGATGACGTATTTCACCGCCGGCACGCGGGCGGGCGCGGCGCTCAGTTCATCGGCCCCCAGGCCGATGAGCAGCGGGGCGAAGACCGGTTCGCCGGCCATTTCCCCGCACACGCCCACCCAGCAGCCCTGCTGGTGGGCGGCCTGGATGGTGGCGTGCATCAGGCGGATGACCGCGGGGTGCGTGGGCTCGAAAAGCTGGGCGATGCGCGGGTTGAGCCGGTCCACGGCCAGGGTGTACTGGATCAGATCGTTGGTGCCGATGCTGAAGAAGCGCACGTGGCGGGCCAGCGCAGCGGCCATGACGGCGGCGGAGGGGATTTCAATCATGGCGCCCACTTCGAGGTCGGGATTGAAGGGCCGGCCGGCGGCGCGCAGTTCCTGCCGGCATTCCTCGAGCAGGGCGTTGGCCTGGAGCAACTCGTCCAGGCTGGAGATCATCGGGTACATGAGCTTCACGTTGCCGTGGGCGCTGGCCCGCAGCACCGCGCGCAGCTGGGCCTTGAACAGCTCGGGCTGTTGGAGGCAGATGCGGATGGCGCGCCAGCCCAGGAACGGGTTGCGCTCGTTCAGGTCGCCCGCCACCTCGGGCAATTTGTCGCCGCCCAGGTCCAGGGTACGGATGATGACCGGCGCCGGGGCCAGGGATTCGGCCACTTCGCGGTAGGCCGCGTACTGTTCCTCCTCGCCCGGGGGCCCGGGCCGGTTCAGGAACAGGTACTCGGTGCGGAACAGCCCCACGCCTTCGGCCCCGAACTCGCGCACCTCCGGCAGCTCGGCGGGGGATTCGATGTTGGCCGAGAGGATCAGGCGCTCGGCGTCGAGGGTGATGGCCGGCTCCTCGCGCAACTGTTCGAGCCGGCCGCGCAGGGCCAGTTGGCGCCGTTCGATCTGGCCGTAGGTGTAAAGCGCCTGCTCGGTGGGCTCGACAATCAGCAGCCCTTCGTAGCCGTCCAGCAGGGCAAATTGTCCCGTGCGGACCTGCCCCACCGCCTGGGTCAGGCCGGTCACCGCCGGGATGCGCAGCGAGCGCGCGAGGATGGCGGTGTGGGAGGTGAGACTGCCCAGCTCGGTGGCGAAGCCCAGCACGTAGCGGCGGTCCAGCGTGGCGGTGCGGGAGGGGGTCAGATCGTAGGCCACCACGATGCACGGCTCGCGCAGGTGCGAGAGATCGGCGGGCAGCTCCTGGCCCAGCAAATTGTGCAACACCCGCTCGGCCACATCGCGCAGGTCCATCGCCCGCTCGCTCAGATACTTGTCCTCCACCGAGCTGAGCGTGGTGAAGTACCGCTGGGCGAAGTCGTGGAAGGCGTACTCGATGCACACCTTGTCCCGGCGCATCTGTTTGAGCACCTCGTCATGGAGGAACGGGTCCTCGAGCACCAGCAACTGGGCGTCGAAGATGCGCGCATCGTTGGCGCCCACGCCCTCGCTCACGCGCCGCTGCACCTCGAGCAACTGCTGGCGGGTGGTCAGCAGGGCCTCCTCCAGCCGCTGAATCTCCGCCGGGAAATCCGCCTCGGTGATGGGACGCGGCTCGATCACCAGCGGCCGCGGGGGGGCCAGCACAAAGAGCCGGCCGCGGCTGACGCCCTCCGAGGCGGGCAAACCGCGCAGCACCAACCGGCCCAGCTTCTCCAACGCCGCAGGCACGCGCCCTGTTTTACCCGGCCCGGCGCGGGGGGGAAAGCAATTCCCGGGCAGCGGGAGCGCGCCCTCCCGCCCGACGCCTTCACCCCCAGATTTGGCGGTCCAGGGACCGAAACTGAACGGCCTCGCCCACGTCCTCGGCGGTGAGGCGTTCGCGCCCGGCCAGGTCGGCGATGGTGCGCGCGACCTTCAGGATGCGGTCGTAGGCGCGGGCGCTCAGGCGCAGTTCGTGCATGGCCATTTTGAGCAGCTCGAGCGTGGGCTCATCCAGGGCGCAATACTGCTTGAGCTCGCGGCTGCCCATGCGGGCGTTGCAGGTGAGCCGGGGCCGGCCACGGAACCGCGCCTGCTGGCGCTGGCGCGCGGCGATGACCCGCTCGCGGATGCGCGCGGAGGGTTCGCCCGGGGCGGCGGCGGTGATGTCGCGGAACTTCACCGGCGGCACCTCGACGTGCAGGTCAATGCGGTCCAGCAGGGGGCCGGAGACGCGGCCCAGGTAGGCCTGGATTTCGCGCGGCGAGCAGCGGGACTCGCCGGGCATCTTGCCATCCGGGGTGGGGTTCATGGCGGCCACGAGCATGAACGCGGCGGGGAAGGTCACGGTACCGGCGGCGCGGGAGATGGTGACGTGGCCCTCCTCCAGCGGCTGGCGCAGCGTCTCGAGCACGCTGCGCTTGAACTCGGGCAGTTCGTCCAGGAACAGCACCCCGTGATGGGCCAGCGAGATTTCGCCCGGGGTGGGATTGATGTTGCCGCCCAACAGGCCGGCGTCGCTGGCCGTGTGGTGCGGCGCGCGGAACGGCCGGCGGGTGATCAGCGCCTGACCGGGCCGCAGCAGGCCCACGATGCTGTGAATCTTGGTGGTTTCCAGCGCCTCTTCGAGGGTCAGCGGCGGCAGGATGGTGGGCAGCCGTTTGGCGAGCATGGACTTGCCCGTGCCCGGCGGGCCGATGAGCAACACGTTGTGGCCCCCGGCCGCCGCAATCTCCAGCGCCCGCTTCACCAGCTCCTGCCCCTTGACCTCGGCAAAGTCCGGCTCGTCCTCGCCCGGCGGCTCGAACAGGCGGGCCACGTCCACCCGCGTGGGCGGGATGTCCACGTCGCCCTCGAGGAAGCCCACCGCTTCGCGCAGGTTTTGCACCGGGATCACGTCCAGCCCGGTCACGACCGCCGCCTCCGCCGCGTTGTCCGCGGGCACCAGCACGCCGGCCCGGCCCGCGGCGCGGGCGCACAGGGCGATGGGCAGCACGCCCTTCACCGGCCGCACGGCGCCGGTCAAGGCCAGTTCGCCGACGATGAAAAAGCGTTCCAGCCGCTCGCCGTTCATCTGTTCGCTGGCGGCGATCATCCCCAGGGCGATGGGCAGGTCGAAGCTGGGGCCTTCCTTGCGCACATCCGCCGGGGCCAGGTTGATGGTGGTGCGCCCCATCGGAAACTTGAACCCGGAGTTGGTCAGCGCGGTGCTCACCCGGTCGCGGGACTCCTTCACCGCCGTGTCCGGCAGACCCACGATCACCACCACGGTGTCGCCCCAGCCGGCATTGACCTCGACCTCGACCGGGTAGGCCTCGATGCCGTTGACCGCCGCGGAAAGGACGCGGGCTAACATGACACTGGACATGCCCGAAGGCCGCCGGCCCGGCAAACGAAAATCACGGGGCGCGGTCCCGCCGGCGCGCCTCAGACCCCGCGCGCGGCCTCCCCCACCCCGGCCGGCCGCAACCGCCACACCAGCCCCGCGCCCGCGGCAAACAAAACGGCGCTGTACCCGAACGCCGCCGGGATGCCGAACGCGCTCCACAGCGCGCCCACCGCCAGACTCGAAACGAAGTCGCCCACGCCGTTCACCGTGGCCAGCGTGCCGAAGGCCATGCCGTGGTGTTCTGCGGCCACCAGTTCCGCGCACAACGAGTCTTCGAGCGTTTCCTCGACGGCCACATACACCCCGCCGCAAAGAAACACCGCCGCCAGCGTGACCTCGTTCAGGGGCAGGGCGAGGACCAGCCCCGCCATCACGGCGGCCAGGGCGTAGCCCGCCGCCAGCACGCGCGGTTTGGGGAACCGGTCGGCCAGCCAGCCGGCCACCGGCGCGAAGCCGGCGTAACACACGTTGTGCAGCACGTACAGGCCCACGGCCACGCTCGCCGCCCGGGCGGCGCCCCGCTCGCGGGTGAGCTTTTGCGTCGCCAGCAGGATCAGCAGGGTGTGGGCGAAGTCGCCCAGCCCAAACAACCCCACCGCCACCAGGAAACGCCGGAACCGCGGCGGCAGCGCGCGCAGGCGTTGGCCGAACGACACGTGCGGCACCGGCCGGCGCTCCCGCTCCCGCACCAACAGGACCAGGGCCGCCACCGCCAACAGCCCGGGCACCAGCGTGGCCGCGAACAGTTTGGAGTAATCGTGGGCGAACCAGCCCAGCAACAGCAGCGCCGTGGCGGGGCCGGCGATGGCCCCCAGCGTGTCCATCATCCGCTCGAACCCGAAGGCGCGTCCGTAGGTTTCGGGCGTGACCGCCGCCGCCAGCAACGCCTTGCGCACCGGCGTGCGGACCCCGCGCCCCAGCCACGCGAGCGCGCGCGCCAGCAGCACGTGCCCCGCGGCCGTGGCCAGGCCGAACGCCGCCGTGCCGAACGCGGTGACCAGATACCCGACCACGGCAATGGGTTTGCGGCGGCGCAGCTTGTCCGTGTAATAGCCGCTGGCCATTTTGGCCAGGCTGGACAGCCCGTCGGCCACCCCTTCGATCAATCCCACCCAGAACGCCGCCACGCCCAGCGTGGCCAGATAGGCCGGCAGCACCGTCGTGGCGATTTCGTGGGACCAGTCGCTGAGCAGACTGGCCAGGCCGATGCCCAGCACCGTGCCGTTGAGCCAGCGAAGCTGACCCGGGATCGGGGTGGCGCGCATGGTCCCTGAGCTTGGGCCCCCCGCCGAAGGCGCGCAACGGTGCGCCGCGGGTGCACCAAGGTGTCTCCAAGGCTTGGAGGGCTGGCTCAGCCGACTCGGAGAAACCCGAAATTTTTCCACTTGACAGCTTCTATGCACGGGGGGAATTTCGCCTCAACTCAAACAAGACCTCTCATGAAAAGCCCGGCGAACTTCCTGGGGTGGGCTCAAACAACCCGCAAACTCATGCTGCTGGCTGGCGTGCTTGCCGCCGCCTGGCTTGTGCCCGGGCCGGCCGGGCTGGCCGCCGAGGAGCCCGGCCCAGCGGACCCGGCGGAGACCGAGGCAGTGGGGTTGGCCCTGCTGAATCTCAGCCCCACCGAACTGCGGGTCAGCCGCATCCCGGAGACCGGGGAGTTGAAGATCGAGTGGGACGGGGAGGGCTGGCTCCAGACCGCCGAGGCGCCCGAGGGGCCGTGGGAAGACGTCGAAGGCGGCGGGCACAGTCCGGTGGTGGTGGACCCGGCCGAGCTGGGCCGTTTCCTGCGCCTTTCCCGGGAGGCGTGGCAGACGGCGCTGACCGCGGCGGCGGCGGATTTCCGCGCCCTGGGCGGCATCGGGATCCCCGTGCTGACGATGGTGCCGGTGGCCAGCACGATCTGTCCCGCCCTGGCCACGACCTGTCCGCCGGTGGCGACCGCCTGCCCGCCGGTGAACACCCGCTGCCCGATTGTCGCCACGCGTTGTCCGGCGCTCCAAACCGGCTGTCCAGCCACCCAGACGGTGTGCCCGGCCATCGAGACGCAATGCCCGACCGTCGAAACCCGGTGCCCCGCCGTGGAAACGTTCTGCCCCCCGGTCCAAACGCGCTGTCCCGCGGTCGAAACGCAGTGCCCGACCACCGAGACGCGTTGTCCGCCGGTGCCCACCGCCTGCCACGTGGCGGAGACCGTGTGCCCGCCGGTCGAGACGCAGTGCCCGAGTCTCGAGACCCGTTGCCCGCCCCTGGAAACGGCCTGCCCGGCCATTCCCACCGCCTGTCCCGCCGAGTTGACCAAATGTCCGGCCGTCGAGACCCGGTGCCCCATCGTGCCCACCAAGTGTCCTTCGTTGCAGACGCGCTGCCCGCCCGTGCCCACCACCTGCCCGGCCCGGGCCACCCGGTGCCCGCCGGTGGAAACGCACTGCCCGGTGGCCGAGACCCGTTGTCCGCCGGTGCCCACCCGCTGCGAGTTGAGGGCCACGGTGTGTCCGCCGGTCGAGACGCGTTGCCCGGCGGAGGAGACCAAGTGCCCGGTGCAGGAGACGCAGTGTCCGCCCGTGCAGACCCGGTGCCCGGCACAACTCACGGCCTGCCAGGTGGCCGAGACCCTCTGTCCGCCGGTCGAGACGCGTTGCCCGGCCGCGATCACCCAATGCCCGGTGGCCGAAACGCATTGCCCGCCGGTGCCCACCGCCTGCCAGTTGCTCGAGACGCGCTGCCCGCCGGTGGAAACCCAGTGCCCGCCGCTGCTGACCAAATGCCCGCCCACCGAGACGCGTTGTCCGCCGGTCCACACCCAATGCCCGCCCACCGCCACGTTGTGCCAGACGGCGGACACGCAGTGCCCGGCGGTGGAGACCCGGTGCCCGCCGATCGAAACCAAGTGTCCGCCCACCGCCACCAAGTGCCCGCCGGCCCTTACGAAATGCCCGCCGGTCGAGACCCGTTGTCCGCCGGCGAGCACGCAATGCCCGCCGGTCGAGACCCGCTGCCCGGTGGTCGAGACCAAATGTCCGCCCAGCGCCACCAAATGTCCGCCCGTGGAAACCGCCTGTCGCGCGGCTGCCACCGTGTGCCCGGCCACGCTCACCACCTGCCCGCCGGTGGCGACCGTCTGTCAGGTGGTGGACACCGTCTGCCCGCCGGTGGAAACCAAGTGCCCGCCCAAAGAGACCGTCTGCCCCATCCAGGAAACCCGTTGTCCGCCCGCCGAGACCAAGTGTCCGCCGGTGGTGACCCGGTGCGCGGGCAAGGAGACGGTCTGCCCGGCGATCGAGACCCGTTGTCCGCCCGCCGAGACCAAGTGTCCGCCGGT